>DASZGW010000136.1:0-32829 GCA_035938475.1 Candidatus Udaeobacter sp.
CACCGGCGCAGATCGACAACTTGCCGCCTGGGCACGCACCCACGATATGAAAGCCGTCGTCGATCATATCGTCGCGGAAACATACGAAGGTTTGAGTACTCGGGCTCCGCATCCCAGCTGATTTCAATTTTGGCAATCAAGGAAGGGTTGACGACGACAAATGGTCGTCGGCTCGTGGTTCAGTTCAATCTTCCGTATCCTCGTGTCCAAAGACCAGGGTAACGACCAAGCCCAGAACACTGACGGTCGCCATCATTCCGAGGACCGCGGGGACGCCAAACTTATCTTTCAAGATCGGCAGAACAAAGACGCCGAGAGTCGCACCGATTTTAGTAACACCAGCAGCGAAACCGCTCGCAGTCGCCCGTAATTGCGTTGGGAACAAGATGGCGCAAGGGTAAATGTAGTGGAATTAGGTCCAGCGTTCATTAACAAATTGAACAGGATGAACCCGGCGAACACGAATGGAATGTGCAAGCTGGAATTCGATAGGCGAACAGCGATCGTCGGCAGCAACATGCCGAAAGCCATGCAACGAAACCGATTACATCGCCTTATAGTCAACCGTAATAGTCCGGTAAAGCAGCGGGCCGTGTTGCGCAGAAAAATAAAAAAGCTCGAGCATCGTCGCGCCGACCATCCATTGATAGCCAACCAGCGTCTGGATAACGTCAGTGTCAGTATCGCGGGAACGTGATACCAGTTTTCCTGTCCCGTACTTTTCATCGAAGTATTTGCGAATTTCTCCCATGCGCTGGTTGTAACGTTCGATCGACCAATCCGGGTATTCATATTGCAATTCCACCGCGACGAGCGCTCTCTGCTTAAAAGTAAACAGTGTGCGCTTTAACCCTGGATGAAGCAGTCCTTCCACTGTCCAGACGTCCCGATTCTCCTTTTTTTCCCGCGAGGTAATCTTCGCTTTGGCGCCGTGCAGCACCGCTTCCACATGCGCCATCGAGTCGTTCCAACGAAAGCCGAACGGTGGCAACAGCTCATCAACTGAATATGCTTGCGCAGCAGAAAGAAAAAGGGCAATGACGCCGGTCCAAAGAATTCGGCGTATTGCGCTACTGTTCCAATTAAAGGTGCAGTTAGCCTCCCAGTTCTCTATCTTCGTGTGCGTCGCCCGCATTTTTGATCGCCATCCCAGTGGCACTCTGGAGGCGGGAAAATTGCGTGCACCAGTCAATTCGGTCAAATCTGGAGTGGCACATGGCGACGCGGATCGATTGATCGCTTGGCGGCGGCGATTGCTCTGCTGTCACAGACGAGCCCGCGCGACAATCAGCAGTGGGATTCTCTTTTTGCTTTCTCTCGGACACGCGCGCTTCTTTTTTCTAGTCAAGAGAATTTTTGGCCGCGATGAAAATAAAATTTCAAATAAAGTTCATTTTTTTCTTGTCGATTTTGAAAGCGATTTCTAGTCTCAAGCCCGCTGGCGAGGCAGAAACAAGAACGCATGTGAATAAGTTGTGAACAGCTCTGAGAAACTTTTAGCAGCGAGAATGAACGACACGCAGAAGGCACCGGAACAACGAGGGAACATGCAATGCCACCTAAGGGGACCCAATCAATCGCTAACGCTCAGCGCAGTCCATTTTCCCTCGTATTTACGAACTTTTGACAGTTTTCTTCAGGATTCCTCCCAGAAGCTACGCTGGCGATTAGCTCGACTTTGCCCGGGTTTTACCCAGCGATTGTGCGCGCTATCAGCGAGTGTGGCGATTGTGTAACACTGTTAACAAGTCTGCTATGGACAAGAAATGCGCACAGCTGTGGCAGCAATTATCCGCCGCGCTTAAACCGCAGATCAGCGCCGACAGCTTTAAACGCTGGTTTTCGGCCGTCGAACTTGTCGAGGCGAAAGACAAATCGCTCACTCTTCGCGTTCCAAACAACATCTATCAGTTTTGGATAGAAAGTAATTATATGCCCGCGTTGCAGACTGCCATTGTGACTACGCTCGGCGGCCCGCGTCCGGTAAAATTTTGCTCTCCGTCGGGAACGAGCGTGCAAATGCCCGTCGAGGATGCCGCGCCGCTGGAGAAAATTTTACCCGAACCGCCCGGTAACACAAAACCAGGCGCAACCGTGCCTGGACTCAACCCACGGAACACGTTCGAATCTTTCGTGGTCGGTCCGAACAATGAAATTGCGCATGCCGCCGCTCTCGCCGTGGCGCAGGCGCCTGCGCGGACATACAACCCGCTGTTCATTTATGGCGGTGTCGGTCTTGGCAAGACCCACCTGATGCAGGCCATCGGCCAATACGTTTGGGCCAAGAAGAAAAACGTAAAGGTGATTTATGTCTCCAGTGAACTGTTCATCAACGAGTTCATCGACGCGATCCAGCACAGTAATCTGGTCAAATTTCGAAAGCGTTATCGCCAGGTCGATCTCCTGCTGATAGACGACATCCAATTTCTTGGAGGCAAGGAGCGTTCCCAGGAAGAATTCTTTCACACGTTCAATACGCTTTTCGACGGACATAAACAGATTGTCCTCTCCAGCGATCGGCCTGCTTCGGAGATTGCCAATCTGGAGCACCGGCTGGTCTCACGCTTTGAATGGGGACTTACTGCTGAGCTTCAACCGCCGGATATCGAGACACGCATGGCGATTTTGCGGAAAAAAGCGCGCGGCATGCAGATCAGATTGCGCGATGAGGTTTTCCAATTTCTTGCCAGCCGCATTCGCACAAATGTGCGCCGGCTGGAGGGCGCGCTCATGCGTGTAGCTTCGTTCGCATCACTCAGCGGCAAGGAACTGACCCAGGAGGTCGTGGAACATTTGCTAAAGGATATTTTGCAGGAGGAAGGACGCCATTCCATCACAATCGAACAGATTCAGCGACGCGTGGCTGAACATTTTGATGTGCGCGTGGCGGATATGACAAGCAAGCGGCGCCCGGCCAGCATCGCCTTTCCGCGGCAGGTGGCGATGTTTCTTGCGCGCGAACTTACCAAGGCGTCCTTGAATGAAATTGGCGACGCATTTGGAGGACGCGATCACGGGACGGTATTGCATGCCTGCAAGCTGGTGAAGAGACGGATGGCCGAACAAGATAATATTCGCCAGACCATATCCTTCATTGATAGTTCCCTTCAGCGTTGAGCCTCCAGTGGTGTGTTTCCAGCTTGCGATTCCGGCTACCGCGGCTACAAACTTGCCGCCGGACGAATCCGCCGTGGCGGCCTTGCCCGACATTAGAGAGATTGCGGTTGCCGAACAAAACCCAAAGCTTTACATCTTAGACCGTCATAATGAAATTTAGTGTCGCGAAAGAAAAACTGCTGGAAGGCCTGCAGCAGGTCCAAAACGTGGTCAGCACCCGCACCACTCTTCCCATCCTTTCCAATGTTCTGCTTCAGGCGCACGGCGACGAAATCCATCTCACGACAACCGATCTCGATGTCGGTGTCCGCGGCAGTTGCGAGGCGGACGTAGAAAAAGAAGGGGCGACCACGCTCCCTGCCCGTCGCCTCTTCAACATCGTCCGTGAACTGCCTTCGAGTGAAATTCAGGTAGATGTTAACGGAAAAAATGCTGCTTCGATCCGCAGCGGCCAAAGCTTTTTCAAAATCCTCGGGCTGCCCGAGGAAGAATTTCCGCCGCTGCCAAAGTTCGAGGACGCAAAAGTTGTCACCATCCGGCAAAAAGATTTGCGCGACGGACTGCGCAGGACTTCGTACGCAATCTCGACGGACGAAACTCGCTACGTCCTCAACGGCGTTCTTTTCAGTTTTAAGGACAACAAGCTGACGCTGGTGGCGACGGATGGGCGTCGGCTCGCTATGGTCGAAATCGAGCTGGAATTCCCGCGCAGCCATGAAACTGACTTAATTATCCCGACGAAAGCGGTGACAGAATTGCAACGCCTGCTTACCGATGATGGCGAAATCAAGGTTAGCATGGGCAGCGGGCAGATCGCATTTGATCTCAATAAAACGCTGCTCGTCTCGAAATTGATCGAAGGCAATTACCCAAACTATCGCCAGGTCATTCCATCAGAGGCAAAAGAGCGGATAAAACTCGAGCGCGAGACATTTCTAAATTCGCTTCGGCGAGTTTCCCTTCTCGCCAGCGATAAATCGCACTCGATTAAGCTGAACTTTAGCAAGAACAATATCGACATTACTGCCACCACGCCGGAAGTGGGAGAAGCGAAAGAATCACTCGCCGTCGCTTACAAGGGTCGCGATTTTTCCATCGCGTTTAATCCGGAATTTCTCATGGCGCCCCTGCGCGCGTTGACGGAAGACGAAGTCTTTCTCGATCTCATCGACGAAATGAGCCCGGGCGTTTTGAAAATTCAGACGCCATTTCTCTATGTCCTGATGCCGATGCGCATCAGTTCGTAGGCTGGAGCGAGTTAAGTCACGTTCAGCCATTGTAGCCACGGCCGTTTTTTGCCCGTGTGAAAACAAGTCTGACGCGGACCGGCCACAGGCCGGTGACAACATGATTCGCTTCAGCTCACAAAACCCGCCGTTGCGGCATGGCCGATTGCACCATCATCAATTCGGTCACGTTCTCCGGAGTGAGTAAACCGACCAGACGCTTCATCCGATCCAGCACCGGCACTGCCGGGCAGTTGCACTCCTGCATGATGCGGAACGCTTCTTCGAAACGCGTTCCGGTGGTCACCGTGGGAATATCTCGGCGCATCACGTCACCCACGCGAAGCGCGGGATCGTTCTTACGCAACGCAGCGATCAGATCTTGACGCGTCAGCAAACCGGCGAAGTTGCCGGTATCATCAACGACTGGGAAATCGTGTTGCGAAGTCGCAAGCAACGCATCCACGGCTTCCTGCAGGCTGGCATCTTCCGAGAGAGTACGAAACTCGCGCACCATCGCGCTGGAGACCGGGAACCTGCGCGAGACATCTTTCATCTGCGCCAGGGCCGCCTCTTGAGACGCACCGATATAAACGAAAAGTGCGATGAAGAGTAGAAATGGATTCCAGAGCAACCCGATGAATCCAAAAACGAACGCAAAACCCTGGCCGACGTTGGCGGCGACCTGTGTAGCGCGTGCATAACTTAGTCGTGTGGCAAGCAGGGCGCGCAGCACGCGCCCACCATCCATCGGAAATGCTGGCAACAAATTAAAAAGGACGAGCATGACGTTAATCGTCAGCAACTGCGCAACGAGACCGCCGCCTTCAACGTTCGAGGGATTGAGCAACGCCTGGAATCCGCCTGCCACGAACAAACCGAGCGCGATCACCACATTCACCAACGGCCCCGCCACTGCGATGATCAATTCCTGCACCGGTTCCTCCGGCATTCGTTCAAGGCGCGCCACTCCGCCGATCGGCAGCAATGTGATGTCGGGCGTATTGATCCCGAACGCCTTCGCAGCGAATGCGTGGCCGAATTCGTGCAGCACCACGCAAAGGAAAAGAAGCAAAACAAATATCACGCGGCTCGCCGCCACCGCGGAACCGCCTTGCGCGTAATAGCCGAAAGCCAGCCAGGCAATCAGCAGTAAGAACGTAATGTGAATCCGCAATTGAATGCCCGCTACGCGAAAAATTGGGAGAGACCAGCTCATCTAAGTCAATTTGCCCCGCTATTGAATCGCGCGCCAGACCAGATTCGCGGTTGCAACCGTCCTGTCATTCCGAGCGAAGTCGAGGAATCTCTGGATTTGGTCTGGAAAATCAGCGATTTCTCGACTGCGCTCGACATGACAAACGAAATTAGACATACGATGGAAACATTTGACGTGGCGATCGTGGGCGGCGGCCCGGCCGGATCGAGCTGTGCAGCGTTTTGCGCCCTGGCTGGTTTGCACACGCTCGTTCTCGAGCGGGGAAGATTTCCGCGGGAAAAAGTCTGTGGCGATTGCTTGAACCCATCGTGCTGGCCTGTATTGGAGCGCCTCGGCCTCACGCAGCGTGTTTGGGATTTGACGCATTCAAAACTCACCTCGGTCGAGTTCATCGCCATCGACGGTCACAAAATCATTGTCGATTTTCCAACCGCAGAGGATTGCGAGTTGTCGATAAAACGCAGCCTTTTCGATAACCTCCTGCTGAAGCGCGCTTGCGATCTTGGCGTGCACGTACGCGAGGAAAAAACCGTTACCGCATTGAAGCACAGCAACTCCGAGAAAACCTGCAGCCACGGGCCTGTGGCCCGTCCGGTCCTCTGCGCCCCACAGGAGAGTGGCTACAACGTGTTTCAGCCTGGGTGGAAAATTGAGACGAACAGCGGAGAAAGTTTTCTCGCGAGGGTGTTAGTCGGCGCAGATGGACGAAATTCCACCGTGGCGAGGCTGCGCAATTTGCTGCCGCGCCCAGCACGCGAACGCGTCGCATTGCAGGCACACATTCCACTTCCGCGAAATTTCGGTAAACGCGTTGTGCTACAATTTCTTCGAGAAGGTTACTCGGGTCAGGCTCCAGTAAACGAAACCGAACTCAATCTTTGCCTCGTCGGCAGGCCACCCACTATTTCCAGACTGCGGCAATGGGCACAACGACACTTCGAAATCCCCGCTGATCAACCCTGGCGCACCATCACACCGCTCACCCGCGCGCCTGTTCCCTGCGCCAACGAAAATCTTCTTTTTATCGGCGACGCTGCCCGCGTCGTGGAGCCGTTTACTGGTGAAGGAATTTATTACGCACTTCGCTCAGGAGAGCTCGCTGCCGGTGCGATTGCGAAAATCATCAGTGGTAAAGGTCGACAATTCGCATTTCGCGAATTCGTTCGTGCCTCCGCCGAAATGTATCGGGGAAGACTCTGGATCAATCGACTGGCGCGCGCTGCGGTTTTATCTCCTCGCATCGGTTCGCTTTTTGTCCGTGCAGCGCGAATCAATCCCTCAATCTTGAAATTGCTCACGACGAGAATTGTTCGCTCTTCACCGGTAGGTTGATCGAATCACGTCGACTTGCCCAGCGATTGCCGAGCTGCTTTGACCGTGTTGGACATCAGCATTGCGATCGTCATCGGCCCCACGCCGCCCGGCACCGGAGTAATCGCCGCCGTCTTTTCCGATACTTCGTCAAATGCGACGTCACCCACCAGGCGATAACCACGCTCACTTGCTAAGTCTTCGACGCGATTTATCCCAACATCGACAACGACGGCGCCTTCGCGCACGTGATCGGCTTTGACAAATCCAGGGCGACCAATTGCCGCAATGATGATGTCGGCCGAGCGTGTAATCTCCGCGAGATTGCGGCTGCGTGAATGCACGACAGTAACTGTGGCGTTAGCCTTCTCGTTTTTCTGCATGAGAAGGAGGGCCAGCGGCTTCCCCACGATCATGCTGCGGCCAAGAATCACAACGTGCGCGCCATTAATGTTGATCTTGCTTTCTATTAGCAGACACTGGACGCCCAGCGGCGTGCACGGGACAAAGCCGCTGGGATCGTCGAGCACGAGCTTTGCGACGTTTTCCGGATGAAATCCATCCACGTCTTTGCGTGGATCAATGGCCCGAACGATTGCCGCTTCGTCGATGTGCGCCGGCGGTGGCGATTGAACAAGGATTCCATGAATCCTGGAGTCGGTGTTCAATTCTTCGACGCGGTTGAGAAGCTCAGTCTGAGTGGTCGACGCCGGTAATTCCAATTTCAATGAGTGTAGTTCCAGCTCGCGACATATTTTGTCTTTCGAGCGCACATAAGCGCGCGATGCCGCGTCGTCGCCTACAAGAACCACCGCGAGGCCCGGCGTGACGTTCTTTGCTTTTAGTTCCGCGATCTCACGACGAAGATCGACATAAACTTTCTCCGCGATCGCACGTCCATCGATCAATTTCGCCATAGTGATGGAGGCAATCCTGCCTGCGACTGTCCGGCGTGCAAGTGCATTGCTGTAGCGGCGGCATCAGCGCATTTCAACCAGCCCCATTATGGTGTTCTGCAAGGCAAGACGCTCTCTTTCAAATTCCTCCGACGTACTAGTCGTTCCGACCCGGTGCGGCTGGCCAACAAGAACGCGTACTTTAGCAAATGGTCGTGGCACGATGAACCGGTCCCAACTTCCCAGTCGCCAGCAATGCGAGAATTCCAGATTCATCGGCAACACCGCAGCGCCCGTTTTTTGCGCAAGAAAAATAATTCCAGGGCCAAGTTCGTAAGCAGGACCACGCGGACCATCCGGAGTGATCACCACGTCGCGACCGGCTGCCAGCACCTCATTAAGCTGACGAAGAGCGCTCGCCCCCAGCCGCGAGCTTGAGCCGCGCACAACATCGTAGCCAAACCGTTGAATTGCATCGGCAAGTAGATCTCCGTCTCGGCTGGCGCTAATGAGGGCCGCGCCAGGGCGGTTGGAAAAAAAGCGCCGCAAAACGAATGGAAAGATGAGCAAGCGATTGTGCCAAAGCGCTCCAATATAATTTTCGGTCACCGGTCTGCCGACAACGCCCGCCCGGTCATCGACTTCGTAACGCAACGTGCGCGCCCAAACCTGCAGCAAATAAAATCCGAACGCGATCAACCATCGCGCCGGCCAACCTTCGATTTTCAATGTTTCTTGCGGTTTGCCGGCGCGCTTTCCTCTCCCCAACGGTATGTGTGGGGGTTCGGCAGCCCAATTTGGTCGAGAATACGCCAAACGACCGTGTCCACGACTGCGGCTATGGAATCGGGACGGCTGTAGAACGAGGGAATCGCCGGCAGTACAATCGCGCCGGCTTCGAGCAGTGTCACCACATTGCGCGCGTGAATCAAATTCCAAGGTGTCTCCCTGGGAACGAGAATTAGTTTCCGCCGCTCCTTCAAAAAAACGTCGGCTGCCCGCAACAGCGCGCTGTCGCTGGAACCCGAAGCGATTCGACCCAGCGTTGCCATCGAACATGGGACAATCACCATCGCGTCAAAACGCGCGGAGCCGCTTACAAATGGAACGTTCATGTCATTTTCAGAATGCCGCGAAACATTTGAAGGAGCCTTGAAGTCATCGAGCTCCTGCTTCGCAACGTCACTCGCGGACGCGCTCATGACCAGATGAACCTCGTGAGCAGAACAATCGATCTGTGCCAGCAACCTTTGCAGATAGATCGTTCCGCTGGCCCCAGTCGCGGCAATCACAAGTTTCATTGACACAGAGAAATCATAAGACCGACAGATAATACGGCAGCATGTCGCGCCAATAGCTCCACTCGTGGCCGCGCCATTTTCCGTCGTCGAGCCAGTGCTTGATGCCTTTTGAATTGAGAATCTCGGACAGTCGATACGATTCGTCGCGTGTGTTGTCCCATTCGCCGGTGCCAATGATGATGCCCATGTGATTGTATTTCCACGGGTCGCTCATGTTCGGCAGATACTCGTACGGGCTGTTAAAGTAAATGTTATCGTCGTGATAACCATTGAAGAACGAACTGATGTCGAACGAGCCGCTCAAGCTGATGAGATGACTCACGGTGTCAGGATGACGAAAAGCGATGTTCGCCGCGTGATATGCTCCGAGGCTCGCACCGCAAACTGCGACGCGATGACAATTGCATTCGCGGCGCGCGAGATCGAACACGTCGCGCACGATTACGTTTTCATACGCGTTATGTGTGCGCATCCGATCGGCTGGATGAATCGATTTGTTGTAAAAACTTTCCAGATCGATGGCGCCCGGGCAGTAGACCGTCACTCTGCCCGCATCGACATAATCGCTCACGGAACCAACTAGGCCAAAGTCCTTGTTTTGATAATAACTGCCGAATGAGGTCGGGAAGAGGATCAGTGGCAGACCGCCTCCATTTCCGAACACAAGCATTTCAAATTCGCGGCTCAGCCACGGCGTGTACCATTTGACGTAACGTTCGTTCATTAGAAGTAGCGCGACCATCTTGGTTGCAAGGCCGCTAAATCGCAAGCCGGCAGGCTTGCGCTACATTCCATCTTCGGCGAAGCGTCTCGTTTTTCGATGCGCAAGCATACGCTTACTGGAAACATTAAACGGCACGCCGGATTTCCGTCGAAAATTCTCGGGAACCGACGCGACGTCCTGGTTTATTTGCCGCGCGGCTACCGGCGTCTCTCCCGACGGCGCTACCCGGTTCTCTATTTGCACGACGGCCAAAATGTTTTCGATGCGGCGACGTCCTTTTCAGGCGTGGAATGGAGCGTGGACGAAACCGCCGAACGCTTGATTAAAGAGAGCCTTATCGAACCGCTCATCATCGTGGCAGTTGCGAACACGGGTGAGGAACGTATCCACGAATACGCTCCCACGCGGGGAGTGATCGATGGCAAGGCGAAACGCAAGAAACGCAGCAAAGGTCTGGCCCGAAAGTACGGGCATTTCCTAATCGACGAACTCAAACCTTACATCGACCGAAAATATCGAACCAACCCGGATGCGGAATTTACCGGATTAGGCGGTTCCTCCCTGGGCGGTCTCGTTACACTTGCGATTGGAATTTTCTATCCGCATGCCTTCAGTCGACTGATGGTGATGTCGCCGTCAATCTGGTGGGACGATTTCGCGATTTATCGACTCGTGGATTCTATCGAGCAGAAGCCACCATTGAAAATCTGGCTCGACACCGGCACAGTCGAACCGGGTTGGGAACAAGCACGCGAGTTACTCAAACGTCTCGTTGAGAAAGGCTGGAAACTTCCCAAGGATCTTCAATACATGGAAGCTCAGTCCGGCGATCACAGCGAAGCGGCTTGGGCAGCGCGGGTTGAACCGGCGCTGCGGTTTTTGTTTCCGCGAGCAAAATAGAATCTCACCTTCCCACGGGTGGAACCGGCGGAGGATTCGGCGGCAATGGTTCAGGAGGCGGGGCAGGCGTTGGTGGACTCGGCTTGGGTGGTGACGGTTGATCTGGCATTGGTTCGCTTTCGTGTCATGTCGAGTGAAATCGAGACATCTCTTGCTGCTATCTATGGTGTTTTCGCAGACATAAATATTAAGAGGTTCTTCAGCTTCGCTTGGAACGACAAACTACTGCAACCATTTGCTGTAAACTTGATAAACGCGAACGAAGCCCCCGATAAAATCCCAATCTTTTTGGTAGGAAAAACTACGAGTGCTCGGAGACCAGATAAGCTCGCGCGGCGATTCCGAGTGGTTAGGATCGTAAACTAAATAGCGCTCAACTCCAGGATTCGGAGAAAAAGGCTTTTGTTCATAAATCAAAACGGAGTGATTGATGCTGAGGCGAGGATAAGTGGTAAGGAAACCAACGAACATCTGGCCGCGCGCCAAGGCTGCATTTAAACGAGCGTGAGTCTTCTCCTGATACCCGGCGCCCGGCTGAAACATCATGCGCGCATTGCTGATTCGGAAGTAACTGGGCCAGCCATGGCCGATGGTTTGTTGCAGAAGTTCGCGACGTGCCTTGCTCATTTCTCGCAGATCCTTGTATCCTGGAAAAACAATTCTTTGATCCTCCGGCAACGGCTCTTCCCAAGCTGCCCGGTGTGTCACAGCACGAACGCGAGTAGCCAATGATGCATCATCTAACGCAGCGCCGTGTGGGTCAAAGCGCGCGAACTTTTTAAATTGCATCGCCGTGCGGCATATTACGAAACAGTGGCGATTATATGCGTCTCGCCTCACCGCCGACTTTTTCCGCAGAGATGCGTGTCCTTCGTGATATTCAAACACAGTTTGATTTGCGAACGCGAATGTGTCGCGGTCGAAACGAAACTCCGGCTCGGCAGCGTTGGCAGGCGCCCCAATGATCACAACGACTGCGCTGAGCCACCAGAAACCGGCTAATTTACCCCAAGTCCCAAACATCAGATCAAGAGCGAGCCGAGGCGGCGGCGGTTTTACTTTCGGAAAAGATACCCAGGCGGCGAAACTTTCGATATCGTTTTTCCAGTAGTTCGTCGGCTGGCATCTTAGAAATCCCCTCCAGCGCCCGGCGCAGAGCTGCGCCAAGATTGGCAGCAACAGAATCATAGTCTCGATGCGCGCCGCCTTCCGGTTCAGAAATGATTTGGTCCACTACCTCCAGCTTCAATAAATTCTGTGCGGTCAATTTGAGCGCCTCGGCGGCTTCAGCGGCGTGCCGGCGGTCCCTCCACAAAATCGCGGAACATGCTTCCGGGCTGATTACGGAATAATACGCGTTTTCCAGGATCAGTACGTGGTCCGCCACGCCAATCCCAAGCGCGCCGCCTGAGCCGCCCTCGCCAATGACCGCGGCAATGATCGGCACGCGAAGCCTCATCATTTCGAAGAGATTTACGGCAATTGCTTCTGAAATATGACGTTCCTCCGATCCGATCCCGGGAAAAGCGCCTGGAGTATCGATCAATGAGATGACCGGCACGCGAAATTTTTCGGCCAGTCGCATCAATCGCAGCGCCTTGCGATAGCCTTCAGGATGGGCGCAACCGAAATTGCGCATCACATTTTCTTTTGTGTTGCGACCCTTTTGGTGAGTGATGACGACGCAGCGCTGCGTGCCAAGTGTGGCCAGACCGCAAGGCATGGCTCGATCGTCTGCAAAGCGGCGATCCCCATGCAGCTCAATCCAATTTGTAAAGCACCGTTCGATGTAGTCCATGGCGAACGGCCGCTGCGTATGCCGCGCGATTTGCACCCGCTGCCACGCAGTGAGTTTGCCATAAATTTCCCGTCGCGTTTCACGAAGTTTTTCTTCAACGGCCTTAACAGCCGAATCAAGATCGACATCATGCGCGTCGGAGTGATTCTTTAAGTCCTCTAAGCGCCGTTCCAGCTCAAAGATCGGTTTTTCAAAATCGAGCGGTTGCCAGTCCATGGGAAAGTTAAAAGGTGAAAGGTTAGAAAGGTTACAAGATCAAGCAACTCGCGCGATCGTGTTCGTTCCCATTCGGTCTAACTTTAACTCAATCCGTAATCGTGACAGCGATGCGGTTGTTCACAAGGCTGCTGAGTTCCTCAAGGTCTGAAGCCGCGAGCCCGAGACCCACTGGCGGCGGCGGCTGATCGAGATTGGGATGTGCAGAATCCGGTACCGAATACAAAGTATACCCTGCCGCGCCGGCCAGTCGGATCCATCGCGTGCTGCTGAGGTACTCCTTGCTGCCGACGCCAACGCGTTTTCCGTCCTTCCAAGCCATGGTTTCGGCAACTTTTGCCGAGATTTTAGCTGGCTGTTTGCCTGGTAACTTTGCTTCACGAACATGATATTGCTTAAAAAACGCGCCGTGATTCAGGAGCACAACCGAGTTCGCCTTCCGTTGAATAACCATCGAGAAATCGGGGTGTGAGATGAGCACATGATCGCCAATGCGCAGCATGGTGCCGCTCATGTTGTTCATACGCATGATCAACTCGGGAGTCGTCTTCAACTTCCGTGCAATCTTGGCCAGCACGTCCCCGGATTTTACAACGTATTCCGTTTTTTCCGGAGACGGATAACGCGATAGGAGGATGGCAACATTTGTTTCCCCGAGCAGATCCTTCGCTTCTTCGAGATGTTTCCCGGTGGGATATTTTTGGATAAGTCCGATAAGCGCATCACGAGCTTCAGTCAGTTTTCCTTCCTGTCGCAGCTGGGCCGCCGCCTGAAATTCCGGAAGACTAATGTCCGGCACCGGCGCTGGCGTAACTTCCCCGCGCTGCTCTTTTTTTACTGCGATTTCTTCCTTTACAAAGGTGTTGTAACCAAACCAGGCAGCGCCGCCGAAGATGACCAACGCAAGCAGCAAGACGAAAAGCCACTTCATGGCTGGTAAAATATGATCGAGATTTCGAGCAAAATCCGAGAGTCGGGCCTAACCGGAAGACGCCAAGGCAACCCAGGATTCATCACAGGAAGAACCGTGTGCGAGGAATCAATCGCCGCCAACTGAAATCGATTTTGCCTACGATGCGCCAGTCTCAGATTCGCTCCCTGGAAAGAAGCGATGCCAGAGGCGTCCAATCGTGCGCTCTTCCCGGTTGCTCCAGGTAAAATGGCAATCCTGGCAATAAAACTCCTTGGGAATGATTTTGAGCGCGCAAAGCACACCAACCAGCGCAGGAGTCATGAATTTTCGAGTCATCTGTGGATATTCGATATTCGAAGAGCTGCATTGCGGGCAACGTACAAGGGCCGCCGAGACGTCGGGATCAGTCGCCTCCCATTCGACCATCAGGTTTTGAGCCTTCTCGAAATCGGTGTCTTCCACCATTACTTTTGCATTCGCCAGCGGGCGCGACATGAAGCCAACCTGCTGCAAGGGCGCCTCGTTGTGGACATCGGCCCGTAATCCTGCATCGTGGAAGCGCCGTTTTAGTTGCCTCGCCTTGGCCGAATCATTGAACGTGGCAATCGTCACCATAAATCTTGTCGCATCCGCGGCATTAACACCGTGTGATGAAACATCAACTAATGGCCAAGTGCAAGATTTGGTGTCAGGCGCCGGGAGGAAACCATTTATAGAGCATCAAATACACAAACACACCTGTGACTGAGACATAGAGCCAGATCGGGATCGTCCAACGCGCGATTCGCTTGTGGCGATCCCATCGGCGACGAAACACCTGAATAAGGGTGATAATCACCAGAGGCAGCGTTACAAAAGCAAGCAGGACGTGCGTAGCCAGTATCGGGAAATAAATAGCGGCAATCCATCCCGTATATCCCGAAGATTTTTCGCCGACATTCGCGTGATAAATGATGTATCCCGTCAGAAAACAAGCCGAAGAGACCACGGCGATGATCATGCACGCCATATGCCGGCGCCACGCGCCATGCCGGATGAAGTACCAGCCCATTGAAATAAAGACTGTGCTGATCAAATTAAACGACGCGTTAAGAGCAGGGAGATTGGAGATTGAAATCACGTTGAAGCGTTGAACTGTTAAAACCCTACATTGACCCATCGCTTCGACGCAACGACTTAACGATTGCCAAGACCATGCCGCCCGTCCTCGAACCAGCGCAGGTTCGGCTGCCTCGACATCGTCGAAAATCCACCTGGGCACATCGAATCGCCGTGACCTTCGTGCGCCTCGTGATTCTTGGCGTAATTCTTGGAGCTGCCGGCGGAGGGTATTACCTCGCCAAGAGAGGATTTGGCCGTCAATGGCGCGACCGGGTAGTGGAGGAACTGCGCAAGCACGGAGTCGAAGCCAACATCGGGCGCCTGACGCTGGACCCGTTTCGCGGTCTGATAGCAAAAAATGTACGGATTTTTGATTACAAGAATCACGAGAACATTCTGGCCCTGATTAGCGAGGTCTCGCTCGATATCAATTACGCTGCGCTCATCCATCATGAGCCCTTTCTCAACGCACTCGACGTGCAGGATGCGCAAATCATTCTTCCATTCAAGACGGCGGATGAAAAAGGCGACAGAGCTGCGCTGACCAACTTGCGCGCCCATGTTTATTTTCCGCCAGAACAAATTTACGTCAGTCAGGCGGAGGGAATCTTTTGCGGGATTCGGATTTCGGCCACTGGACAGCTAATCAAGCGCGAGAATTATCAACCCTCGCCTGCGCTTTCAGCCGAAGAATGGCAAAGACGATTGTTGATAATGCAGCGCGCGGTGAACGAACTGCAAAAGTTCAGGTTTCCCGCTATGCGTCCCTCGCTCCAGATAAAATTTAGCGGGGACGTCGCTGAGCTCGAGAAGGCACGCGTCGAGGCCACCCTTCGGGGCGATCGACTGCGACGGGGCAGCTACGAAATGAGAGACCTCTCTTCAGTTGCAGAATGGAACAATCAACAGCTGACCATCGCGCATTGCGAATGGAGCGATGACATGGGCAGTTTTGCCGGACGCGCGAATTGGAATGTGCAAGGAAGCAGCGCGAGTTTCCAAACGCGTAGCAGTCTGGATTTGAAAGCTTTTTTTGATGCATTCGGACTGGGCGACCCGTTTGACGGCATTGAATTTCAAGCGCCGCCCGCGGTCGAACTTTCCGGCTCCATAAATTTTCGATCGGATCGCTTCAGACCAGATATCATCGGACACGTTGCTTTTGGCCGGTTCAATTACAAGAAAGTTCCGTTTTCCGATTTAACAGCTGATTTTTCATGGGACGGCGAGCGCACACTGGTCAGGGATCTGCGCCTGCGACATCAAACCGGCCAGGTCCGGGCTGATCTTTTTGATGCGCCGGCAGATTTTCGCTTAAACATCGAGAGCACAATAGTCCCGGAGGCGGTGCGCATGATCGCACCCCCGGAACTGAATGAGTTTCTCCGGCAGTGGGAATGGCAACGTTCACCTGCCATTCGCCTCGCGATCCGGGGCCAGGATCACAATCCGGGGACTTGGAAAGGCGATGGGACCGTCATTTTGGGACGAACCCGGTTCCGCGGCACATGGATGAACAGCGCGGATACTAAAATCCATTTCGCCGACGGTGCGCTTGCCTGTGAGGATTTACACGTCGCGCGCAATGAAGGCACTGGAACGGGCAGTTTCACCTATGATTTTAAAAAACACGAGGTACGCATCTCCAATATCAAAAGTTCATTGAATCCTGCTGAGGTCATTTTTTGGATTGATCCAAAAGTTTGGAACACGGTGGCGCCATACAAATTTCGGCGGCCGCCCTCTGTCACGGCGAACGGTTTGTATCAATTTCGCGGCGGGAAGAACACACGTCTGGAGGTCAAGGTAGAGGGCGCGAACGGAATGGATTACGTCTTTCTTGGGAAAACGTTGCCCTTTGATCGCATCTCCGCGCGATTGCTGTTCACCAACGACCGATTGCAAATCATTGATATTCGTGGCGAGCTTCTGTCAGGCACGCTGCGTGGAAACGCCGACATTTCACTTGCGAGAAATGATCCGCGTTACCGGGCAAATATTTCGGTAAGCGAGATCAATTTCCCGCTGCTGACTGACTTGTACTACAACTACAAGACAGCACTCGGCCTGTTAAGCGGCACGTACGATTTCACCGGGCTCGGCAGCGATCCGCGCACCATGCGGGGCCGTGGAAAAGTGGAAGTCACCGACGGCGATGTCTTCGCCATCCCTATTTTCGGGCCGCTCTCGGGAATTCTGAACCGGATTCTTCCCGGCAGCGGATACAGCATCGCGCACAAAGCGAGTGCAGACTTCAAGATCGATCAGGGAATCATTCATACCGACGATTTCGACGCAGATGGCACGCTCTTTGGCATGCTCGGCCATGGCGACGTCCATTTTCTCGATGACAACCTTGATTTCAATCTGCGGCTCAACATGAAGGGACCCGGCGTTCTGCTCACTCCGGTGTATAAACTTTTGGAATACGCCGGTACCGGGAGCCTGAAGAAGCCGGATTGGCGCCCAGCCGTTTTGAAGAGCCAATAGTGAAGAGAAACGAAATGAAGAAACGCCGAGACGGAGAAACGGCGTCCTCGCCGGTTCGCCGATTCGCCGAATCGCCGATTCATCCAATTCTCCTCGGCGCGCACATGTCGATTGCCGGTGGCGTGAACCTGGCGATTGGGCGCGCGCGCTCGATCGACTGCACTGCCATGCAAATGTTCGTGAAGAACAACATGCAGTGGTTCGCCCGCCCGCTTACCCGCGACGAAATCCGGACCTTCCTCGAACATCACCAACGCAGCGAATTATTGTCGATCTTCGCCCACGCGAACTATCTCATCAATCTCGCCGCCACGAACGGACAGTTTCACGCAAATTCGATCCGTTCGCTGTCGGAAGAATTGGTTCGCGCCGATCGGCTGGAACTTCCATTCTTGGTGTTGCATCCCGGTGCGCACCTCGGCGCGGGTGAAGAAGCGGGACTCGAAAAAATTGTAGAATCGATTGATTGCGTGTTTTCTGGTCTTTCGAAAATCAAAACACGGATCGCGCTCGAAACGACCGCTGGCCAGGGCTCATGCCTGGGGAACAAATTCGAGCACCTCGCGTACATTATCAGCCGCGTGCGTGAACCAGAGCGATTGTGTGTCTGCCTGGATACCGCGCATGTTTTCGCTTCGGGTTATGACATCAGCAGCGAGGCCTCGGTTCGGAAGACATTCCGCGAATTCGGCCGCGCGGTTGGCTTGGATCGTCTCGTGGCAATCCATCTAAACGATTCCAAAACTGCCTGCGGTTCGCGGGTGGATCGACATGAACATATCGGCAGGGGCAAAATCGGGCTCCCTGCTTTTCGCTTTATCATGGGCGATCGCCGGTTCCGCAAGATCCCGAAAGTGCTGGAAACGCCGAAGGGGAAAGAATTACGAGAAGATGTGATCAATCTAAAGACGTTGCGCCGATTGATGACAACCGCTCGACGTGAAAGACCAATCAATTGATCAGCCGAATCGTAAACGGATAGCGATAGAACTCTCCCTGGCTGGCTTTCACTGATGCGATGATGACAAGTACCGTGTTCAACACCCAGAGTGCGATCAAAATCGGAACGCCTATGAGCACGATGCAAAGAATCGCGGCGATGGCGTCATAGATCAACATCGAGATTTGAAAATTGAGTGACTCTTTTCCGTAGGCGTCGATCTCGGGAGAGTCGCCACGTTTCATGAGCCAAACGATAAGCGGTCCCAGGATGTGACCGAGGAAATGAAAAAACAATCCGAGTAATGCGGCGGCGTGGCACAGGACACACCACGTTCGGACATCGGATGAAGTGGCTGGTGGTGGTGGAGGTGTTTGATCCATATTTATCCTTTCGTTTGCGTATCACAATGACTGCCCCTTGGCCGCCACGAGAGCAAGGAAAAAGATTGAACTACGCTGCTTTTGCCCGCTCGATGTGTGCGCCGAGTTCGCTCAATTTCTCATCGAGATGCTCGTAGCCGCGGTCGATGTGATAGACGCGGCTGACTTCGGTAATTCCGTCGGCCTTCAACCCTGCAAGCACCAGCGCGGCTGACGCGCGCAGGTCACTGGCCATCACCGGTGCCCCGAGAAGATAATCCACACCATCGATCACCGCAGTAGCACCCTCCAATTGCACCTGCGCGCCCATGCGTTTTAGCTCCGCCACATGCATATAACGCTGCGGAAAAACACCTTCAGTCACCCAACTAGTGCCCTTGCTAATGGAGAGTAGCGCGCACATCTGGGCCTGCATGTCGGTGGGGAATCCGGGGTATGGTGCTGTTGTTAGCTCAAGCGCGCTCGCGGCACCATTCGGAAGGATCGAAATCTCACGGTCGCCGATATCGAGGTGATAGCCGCAACTTGCTAGGGCATCGGTGGTTGCGCGAACATGCTCCGGTTCCACTCGCTTGACGGTGACTCCTTTTCCTGCAATTGCACCCGCCACCAGAAATGTTCCAGCTTCAATCCGGTCCGGGATCACCCAGTGTTCGGCTCCATGCAACGCAGGCACTCCTTCGATGATGATCCGGCGCGTTCCCGCGCCTTCGATCTTCGCGCCCATCTTGTTTAGGAACGTTGCCAGGTCCACTACCTCGGGCTCCTGGGCTGCTCCTTCAATAACCGTCACACCATCAGCCAGCACGGCCGCCATCATGACGTTATCGGTGCCGAGAACAGTCGGGCCGAATTTACTCTGCATGTTGATGACTGCTCCGCTCAATTTCGGTGCGAAAACCTTGATGTCGCCACCCTCCACGCGCACCACCGCCCCGAGCGCTTCGAAACCTTTGAGATGCAAGTCAATTGGCCGGTCGCCAATGACGCAACCACCGGGCAAAGCGACGGTCGCCTCCTTGCAACGGCCCAGTGACGGTCCAAGCACGCAAACCGAAGCGCGCATTTTGCGGACGACGTCGTACGGCGCGACGGAGTGGGTCTTTTCTGCAGTCACGCTGACCGTTCCGCTGGCGCGTTCCACCTGCGCGCCCAGATGGGTCAGTATTTGGAGCATGTAATGCGTGTCGCTCAAGTCGGGCACGCCGTGAACAATAGAAGGCTCCCTGGTGAGCAGCGTTGCGGCGAGGATCGGCAGCGATGAATTTTTCGAGCCGCTCACCTTGATTGAACCTGAAAGCGGATGACCGCCGTGGACGAGGATCTTATCCATACCTGGCAAAAAGGAACCGTGTCACGCCGTTATAATCGTTCTTCGAACAAATGTCGCGGTAATTTTTTTCCGTCAGGACCGAAAGAAGCGCCTGGCCCTGACCGAGTCCTATTTCCAGAGCGAGCATACCGCCCGGTCGGAGCCGCGTTGGGGCTTGATCAATCAGCTCACGCACCAGCTCATCGCCTCGCGCACCGGCAAACAGCGCAACTTCCGGATCACGCAATACTTCTCGCGAAAGAGTGTGCCGGTCTTGCGATGAGATGTAAGGAAGATTCGCAACAATTAGATCGAAAGTTCCCTCGATGGTTTCGAGTAAACGACTTTTCAGAAACTGGACCCGGCTGCCCAAGTCAAGCCTGATGGCATTTTCTTGCGCGAGTGCGAGCGCGTCATCCGAAATATCAACCGCGAGAATCCGTGCCTCAGGAAATTCCGCAGCGAGACTGAGCGCGATCACGCCGCTGCCAGTACCAACATCCACAATCTTGGATTTTGGATCTTCGATTTCGGATTTTAAGAACTCGACCAGTTCTTCTGTTTCCGGCCGAGGAACCATTGCGCGTTTGTCAGATAGAAAAGTGAGTCCGCAAAATTCGACGGTGCCTAACAAGTGCTGGAGCGGCTCGCCTTCGCTGCGACGCTTCACCAATTCGCGCAATGGCCCGAGTTCTGGTTCGGTGAGCTCCCGTTCGAAGTCCAGATAAAGCTCGATTCGTCTTCGCCCAAGAGCATGCGCCAATAAGTGTTCCGCATTCAGTCGCGGATTCTCAATGTCATGTTTTTTGAAAAACGCAGTTGTGACTTGTAACACTTCCAGAACAGTCATGGGCTTTTCGGGTTCGTTTCGAGCGAAAGTCTTGCCTTGAGCGAAGTCGAATGAAAGTCGAGGAATCTTTCACCATTATCCTGCTCGAGCTGCGACTATGGGAAAACACTAAGAGATTTCTCCACTTCGGTCGAAATGACAGAATCACGCTGCTCACGCGGCCACCGAGTCTTTCAGCCGCTCGGCCACATCGGCGGCTTGCAGCGCGGTAATCAATTCACCCAGGTCGCCATCGATCACCCGATCCAAGTTATGAAGCGTCAAACCGATGCGGTGATCGGTCACGCGGTTCTGTGGAAAATTGTAAGTGCGAATTTTTTCTTCACGCCCGCCAGTGCCGATCTGGCCGCGGCGCTGTGCGCTATATTTTTCGGCTTCCTCGCGCTGCTTTCGCTCCAGCAGACGCGCGCGCAAGATCGAAAGCGCTCTTTCTTTGTTTTTGATCTGACTGCGACCGTCCTGGCAGCGCACGATTGTGCCTGTCGGAATGTGCAACACTTGCACGGCCGAATCGGTTGTGTTCACGCCCTGCCCGCCCGGACCGCCGGAGCGCGAGACTTCAATTCGCAAATCTTCCGGTCTCAATTCAAGATCGACGTCTTCCGCCTCGGGCAACACCGCGACCGTCGCCGTCGATGTATGAATGCGACCCTGCGCCTCGGTCGCGGGTACGCGCTGCACCCGGTGAACGCCGCTTTCGTAACGCAGTTTTCGAAAAACGGATTCTCCCGAAACGCGGAAGATCGCCTCCTTAAATCCACCGAGTTCCGACGGACTCGATTCGAGGTCCTCGGTTTTTAGGCCGGCAGATTCCGCGTAGCGATGGTACATCCGGTAAAGATCAGCCGCGAAAATGGCCGCTTCACTTCCGCCCGTTCCGGCTCGGATTTCCACGATCGCATCGCGGTCTTCATTTTCATCCGGCGGCAGCAACGCGATCTGAACTTCGCGTTCGAGATCGCACACTCGTTTTTCGAGGTCTGGAATCTCGTCATCAGCGATCGCGGCGATTTCAACGTCGCCTGACATTGCCAGCTCCCGATTGTCGTCCAATTGCTTACGCGCGGCTTCGAGCTCATCCCATTTCGCCAGCAGTTGTTTGATGCTCGCGTGCTCGCGCATAATCGCTTTGGCGCGCTCGCGATTGGAAAAAAGCGCCGGGTCGGCAATATCGCGCTCAAGTTGATCGAAGCGTTCGCGTTTGAGTTGAATTAGGGAGTTAAAGTCCATATCTGTAGCCCCGAAAGCATTCGGGGTTCGGTACAGCCGGGGCAGCCGCCCAAGCTACAGCGCAGCTAAGCTTTCTTTTCAGCCCGCGCGGCTTTGGTGCTGCCGTAACGCCGGGCAAATTTCTCGACGCGCCCGGCCGTATCCACGAACTTCTGTTCGCCGGTGAAAAATGGATGACAAGCGGCGCAAATACCGATCTTAATATCGCGGCGCGTGGAACGGCTGTGGTATACCGCACCGCATGCGCACACAATATCGGTCTCGTAATACTCTGGATGAATACCGGTTTTCATCTTTGGAAAGGAGCGCAAAATGTACTCGTGCAACGAGCTCTGCGCAAGCGATGAAATCCTCTGATCCATTGCTGCAAGATTGGGAGAAGACGCTCGCGCGAAAGCGTGATGCGCCAGCTATTTTTGCGACCAGTGGCGAAGTGCTCCGAACATTCGCCGACGTTGAACAACGCGCTCGCGACTTGTTGCAAAGCATCGACGTTTTCCACGAGGGCAACGTTCTCGCTGTCCAGATCGGCAACCATGAAGATTGGCCAGCGATTTTGATCGGTTGCTTGCGCAGGCATTTGGTTGTTCTTCCTCTAGAACAGTCAATGAGCGAACATCAACGCGACGAGGCGTTAAAAATTTGCAAGGTTAAGGCTCTAGTGTCCGCTGTCCCCGGCGGAGGCTCACCAGAGATCGTTCGACTCGGGACAGCCGACTGCACACCAGATTGGCGCGAGAATCCGCCAAATCTCCTGAAGCTTACCTCTGGCACAACAGCGACACCCCGCGCAATCCGCTTTCGTAGCAAACAGCTACTGGCCGATTGCAATCAGATTTGCGACACGATGGGGATTTCCGATGTTGATCTGAATTTCGGCGTCATCCCAATCTCGCACTCCTACGGTTTCAGCAACCTTCTGACGCCGCTAATTGCGCGCGCTGTGCCAATGGTCATCAGTCGTGACAGAACCCCGCGCGCCATCCTCGGGGACCTCGCACGCAGCAACGCGACAGTTTTTCCGGGGATGCCTGTTTTTTATCAGGCGTTTTGTGAAATGGAGCATGTTCCCGTGCTGCCAAAACTTAGACTCTGTATTTCAGCCGGCGCCCCTCTCCCGGTCGCAACCGCGAAGGGATTCCGGAAAAAGTTTAATCTGCCAACCCACTCGTTTTACGGTGCGTCCGAATGTGGCGGAATTTGCTACAACCGCGAAGCGGCAAACCGGAACGAGGGGTTCGTTGGCGCAGCGATGAACGGCGTCAACCTTGAACTCGTAGATCCACAGGGATCAGCGAGCCAGATTCACGTGCACAGCGCTGCCGTAGGCGATGGCTATTTCCCAGAGTCAGATGAAGGAAAATTGGGCAATGGAATTTTTGTTCCCGACGATTTGTTGGCACGTGACGGTTCCGGGTTCAAAATCGTCGGTAGGATCTCGGACGTAATCAACGTCGCAGGTAAAAAGGTGAACCCCGTAGAAGTGGAAGCGCATTTGCTGCGTTTCACCGGTGTGCGACAGGCAATCGTCTTCGGGCGAGAATCGGTTTTGCGCAATCAAGAAGTAGCGGCCTGCGTGGTGGCAGCGCCAGACATAAGCGAGACCGATCTCCTGAAGTTTTGCCGTGGCGCGCTAAGTAGCTGGCAGGTGCCGAAACGTATCTTCATCGTGGACGCAGTCCCGGCGAATGAGCGAGGAAAAATCAGCCGGCGCGAGCTCTCGCAACGGTTCTCAACGAGCCGCGAGGGACCGCCACTGCCATGATTGGGTTCTTGATAAAGCCTTTACATGGGATTTGCTTAGAACGAGAGGTGTATTATGCGGAAATCATCCGACGATCCCAAATCAATAGAAGCTGAAATCGAATCTTCGAATAGCGAAGAGCGAGACCAAACGGAAGATTCAGACGTCCCGCAGGCAGACTCACCGGCCCAAGACGCTGGTGCGAATGCGGAAGCTGCCCAGTCCGAGGATTGGTGGAGCATGTCACAACAAACTGCCGATTGGGCCGAACCCGCCAGGACCGATCCGGCCGAAAACGGCACTTCTTCAAACGAGCCCAGCACGGCCGATGTTTATTTCTGCGGTCACACGACGTTCTTTCCATTAAACCGCGCCCTGCAAGCGATCTCAAAGGAGAAGCTCACAGGTTTACTGCGTTCATTTTGGGAGCACGAGCCAATCGACCTCTTGGCGCGTGATGGCGAGATCATCTTTGTCACAACCAGGGACCCTGAGCTTTATTGCCCGGAGACACCAGCGCTTGTTAGCAATCTCGATGTCGTGGTGCTTGCCAGGGCTCGCGAGGAACAGAGAGAGACCGGAACGCCGTTCTTTCTTACCCTTGCCCGCAAGGAATCGATGGCCCGCGAGACAGCGATGGAACAGATGCAGCAATTTGGGCAGAAGCTTTTCTCGCAACTTTGGGTGGCGCCGAGAGTGTGGATCATGTTTGAAAAGAAGGCCGACCTGTTAACCAATGCTGCGGATGTGCCCGGGGAGCCGAATGTTCGCGACTGGGCCTTGGAAACGTTGCGTCTTGTTGAGCGTATCGATGAGACCGCCCATTTCGAACCGGCGTCGATTCCGGGTTATACAAGAGCTGGCTTCGAGCGTGTCCAAAAGTTGAAATTGACTCCCGATGAGGCGCAGTTCGCGTCGCAGTTCAATGGCGCCCGCTCGGTGCAGCAAATTGCGAAAAATCTACGACTCGATTTGAAATCTGCGCGACAGATGCTCCTCCGCTTTGTCGCTCTTGAGATAGTGGAATGCTGGCCAGCCAGCACGGCGGCCAAACCAGAACAGCAGAGCATCTTCCAGCGTTTTGGGCGAAAGGCGCGACGCGACCGCTAATACTCCCGAACTCGCCGGGGGGCCATGAAGAGAAAAGTTCTGGTTGTCGACGTCGGCGGCACATACGTAAAACTGCTGAGGTCGTCTCGCGATGAGCGTGAATTTCCTTCCGGTGCGCGACTCAAACCACGACAACTAGTGGCCAAACTTAAGGAGACCGCGCGCGGATGGAAGTTCGACCGCGCCTCCATCGGTTTCCCCGCACCGGTGCGCAAGGGACGAATCGTCAGAGACCCGAAGCATTTGGGCAAGGGATGGGTTGGTTTCAATTTTGCGAGAGCGCTGGGCATCCCCGTGCTTGTTGTCAACGATGCTGCCATGCAGGCGCTCGGCAGTTACCGCGGGGGACGCATGCTCTTTCTGGGGCTTGGCACAGGCCTGGGGTCCGCGTTGGTGTGGGACAAGACTTTGATGCCGCTTGAGCTTGGCGACCTACCATATCGCCACGGGCACATCATTGAAGATTACCTTGGTATTCCAGGCCTGGCGCTGTTGGGCGAAAAAAAATGGAAGCGCGAAGTAACCTACGCGGTCACTCAGTTAAGAAAATCCTTCGTTGCCGATTATGTCGTTCTTGGCGGTGGTCTCGTGCACCGTTTCAGTCGCTTACCGGACGGAACAGAACGCGGACGAAATGAGAACGCGTTTCTAGGTGGAATTCGTTTATGGGAAACCAAGAAACATTCCCGCGAACTGAAGTGGCTTGTGATTTGACGATTTTTCAACGCCGAAAACTCACTTCCAACATCGAATGTAGCGCTCCCTGAATTGAACATTGGGCGTTGAGAGTTGGAGGTCGGGCGTTGATTGTACGTTTACAGAATATTTGAGGTGTTTGAGCGCGTCCAATGTCCCAAATTGTGTAATACCTTGTTCGAGGCAGGTCGGGCTGAAAAATCTCTGCTTCTGTTCAATGTATCGTCTTCGTTGAATCGGATCTGACTTTGCCTTTTCGCACAGGTTCGGTGCTGCGCACTTCGCGTACGGAGCGCTGCACGGTGTGTTTCTCGGAATTCCAGCCAAACGCGCGGACGTGAAAGAGAAATGCCAGGTGCGTTGCCGGGGTGTGACCACGGCTTTTCGCGAGTTTTTCTATTATGGCAGGATCTTCCGAGACTTCAGCGTCCGCCCAAATTTTCAATCGTGCCGGCAAAGCGTGGTCAGTCAGGAAGAGGAGCGCGTTGCCAGGCGATATATATCGTCGGCTAGCAGCCAGGCTCGCAAAACCAAGGATTGTCGCATCAAGCACGCGAAGGAAACCTTTTGGCCCGCGATGCCGCTGGATGTATGGCCAGCGGTCTTCGCCAATGGCTGCGACGTAAAATGAATCTTGGCCGGCGATGAATGCGGTCTCGCTGGGACCGAGCTGCGTTTTTACCGAGCCGCCCTGCGTCCGACTATAGTCCTCGGACCAATCGAGGCGGTGCAACATCGGTTTCAGCCCTGGGGTAAAAAAAGCAAGATCAGCAGCGTTTGCTTCAGTGGTCATATCGAAGTCCTGAAATTTTGTGTGAATCGTTGTTGTTGCTGACGCTGTTTCCCGAGTTCCAAGCCCGACATTTCAGAAAAGGTTTACCAGGTGGAAACCTGGGGGCGCGAAGGCCTGTTCTTGTCGAGCTGTTCGCCTGCAAATACGAGCAAGAGCGGCGGGCGAAAGTTAAATTCGGCCAGGCTGTTGATGAGCAATGGATTATGCTTGTGGACAGAGTGCCTACCAACTGGTCGAAGAATTCTACGCAGCCTGTGACCGGAACAGCGCTTTTTCATGTTAATGCAAGGTTTGGCCTAAGGTGGTCGGCTCAGCGGCGTTCACTCTTCGCGCGGTTCGCGAAACGCTGGCTAAGAGGATCTGAAGTCGCTGGACGGTTCGAGCGCAACGCCCGACCCATCGACTGAACGTGCCTAGCGACAGGTGCCCTACCAGATCATTGCGAACATCTTCCGGGACAAGATTCAACAATTGGCACACCTTAAGAAAGGAAAATGGCCAACTGCAATCGTCGGACATCACCCATCTATAAGCGTCCAGGTAAAGTTCCCGTTCGATTGTGCCGGCTACGCCATGAAAGCGTCGCAAATCCTGCTCCGCCTGTTTGAGCACACCGGCCCCCAACTCGCGTTGGCGTCCCTCATAGTTATCAGTGTCGTTAGCTTTCATTGTGTTGCGTGACACCTTTATCTCCCGAGTTAGAACCACGACATTTCAGAAGAACTAAGATTTCTTCGTAAAAAACTGCGACTGACGCAGCGGGACCGCCAGACGGCTGCGAAACGCACCGTCTAACTAATAGTTAGAGGTGGACGGAGATAGACGCTTAACAAGCGCTTGGAAACGTGCATCGCTTCGCAACGGGTCCCAGAGAGGGTTAAGTTGAAAATCGCCGTATGTCGGCTGGCCTGGCATGTTCCTTCCTGCTGGCTGGTTGACCAGCGGTTCGAGCACAGCAAGCGCGAGGTCGGGCTGCCCGGTCCAAGCGTACACGATGGCCAGATTGCAGTCAGCGATCGGCGCATCCGTCGCAGATCTCTTCATTTGCTCGCGCGCACGCAGCGCTTCGTCCACGGCCGCTTGGCGGCGCCCTAAACCCGCATCAATCATCGCGAGTAAACCTAGTGTGCGACCGTTGCCAGGCTCACCGAGCACTGCATTTTCGACATCCGCACGGGCCGCAGCAAAAGCCCTCTGCGCGGCGAAATTATCCCCACGAATACGCTCGGCCAAAGCCTCGAACCATGCTTTCGGATAGGCGAAGCCGCTGTTAGTAATTCTGCTCAGATCGGTGGCCTGTAAAGTGCGACCTATTGCTTCGGCATCGCGATCGCACCAAGCCAGGGTGAGTTCGCATAGGACCTTATCATGCTCCGTGAGATCGTTAGCAGCGGCGCGCTCAGCCATGGCGGCGCGCAGAGGACGTGTGTCGGCGCGTTGGTCGAGCGGCCCAACCGCTCGCTCAAGCGGGAGGTCTCCGGGATGGGCCGGATCGCTGCTGATGATATCTGAGACGAGACGATCGTAATCCTCGTAGCGCCGCATGTAGCGGTAAGTTTCGGCCAGACTGAAGCGGTTATCGTTACCGCGTGGTTCCACCATGACGGCGCGCTTGTAAAAACGGACGGCGTCTTCCCATCGCCCCTGGCTACGAGCGACGCGTGCCGAAATGAGATCGAGTTCGGCATTGTTCGGAAGGGTGCGCCGTGCGAGCTCCGCTTCCACCCCAGCTTGCTCGTAGTCTTTGGTGACGTTGAAAAAATGATACGCTTGCGCGAGATGCAATTCCCCGGCATCGGGATCTATGCGCCGGGCGTTCTGCAGCGCGATCTCGGCTAGACTACGATGATCAACCAACAGCTCCTCTGGTTTTGCCCCGATTTGACTGATGAAGAAACGTGCGTGCGCTTTTGCCAGCTCGCAATACGCCAGGAGGAACTTCGGATCCCGCGCGACCGCTTTGTTGAGTAAGTCGATCTTGCGCTGCATGTCCCGGCGCACACTGGCTTCGTCTCGAAAACTGACGGGGCCTTCGCGGGCTCGCAAATAAAGATCGTAGGCGTCCGGATCCTTCGTCGGCGAGTCATTCAGCGCCGACTTTTCGTTAGGCGTAAGTTGTGTTTGCAGCCGGGCGGCAACAGCGCGTGTGATTTCGCTCTGCATTGCAAACACATCGCTGACCGGACGTTCGTACGTCTCAATCCATGGGTGGTCGCGGTCGCGAGTATCAACCAGTCGCAGCGATAGGCGCACCCGCCCATTGGCCCGCCAGACCGAGCCTTCGAGCAAATGTCTCACTCCAAGTTCGCGCGCGATGGCAGGAAGATTGCGACTCTTATTGGCAAATAGGAACGGGTACTCTGGGCGCCGATAACTTTCATGTCAGCGAGTCGCGCGAGATTGACCGTGATCTCTTCCTGCATGCCGACGGTGAAAAATGTCGCTTCATTCCCGGGACTAAGATTTTCGAATGGGAGCACTGCAATCGAGCGTTCCGTCTGAGCGGCAGACCGCGCGTGCTGGTACAAGAACGTCAAAAAAGCAATGGCCAAGATGGCGAGGGTTGATGCCGCTGTTACAAGCACCAAACGCTTGCGTCGCAAGCGCGCCCGTGGCTCGAAACGCAGGTAGCAGCGGTGCACGGCTGCGAGCAGTTCGCGGGCAGATTGTGGCCGCTTACCGGTATCGACCGCCAACATTGATTTCAAGAGTGAAATCACCGGCATCGGTACATGCGCCCTCTTTAATTGTTGAAGCGGAAGATCCTGGGTCTGTGTCGCCCTTATTTCCCCAATTGTACGTGCGACAAACGGCGTACGGCCCGCGAGGAGGTACCAAAAGGTGACTCCAAGTGAATAAATATCGGAGCGGGCGTCGATTTGCCGCTGACCAGCTTCATCAAACTGTTCGGGACTCGCGAACGCCGGTGTACCGATGAATCCAGCTTGCGTTTGAGCAGTCGCATCAGAGGCCATTACTTTGGCCACGCCGTAGTCGATTATTTTGACCAAGACTTCACCGCTCGCGGCCGACTCGATCATCAAATTGGACGGCTTGATGTCACGATGCACCACGCCGCAAACTTCCGCTGCGGCCAATCCGCGCGCTGTTTGTTGAATGACTTCAAGCGCGAGCGGCAGGGCCAGTGGTCCATCACGCTGAACACGGGCTTCGAGCGTTTCGCCTTCGACAAGTTCCATTGCGTAAAAACATTCACCGTCTTGCTCACCGTAATGCGACACGCGTGCAACGTTCGGATGATGAATTTTTGCGGCTGCGCGCGCTTCGCGCAGAAAACGCGCGCGCGCGGTTGGATTTTCTGCCAGCTTCCGGCCGATCACCTTGAGCGCCACAGGTGAATTAAGAATTGTGTCTCGAGCGCGGTAAGTTACCGCCATTGCTCCGGCGCCGAGTCCTAGCGGAAAACCATTGTCGTCTATTTCGACTTCAAAGTGAGCGTAATGCAATGGACCAGGGACTACTCGGTCGCCAGCACCTGCGAGCGCTTCGTGGTCTTCGGCAAGAAAGCCAACGCTGACGAGGCACCGCATACATTCGCCGTCCGGGCCGGGATGCGTCATCGGCGTTCCGCACGTCGCGCAAACTCCAACCTTTTGGTTATGAGGATCAACGACGTTCACGACGTCAAAATTTGGTAAACATAATGCAGCTCAGCATCGATCTCGGCGGGATTGGAGACTGTGCTCGCCACCTCGGCGCGCAACGCGTTGCGATATCGTTGCCGCAGGCGTGTAAGCCACACGCGCAAAGTTTCGACCGATGTTTCCAGTCGCTTCGCGACCTCTTTCTGGTTCGGTGGAACCGCCGTGCCACCCGCGACGAATGGCCTTAGCTCATCGACCCATTCCCGTTTGCCTTCCGCGGCAAACCCTTCCCGCACGTTCTTCCACGCTCGGGTCACGATAGTAGACGCCCAGGCAACATCGTAGGCGTTGACATCGCTTAAATGAGCGGTAGCGTACATCGCCGCTTCGGCTTGCGGCAAGTGCAGGTCAAACGACACAAATTGGTGATTCCCGCCGCGTTTGATCGCGCGCATGCGTTCGCGCTCCTTCAGCAAAAAATTTTGCAGTGAGCCGAGCAAGAACGTGCGCAGTCGGCCCTTCTCCTGATCTGCCCGGCTCAACGTGTTCTGTTCAAATAGATGAACAAAAAACCCCTGGATGAGATCTTGCGCGTCAGCCGGCGAGTAGCCACGACGTCGAACGAAAGTGTAAAGGGGTGGCCAGTACGCTTCGCTAAAGATGGCGAGCGCTTTCCGCGCAGCTTCATCAGAATCGGGCTTGCTCGCCTGCAATACGACCGTCCAGTGCGTCGTTTCGAACGGCGCACCACCTTCTTGCAGCGTGCCTGGAACCGGTTTCGTAACCGACCATTTTCGCTGAGACCTCTCGGCTTTACCATTAAAATCAGAGTATGGAGACCTAGAATTCTGACTCCAAACCACAGCGAGCGGCCGCGCCAAGTCGGAATCGGGATCGTAACCCGGTCGAATCGGCCTGCCTGACGCGGTAAAATTGGCCGCGCTCCGTTGTCGTTGCGGATTCTTTTGAGCGGCTTTAATCTGTGTTGTGCTCTTACTCATCGAACCTTCCACCTCAGTTGAGACTCTGTCGTAACGACCTACGCTACTTTTCTGCTCCAGCGGGCGTTGCCGCGAACCAGCTCCCGCGGAGCTGATTTTTTAATTGGTGATGGTGTAACGATTGCTTAATTTCCCTTTTCGCGAAGTTAAGCGATTTTTCGTTCATCCACGTTGGGCGGGGACGGCTCGTGCTTGGAGCCATTCGAGCGGGCGCGGCCGGAAATTGAGTTCGTGTCGGGCCTTCTCGTTGGAGGCGCCGCGCAAGCGAGTCGCGTAATAGACGCTGTCGGCGCCAGAAGTCGCCAGAGCTTCCTGCTCGGTGATCTGAAGCGGTTCCGGCGCCCCGCAAGCGCGTGCGAACGCCGGCAGCCATAGGCGCTGCTGGCTCGGGTGGTCGTCAACGATGTTGTAGGCGCCCGGAGCACATTCAAGCGCCGTGACCGTAGCGGATGCGGCGTCCTCGATATGGACGAAACTCGCCACGCCCTGGCCGGCGCCGATGATCGGCACCTGCTGCCGGCGAACCTGCTCGCCCATATCACCGGCGTTCGTATACCAGGTGCCCGGACCGTAAAAGAATCCGTAACGCATCGCGACGCAGTCTAATTCCGATGTCCGAAAGGCTGTCGATTCGAGTTCAGCGTAGGTGCGAGCGCCGGCGGCGACGCCGGGTGAAGCATCAACCGCCAGGGGCGACGATTCGTCAGCCAACCCTGGACCGGGCGCATACCAGAATCCCGAAGACTGCAGGACGTAGCGGCGCACACCGTTCTCGCGCATACCTGCTAGAAGGTTGACGTTTCCCTCCCTGCGGACCCTGCTGTCGCGTTCCGCGGCAGCCTTCATCTCAGCTGGAGTGTAATGCCGCGGCAGTGAGGTCAGCTCATTGATGACGGCATCAGGGCGAACGCGCGCAATCGCGGCCCGGACCGAGGCCGCATCGAGCGCATCCCCGATCACAGCATCGGCACCCACCTCAGTCAGCATGCGCGTCGATTCCGCTGAACGCACCAAACCAAACACACTGTGCCCGTGATGTTTCAGACCGCGAATCAATGGGCGTCCAATAGCCCCAGTCGGCCCCGCCAGCAGAACTCTCATCTCGAACCTCCCGCGTGACCAGGGGTCGTCAGGGCATTTTCTTCGGTATCGACGACAAATACGGCGAGCAGCTTCGCCGGTTCAGTATTGCTCGCGTTGCGACTGATCAAATGATGTGCTCCCGGCGTCTCATACCAGCACTCGCCCGCGCGATAGATGTGTTCGGGCTGACCCTCTACCTGGCTCACGATCTGACCCGAAACGACGTACGCATAGATGAACGCCGAGTCCGAATGATGGTGAGGTGCGGAGGCGCCACCAGGCGGGTATGACACTTCCACCGCAACGAGAGACTTGCCCGGAACATTCGAGATGGGGTGAGAGAAGTTGGTTTTGATTGTATCGTTATAATTAGTTGCAGGAATTACGGCGGCTGGCGCCATCGTGATGGTTGCCAGCAGGAGTGCAGAAATACTCTTTGTTCTCATTTTCATCTCCTTGACCAAATCAAAATTGCGTACGCTCATGAACTCTCTCTTTATCGAGTCTTCGTATTTTGTTTTCATTGTGACGTCTCCGTTGTGGACTACTGATGTGCGCTTGCGAACCGGCAGATGGTTTTAATGACCGTTGCTCTACCCGCTGAGCTACGTAGATAAATATATTGAAACCAAGTATTTACAAATAATCTTCTGACTGAGCCAAATCATTATTGACACCATGTTGTCGGCATGGAACCATTTAGGCATGAAAAAACCTGTTTTAGTCGTCCGGCCATACACCCATTCCGACACGCACAAGTTTATACTTGATCTGCGCGCATTCAAAAAAGGGCGCAAGTTTTTCAAAACGCGCGCAGAAGCAGACGCGGAAGTGATGCGCCAGAGAACTTTGCTCGAACGCCATAGCCGC
>DASZGW010000137.1:0-40983 GCA_035938475.1 Candidatus Udaeobacter sp.
GACATCGAGTTTGGCGAGACGTTCATCGTGCTCAATCCTTCACAGGGCAAGGCTGCAAACGGCTTCAGCAATCTCTCCATCGGCTCGAAGTACGAGTTCTTTGAAAACGACGAACACGAAGCCGTAGTCTCGCTCGGCCTACGCGTAGATGTTGGCGGTACTGGGAGCAAGGAGGTGGGAGCGGAGAGTTTCAGCACTTGGACGCCTGGGCTGTTCTTTGGCAAAGGCTTGGGCGATTTGCCGCAAGAATTGCCGTGGTTGAAGCCACTTGCGATCACTGGCGTAATCGGCGTCGCCATTCCGAGCAGCGCGCGGACAGAGGGGTCACCAAACCCCGCTGTGTTACAATCGGGTTTTGCGATCGAATACAGCATCATTTACCTGCAGGAGCAGGTCCGAAATATCGGGCTGCGCGCGCCATTCGACCGCCTGATTCCGCTGGTGGAGGTTTCCCTTGATGATCCACTCGACCGCGGTCAGAGCGGGCTAATTACCGGCACACTTGATCCCGGCATTATCTGGTCTGGCAAATACTTCCAAGTCGGCGCCGAAGCGGTAATTCCCATCAACTCGCGCACTGGCAATGACGTTGGCTTCATTGCGCAGCTGCACTTTTATCTGGATGACCTTTTCCCACACAGCATCGGTCGTCCACTCTTCGGAGGAAACAAATGAAACGCACGGTCGTCAGTTTGCTTCTGATTATTTTGACTGGTACGGCGGGAGTTGAGGCGCACGCTTTTCTCAAGGACGCGGAGCCGGCCGTGGGTGGCACGGTCCAGACACCGCCTAACGAGGTGCGAATCCGATTTACGGAAGACATCGAACCAGCCTTCAGCAGCATTCAGGTATTCGATGCTTCTGGGAAGGAAGTGGACAAACACGATGTGCATCTGGATCGCTCGGATCGTGCGCTGCTGCATGTTTCTCTGCCGCGCCTCGGAGCGGGAATCTATAAAGTCGTCTGGCGCGTGGTTTCCGTCGATACGCACGTGACGAATGGAAACTTCACGTTTCGAGTCAGTCGTTAGGGATTCTTGTGTAAAAGAAACCTGATGCTTATCCTGCTACTCATCATCGCTCGCACCGCGCACATCGGCGCGACGGTCCTATTGGGAGGAACCTTTACCTTCGAGCTGATCACACTCGGCCCGGCGCGTCAGGCGGGAAGCGACGATTTCCTCGAGGTCGAGCGGCGCTTGCTTCGCCTGGCCCGATGGAGTCTCGTCGCGGCTCTCCTGTCCAGCCTGCTCTGGTTCTGGCTGGAAGTCGCGAACATGAGTGGATTGCCGGCCATGCGGGCTTCCACGACAGCGTGGCAGATGGTTTTGTTTGAAACGAAGTTCGGTCATGTCTGGCAGCTCCGCCTCGGACTCATCGTGCTCGCGTTTGCACTCGTCGCGCTCCGCGTGGCGCAATTCCAAGCGCGGCACGCACTGATCATGGCCATGTTTTTGACGAGCATTGTTTTACTCGTCTCGCTAGCCTGGATCAGCCACGCTGCAGCTGCCAGAGTGCAACCGCTCGGTCTTCTGGGTGATGCGCTCCATCTTTGTGCAGCGAGTGTCTGGATCGGGGGACTTCTACCGCTGGCGATTTTTCTAACGCACACGCGTGAATCGTTGTTGTTGGGAGAACAGGATCTTCGCGTACTTCGCCGCTTCTCCACGCTCAGCCTCAGTTGCGTAGGCGTCCTTATCCTTAGCGGCATTTCCAACTCGTGGTTGTTAGTCGGTTCGATCCACGCCCTCCTAACGACGCGTTACGGCTGGCTCTTGCTTGCCAAGCTTGGGGCATTCGGCATTCTCGTCTGCCTGGGCGTGCGGAATAGATTCGTCATCAAAACAAAGTTGCCCAGAGTTTCCGAAACCTCAGATTTGCTAGCTGAGCTTCGTCGCAATGTGATCCGTGAGACCTGCCTCGGCCTGATAGTGGTGACGATCGTTGCGTGGTTGGGCGTTACGCCTCCGGCGCGAGGTCTGTGAATACCAACGTTAGAATCTGCGGGTTTATTGGCTTCGACCAGGCGACTTAAAAATTTTGCTTGGACGACTGTCCTGATTGAACCGCAATCGTTAACCGTTATTACGACCAGGTAATCAGACGCAACTCGTGCATCTGCATCAAACAGGGATGCGTGGGGACAACGCGCACGCTGAAGCCGTACGTGCCGCTTTCAGAGGCAGGGACTGCTCCCTGATAGATATAATTGCCGTCTCCGTCTGCTCGGCCGCTTTGATTGAGGAGAGTCGCCGAGGGATTGGGAATGTCGCCGTTATCCACTTCGCCGTGGTAGGCTTCCACTCGCACATGTTGCGGATCGACCGTGCCCAGATGAACTCGCGCCGTGATTTGCAGCGCTTCACCGACCAAAATGCTTTGTCGATCTTTGTTTCCGATCTGAACATCCGAAATTTTTAGTTCGGGCCAATCCTTGCGTATTTGCGTTTTCCACTGGCTGAGTTGGGTGGCACCGCCGCAGCCGTCGCGGGAAAAATTCTCGTAGGATTTCGCGGCCGGAACATAAAGTTGCTCGGTGTATTCCTTCACCATCCGCTGCGTGTTGAAAACCGGCGTGACGCTTCGGATCGATTCACGCATTAATTGCAACCAGGCAAGAGGAAGTTTGCCGTCCGGTTTCGCGTAATAGAGAGGAATGATCTGGTTTTCCAATAATTGATAAAGACTGCTCGCGTCCACTTCATTTTGAAATTCCGTGGTGCCATTGTTGATTTCTGCGCCGATGGCCCAGCCGTTGCTGCCGTTGTACCCTTCGCGCCACCAGCCATCGAGTACGCTCAGATTGATTCCGCCATTAGGAGCAGCCTTCATTCCGCTGGTTCCGCTCGCCTCCAAGGGACGCAACGGATGGTTCAGCCAGAGATCGACACCCTGCACCAGGCGGCGCGCAATGTAGCTGTCGTAGTCCTCCAGAAAAACGATGCGATTTTCCAAGCCGGCTTCGTGGCTAAATCTATAAACTTCCTGGATTAGCGCCTTGCCTGCTTCATCGCGCGGGTGCGCTTTGCCTGCGAAAATGAATTGCACAGGGCGAGTAGTATCATTCACCAATCGCTTTAATCGTTCCTTGTCACTGAACAAAAGCGTACCGCGCTTGTAAGTCGCGAAACGGCGCGCAAAGCCCACCGTCAAAATTTCCGGGTCAAGGATGCGATTGACGTTGCGAATCGACTCCGGGGATTCGCCGAGTCGTTCGCGTCGTTGTCGTTCCCGATCGCGGATAAAGTTGATCAAGCGGAGTTTGAGTTTTTGATGTGTGTCCCAAAGTTCCGAGTCGTGAATATCAATGACACCGCGCCAAAATTCCGGCTCGGTCAGGTGTTCCTCCCAGTCGCCGAGATGCTTGCGATAAAGTGCAGCAAATTCCGGCGCCATCCAGGTTTTCGTATGGATACCATTTGTGATGCTGGTGATCGGCACTTCCTGGACCGGCACACCAGACCAGACATCTTTCCAAAGCGATCGGCTGACCTCGCCGTGTAATTTGCTTACTCCATTGGCGTGCCGGCTAAGGCGCAGCGCGAGGATGGTCATGCTGAACGGATCGTCTGGATTAAGGCGTGTGTGACCGAATGAGAACAGTTCGTCGAACGGAATGTTTAGTTCCTTGGCGAAATTACCAAAATATTTTCGCATCATCTCGCGCGGGAAGGAGTCATTGCCGGCAGGGACTGGAGTGTGCGTGGTAAAAACGTTGGCGGCGGCTACCAGCTGAAGTGCTGAATAAAAATCGAGCTTCTTCTCCACGACATTGAGACGAATGCGTTCCAGCGCCAGGAACGCCGAATGTCCTTCGTTCATATGAAACACCGCTGGCTGAATGCCGAGCGCGGCGAGCGCTTTGACGCCGCCGATTCCGAGCATCATCTCCTGGCGCATGCGCATCTCAAGGTCGCCGCCATAAAGCTCGGCAGTAATTAATCGGTCCTCCGTTCTGTTTTCCGGGATGTCGGTATCGAGGAGGTAGAGGTTTACCCGGCCAACGCGCAATTCCCAAAGCCGGGCAAAAACTTCGCGCTCCAAAATTCGCACTGGGATGAGAAGTCTCGTGTCGCCGCGGTGCACTTCGCGGATCGGCAGATGATAGAAATTTTGATTAAGGTTAATCGCCGCCTGAACGCCGTTCTTATCGATCTGTTGCCGGAAATAGCCATGTCGATACAGCAGACCAATCGCAACGAAATTGAGGTCGAGATCGCTCGCCGACTTGCAATGGTCGCCGGCGAGTATGCCAAGACCGCCGGAATAGTTCGGAATCGATTCGTGAAAACCAAATTCAGCCGAGAAATAGGCGATCGGATTCTTGATTTTGCTCCCGGCCCCCGTCTTTCCGTAAGTGTCGTGGCGTCTGAGATATTTCTCGAATTCCTCGAAGACCTGTTTCAATTCGCGCAGGAAAGTTTTGTCCTGTGCGAGCTCCTCCAGCCGGGATTGCCGCGAAAGCTGAAGCATGCGGACGGGATTGTGATTTGTCCTGTTCCAAAGCTCGGGATCAAGATGGCGGAAGAGCCGGCGTGCGGCGGGTTCCCATGTCCACCAAAGGTTGAAGCTCATCTCGCGCAGCGGTTCGAGCGCCGCCGGCAGGATGGGAGTTACGTTATACGTTTGAAAAGTCGGCATGCGAGGCTGCAACGGAGACAGAGCCGCAGTTAATCGAGAAAACTTCGTCCGGCAAGTCGCGGAACCCATTTCCAGCACCTCGTAACGAGAAACAACTCGGACAAAGCGTCCGGTTCGTGCTCAGTCGCGTGGTGTCGGCGAGCGGTCATATCTTGCTTTGAATCTCGCCGGCTCGCACCCCGGCTACAGCTCGTGGTGCGAGAACGAGTCCGAGAAGGAAGCCGGCGATTAGTCCGCACAGGTGCGCAGCCATACTGACCTGTGGGGTTGAAAGATCGAAGGCGACTTGAATCACTATGATCATTACGATGTTCCCCAGACGTTGTTTCGCCTGCGGCGCATGACGATGTCGCACTAAAAATCCCGCCCACGCGCCGACGATTCCCATAATGCAGCCCGACGCGCCAACGAGCTGCGCCACTTGTACGAAACCGAGTACCGTCAAACCCACGACACCCGCGCTGGAGGCGAGGCCTGACATCAAGTAGCACACGGCGAATCGGATTGTGCCGATGGATCGTTCTAACGGCGGGCCAAGAATATAAAGCGCGAAAATGTTGAAGAGCAGATGGGTCAGACCCCCGTGCAAGAAGAGCGCAGTGAAAAGCCGCCAGTATTCACCTTGGACGACAACAGCATAGGACTCCAATGCGCCGACTCGATGCAGGACTTCCGGGTCGTTCAGATCGCCGGCAGAAATCTCCAGTAGGAACCCTACCGCGTTGAGCAGAATTAACACGAGAACTGCCGGCGCGCTTCGGAGTTGGCTATGCCGAACACGGTCCGCGACTGGGACGGATGCGAAAGGCACGGGGTGGTTTTGGCGAGATTCCAAACGCTGAAATAATCGGACCTGATCTCGCAGCTCGGCGCTGGGATGCAGAATTTGAAGAATTATTCCGAGTTTTGCCGCCGATCTGTAGCCTCCCCGGGCGGCCAGGTCTGTCATTTTGCGTAAGCCAATCGCCGGCAGAAAGAGAAGGACGATCCAAGCCAAACCGCCGATGTAACCAGCCGCACGGGGAACGAAAATCCACGCGGCAGCGGTGATAGTCAGCGCAACAAGCGCGGCGATACGCCAGCCATGATAGGGCGCCCCGGGACGCCAGGCCCGGGCCAGAACTACCAACGGTGAAATCACCGCGAGAAAGAGGAAAATATGATTCAGGTCCACAGTAAGAGGTGAAAAGTTAAAAGAGTTAAAAGTTAAAAAGGATTCGCCGTTGGCCATTCGTCCACTTGCTTTAACGGTCCCGTCATTAACCTTCTAACGGTTTAACTTTTGTAACTTTTTTTTAACATTCAAAGCATGCGTATCACTGTAACCGATTATCTCGATGTTGTTTCATCCTGGTGTTTCTGGTCCGAGCCAACGTGGGCGGAATTGAAGAAGCGTTATGACGGTCGCGTCGAATTTCAGTGGAAGATCGCGTTGATGGATCCGAGTGGCTTGCCCACCTCACGTGAGCAGGAGCAATGGTTCTATCGGCGCAGTGGTATGATGATGCGTTCGCCATTCATGCTCAACACGGATTGGTACGATCCCATCTTGCCGGAGTGGCTCGCGCCAAATTGTGTGGCCGAGGCTGCCAGGGACTTTGGTTTCGTGGATGACCGCGTTCGTCTCGCGCTCGCCCATGCCGCGCTGCGCGAGGGGAAAAAGGTGGGCGATTGGGAAATCGCCGCCGAGATAGGTGCAGTGGCTGGCAACATTGACACGAAAAAGGTCCTCGATCGCGCGCGTTCGCCCGAGATCGAAAAGCGCGTTCGCGCATCGACAGCGGAATTTCATGCCCTTCAGATCACGCAACGCCCGGCATTCTTGATCGACACTGAGATTGGCGATCGCGCAGTGTTTTCCGGGGTTGTAAAACTCGAGCCACTGACCGCAACGCTCAATTCCATGCTCGACGACGCTGCCGCGTACGCGGCGTACAAGGCGCATTTTGGCGACCCGCCGGCAAAGTGATCGTTGGAAGATCGACACTTGGTTGTCACGAGATTCGCCTTGCCAGCGCGAAATTGTTGCCTACAACTTCCCTTCGGCTCGCGATTAATTAGCGAGCTCTCGTCGCGGTGAATCGCAGTCGTGGCGAGGTTAGAGTGTCTGGGCGTTTGCCGAGGGTAACGCCAGGATTGCGATAAATGGAAATACGGCGGCGCGGTGCACTCCCGCTCCGTCGGCCAGGAGCTAGTTCGAATCTGCAACCACAAATTCGTGTAAACGGTCGGATCCGCGCCCGAGAAGTCCGGGTCATTATAGGGTCTACCGGCGAACAGCTTGGCGTCATCAAGCTAAATGACGCCTTGCGCAAAGCTCAAAGTCTTGGTCTGGATCTGGTGGAGATCGCCCCAACGGCCACTCCACCGGTCTGCAAGATCGTTGATTTTGGAAAGTTCCGGTACGATATCTCCAAGCATACCAAGGATAAAAGACCGTCCGGCTCGAAGCTCAAGGAAATCAAGTTTCGTGTTAACATCGACGATCACGATTATCTGACGAAAATCCGGCACGGCGAAGAATTCCTGGATCGGGGAAATAAGGTGCGGGTGCAACTGCAATTCCGCGGCCGCGAAATGGCGCATCAGGAATTTGGCATGCAGCTCGTGCAGAAAGTTCGCGATGATCTCTCGGGAATGTCGCAGGTGGAAATGGACCCAAAAATTACCGGACGCAATATCACCATGACTCTGGCACCTCTGCCGGCGAACCGCCGGAAAAGGCGATTTACCGCCCCACCACCAAACGCAGCGGAAGAGCAGGAACCCGTTGTTTCGCCTACCGGCACGTAGCGGGGAGAAGGCTCATTTCTCGATCCACAGCTGCAACGCGTTGTCCTCAAACGCGCCTCTAAATCCAAAACCGCTTTTGCAATATGTTCTTTCGGCGCGTCCAGTCGGCCCCTTCAATATGAAGCACCTCAATGTCTGCGATGAGGCGTAGGCGAAGGTCTTTGCGAACGGGCAGGAATCGGCGTGAATGGAGCGTTCGCCACTTCTCGCGCTGACAATCGATTTTTCCGCGCTTTCGCCTCCTGATTGTTCGCGTCGAGCTTTAGAACTTTTTCAGTATCTGCCATCGAATTCTTAAGGTCGTTTTTCAGCTCGTAAATATAAGCGCGATAATTAAGGTATCGAACTTCGTTCGGCTTGAGCTTGATCGCCTCGGAATAGTCGGCCAGCGCTTTGTCCATGTCACTCAGTTTCATCTCGACCGCTGCGCGCTGTTCGTAGATTCGTGGGTCTTCTGGATTGATCTTGATTGCTTCGCCGTAGTCGCTAATGGCATCCTGAAATTGCTGGTTCGTCGCAGCAGCGTATCCACGCTGTTGATAAACAGCCGCGAGATTTGGCGCGTATTTGTGGTCGAGAGCTGTCGCCTTACGAAGCAGGTCGACGGCTTTGTCCCACTCTTGGTTCTTGGAGGCCTCTGCGCCGTCTCGGGCAAGCTTGTTTGCTTCTTTCGCGTCTTTGGTGGCTTGCGCGTCGGATAACTGCGCAGCACAAAGCGCCAGAGCCGCGATGAAAGTAAAGACAAAGATTCTTTTCATAATTTCTTTTGGACGTTGATGTTCTTAAACAATTCGAAATTCAGGCCGCGAACAGTTGGCCGCAAGCGGACTGTTTCATGTTTGTTCTGGAGATGGCGTCTGCTCGACGTCGATCTTTGGTTCCGGTTCCGATGAAGCAGTTACACCAAGGCCAGGCTCATCGACACGTGTGATACGCACGGCGCGACCCGTGCTCTCGTCGATTTCGATCAGCGCTCCACGCAGGCGCACTTCGCCGCCGGCGACCGGAAACGATGCCGGAAGATTCGAGATGAACCGATTCATGATTGGATCAACGGCGCGCCCCAGGATGGAGTTTACCGGACCGCACATGCCCGCGTCGCAGAGGAAAGCCGTACCACCCGGAAAAATCTGCTCGTCGGCGGTCTGAACATGGGTATGAGTCCCAATGACGGCAGAAACTTTTCGATCGAGGAACCGGCCCAGCGCGATTTTTTCACTCGTAGTCTCTCCGTGTACGTCCACGATGATGTTCGCAGTCTCGTTGCGCATCTTCGCCACCGCTGCATCGACCGAGCGAAACGGGTTTTCCAAAATCGGCTGCATAAATGTGCGCGCTTGTACGTTGATCACGCCGATTTTTCCCTTCGTTGTTTCCAGGACGATCGATCCGTTGCCAGGTGCGCCATCAGGATAATTCACCGGGCGCAACAAACGCGGCTCGGTGTCGATGAACCCAAGAATTTCTTTTTGGTCCCATACGTGATCGCCTGTCGTGATGACTGAGACGCCGGCGCGCAGGAGATCGATGGTGATTTTTCCCGTTATGCCGCGACCGCCAGCCGTGTTCTCGCCGTTAACGATGATGAAGTCCAAGCGGTACTTCTCTTTTAGTTTCGGCAGCCTGGCGATCACGGCCGTGCGTCCCGGCTCACCAACGATATCGCCGAGAAAAAGGATCGTTAGCATTGTGCGATCATCGTATTGAAGAGGCTCTAAAGGTCGATGTTTCATTTCAAAAAAAAGCGGAGACAATGACGAAACCCGAATGACGAATGACGAAGGAATGCCGACGCCCAAATGACAAAACATCGGCGCGCTCTGTTCGCGCCGGTTCGGATTTCGTCATTCGTGATTTCTCATTAGTTTGTCATCTCGTCATTTGTCGTTCGTTATTTGTTCTGCTGCTCTTTACGCCTGCGCTGCAAGCGGCAGACAATCTCGGCGTCCTTGGGAGCAAACCGAAATGGGGCTTACTCGAACACTATCAGGAGACAATTACCCAAGATGAATTTAGCCAGCTGATCCAGAACGTTTATTGCACGCACGGATTCGCTCCGGATTTGATCGAAGTAAATACCGACACAGCGCGGATTTTGACCAATCGCGAGCCGCAAAAATTTTTCACTTTACGGTTCGCGAAGAATGACACCTCGCGCAATCCGGTGCCGCGTCTTTGGCATCTCGCTAAATCCTTGTCGCAGGCGAAAGGAGACAAGCCGCTCTCAGGCTTGCGGATTGCGCTCGACCCGGGTCATCTGGGTGGCAAATGGGCAAAAATGGAAGAGCGCTGGTTTCAAGTCGGCAACACCCAGCCAGTCCAGGAAGGTGACCTGACTTTGAAGGTCGCGCGGCTTCTTGCCCCGCGATTACGCGAATTAGGTGCGAAGGTTTTGTTTGTTCGGGATAGCAACGAACCGGTCACGGCAAAACGTCCCGATGATTTTCGGGAACTGGCCAGGAAAATTCTGATTAAAAACGGCGTGCCACAGCCCCGCGCTGACGTGCTTGACCCAAACGATCCGGAGAAGGAGCAAACGATTCGCTGGCAGAGCGAAATCTTATTTTACCGTTACAGCGAGATTCGCCGTCGGGCGGCGCTGGTAAACTTCAAGTTGCATCCTGACCTCGTCCTTTGTTTGCATTTCAATGCCGAAGGCTGGGGCGACCCGAATAACCCGACACTGACCGACCTCAACCATCTTCATCTTCTTGTGAACGGTTCCTATTTGCAGCAGGAGCTTGAATTCGATGACGAACGTTTCGAAATGATTCGACGACTTCTCAGCCGCGCTTACGACGAGGAGTTGCCGCTGGCGGACACTATTGCCGCGGCAATGACTCGCGAAACGCAACTGCCGCCATACCAGTACCCCACTACTAACAGCACAACGAAAGTCGGCACGAGCGGTTATGTTTTTGCGCGCAATTTGCTCGCGACGCGGCTCTATCGTTGCCCGGTGGTTTATTGCGAGCCCTACGTGATGAACAGCAAAGATTCTTTCGCCCGAATTGAGGCCGGCGACTACGAAGGAACTCGCAACATCAACGGCTTGGAACGTAAAAGTATTTTCCGCGAGTACGCCGATAGCGTGACTGATGGATTAGTCGAATACTATTCGAAAGTGCGAGGCAAGCGCGACTGACCAGTCGTGCGTATTTGTAGGGCGTTTCTGTGAATCCCGAATGCTTTCGGGACTGACACAGACGCCCTACAGCGCGGCTACTGCCTCGCGGATATCGTTGAGCGTGACGTCGGTGGCGAGATAGGCAGCGCCGATGCGGGGTGTTACGACAAATCGGATTTTTCCGTTTTCGAATTTTTTGTCGAACTTCACCGCGCTAAGGATCTTGTTCCGTGGAAAATTCTTCGGCAAACACGTCGGCAAATCGAATCGTTGTAGAAGATCGATCACCGCATCGCGTTGTCTGGACGTGAGTCCGGCTCTTTTCATTGAAACAGCGCATGCCGCGACAATTCCCAGGCTGAGGGCTTCGCCATGAAGAAATTTCCGGTAATTTCCCGCGCGCTCAATCGCGTGACCGACGGTGTGTCCGAAGTTGAGAAGAGCACGTTCACCCGCCTTGTCGTGTTCGTCTTTCGCGACGATCGCTGATTTGATCTTGATGTTGCGACGAATCAGTTGTTGGAGGGCAATCGGATCGTTTGCCTTCCACGATTGAAGCTGCCTGAACATTTTCCCGTCCGCGATAATCGCGTGCTTGATAATCTCCGCGAATCCCTGATTGAACTCGCGACGGGGCAGGGTTTTTAGAACATCAAGATCATCAATCACCAGCGATGGATGGTGTAGAGCGCCGAGCAGATTTTTTCCATCGGCAGTGTTCACTCCGGTCTTTCCGCCGATCGAGCTGTCCACCATTGCCAGCAGCGTCGTGGGAATCTGAACGTGGGGAATGCCGCGATGATAAATCGCCGCGACGAATCCGGAGATGTCGCCGATCACTCCGCCACCGAGACCGATGACAAAAGATTGCCGATCCAATCCGGCGGCAATCATTTGCTCGCAAATTGCGCCAGCTTGCTTGAGTGTCTTCGATTTCTCGCCTGCCGGAATCGTGATCATTGTTGGTCGAAAGCCGGCTGATATCAGACTTCGTTCGACTTGATCAGCGAAGAGCGGCGCGACATTGGTGTCCGTAACAATTGCGCACCTTCCGCCAGGCAGAAATTTGCGCGCGCGCTCGCCGAGTTGCTCGATTAAGCCTGAGCCAACGAGCGCTGAGTAGCGATGGCTAGCGCCACGAATCTCCACGGGCGCTACGGATACGGAAGATACGGAGTCCACTGACCTGGTTGGCCCGGGACGCTCGATGTAGTAGTGGCGAACGTGGTCCAAGTCATATTTTCGCAGTGCAGATCACCAAAAAGGGCGTTGACCCGCTGCCGTGAATTATGCGTGCCGCCAGTGGCATTTCCGCCCGGTGTACTCGTTGCTGTATTGTTACCGATTCCTAATACTGTGACGCCAGGAACGGCAGATGTCGCCGTGCCTAGGAAGCTTACTGTTGTCCCTGAAGTTTGCGCAGGCGCGAATAATATAAAGCCTGTAGGGTTGGTAATCTTGCTGGTGGGCAGTGCCGCCCCGCCTGGATAGATGTTGGCATTCACACCATAACTGATCGGCGACACTGGTGCGGTGGTACCTCCCTCCGATGGGGGGCGCTTGTCGAAAGGCGATTGGAAACCACGCCATAGGGAAACGTATTTTGGCTCCAGCTGCGACATCCATGTCGTTGCAGGTGAAAACAAAACACCGTCATTGTCATTCAAGTAAGTCTGCGTCGCGATTCCAATCTGGCGCAGATTGCTCATGTCTTTTGTCGCTTTGGCGCGCTCCGAAATCGTGGTGTAGGCCGGATAGACCAAGGCCATCATGATAACGATGATCGCAAGGACGACGATTACCTCGATCAGGGTGAAAGCACGCGCAAAATGGGAAACCTTGGTCATTGATTCGGTCGGCTAGGAAGGCATGATATCGGCGGCGAGCTGCGACTGAAAGCGAAAAAGAGCTGCCGATACGGAAGTTGCTTGACAATACACTTTCCAGTTCGTGTATGTAGATCATGCCAGACGAAGTGCCCACTCAATCTCCGCCTCCGCCAGGTCCTGAACCCGGAACGAGCGCAAAATCCACGTCAACCGGTTTACCTTCCAATGTGGCTGCAGCCATCGCCTGCATTCCGTTGATCGGCGGTATCATTTTTTATATCCTCGAAAAGCACGACCCTTTCGTGCGCTTTTACGCGATGCAATCGATCATCTTTGGCGGTGCATGGTTTCTCTTTAACATTGCGTCCTGGGTCGTGTATTCGGTCTTCGGGGCCATTCCAGGCATCGGCGGTATCCTGGTATTTTTCTGGGCAATCATCCAGGCACTTATTCATATTGCGTTTCTTGTTGTCTGGATCATTGCCACTGTAAAGGCGTTCACGGGCGTCCGCTGGGATATCCCGTACATCGGTCCAGTTGCCCGGAGACAGGTGGAAGGCGGCGCGTAATTCCGTCGTTCCGAGCGTAGTCGAGGAATCCCGTCGCAAGAGCTTCGGTGTGACGCCGCGGGATCTTTCGACTTTGCTCAGGATGACGGCTGCTGAAGCAGCTTAACGACCACTTCAGTCAAGATCAGTTCATGATCAAGCTGTGTCGTAACCAATTGAACATTTGCTTCGAGACACGCCTGCATGGCCTGAATCAGTTGGGTCGTTTCGAACCGGCCTGCCTGTTGTGCGGCAATCCCAAGCGCGTAGGCGTTAATCGAGCCATCTTTCTTACGCGGCAAATGATCTGTTGCCTCGGTAGGCAGGCGGTTGATTGCGGAGATGAACTGGAACGGGGAGTGCGGCCGCGGCAGCCGATATCGTTCCATTAAATCTTTGGCAAGTAACAAACTGCGGATCGTAGGAACGATTGCCACGAGCAAAATGCCGATGGCGCTTTCGCCTTGATCCAACAGACGTCGCACCAGCTTTAGTGATAGTTGGAGATCGCGCGTTGCCAGTGCATTACCCAATTCGAAAATAACGCCCGCACGCGAAAGCGGCACTAACTCGCGGACGAGTTCGGCATTCACTGCGCGATCCCCTCCAAGAAAAGTGTCAATCTTCTCCAGTTCATTATCGATCTGTCGAGTATCGCCACCAGTCAGCAACACAAAAAGATCGAGCGCATCGTCATCGAATTGGAGTTTTCTTTTTTTTGCGCGCTGCTGAACCATCTCAACAGCTTCTTCTTCCCATCCGCCTCGGCTGGAATCGAGCCGGTCGAAAACCTGCACCTCCGCCCGTCGAAGCAGTGTCTTATAAAACGAACGGCGTTTATCCAAGTCGGTCGCACTGATCAAGAGCATGATACCGGGCGCGAAATCGCTATCGACTAATTGGGACAATTCTTCCAACGCCGATTGCACCGCGGCCGAGCGCGCCTTTTGATCGTCTCCGAGAAAATTAACATTCTTTAACCAAACCACTTTTGTGCTGCCAAAAAAAGGCAGCGTTTGCAGCGCTTCGATTGCCGATCTTACTCGTCCTTCGGCCTGATCGACGTTGTCGGCAGCGCCATCAATGACTTCCAATCCGAAATCGCCTGCGCCGGGTGGCGTTAGATTAGACGCGAGCTCCGAGGCCACGCGTTTAATTTCCGCTTCATCGGAACCGAGTACGGCGTATGTGTATGTGTTTGGGCTTGCCGCTTTTGTTTTTGCTTTCGGCATTGCGATTTTATCGCATGCTCATAACGGCACTACAAGATCCGCTTGGTCTAGAACAGGCTGGGCAGGAGTTACGCGTTTGCCTTATTAGCCTGCGTTGCGCTGCACCGCGGCTCGTGCGTATTCGCGATTCAGCTTGGCAATGAAACTGGCGCTAATCTCCGCCGGGCAAACTGCCTCACATTCGTATGTATTGGTGCAATTGCCGAATCCTTCTGCATCCATTACGGAGACCATTCGCAGCACGCGACTCTCTCGTTCCGGATGACCCTGCGGCAAGAGCGATAGATGCGAGACCTTCGCGGCCGTGAAAAGCATGGCCGATCCATTTGGACAGGCCGCGGCGCATGCGCCGCAGCCGATGCAAGCAGCCGCTTCCATTGCTAAATCGGCATCATGCTTGGGAATCAGGATCGAGTTCGCCTCTGGGGCGGAACCTGCGCGCGCAGAAATGAATCCACCGGCTTGCACAATTCGATCCAGTGCACTGCGATCGATTACCAAATCTTTCACAAGCGGGAACGATCCTACGCGAAAAGGCTCGACTGTGATCGTTGCGCCGTCGCGAAACTTTCTCATGTAAAGCTCGCACACCGCGCCAGGATGATCGGGTCCGTGTGGTTCGCCGTTGATCGTGAGCGAGCAGGTGCCGCAAATGCCTTCGCGGCAATCGGAGTCGAACGCGATCGGTTCCTTCCCGCCTCTGACCAAAGTCTCATTGAGAATGTCGAGCATTTCGAGAAACGACGTGTTCGGCGAAATGTCGCGTACTTCGTAATTGACGAGTTTGCCTGGCGTTTGTCGATCTTCTTGGCGCCAGATTTTGAGTTTGAAATTCATATTTTCACGTCATCCTGAGCGAAGCAGAGCAGAGTCGAAGGACCCGTTAGAGATACCCAGGGTTTCGCAGCGGGATTCCTCGACTTCGCTCGGAATGACAAAGGTGATCACTTATAGCTCCTCTGTGTTAAGTGCACGGTTTCAAAATTGAGGGGCTCGCGATGCAACATCGGCGGGTTTCCATCGCCTTGAAATTCCCAGGCAAACACCGCGGCGTAGTTTTCATCGTCGCGCAGTGCTTCGCCTTCCGCGGTCTGGTGTTCTTCGCGAAAATGCGCGCCACAGGATTCGTCGCGCTCCAATGCGTCGATGCACATTAGCTCTGCGAATTCCAGGAAATCGGCAACACGTCCGGCACGTTCCAAAGATTGGTTGAAATCATCGCCGTCCCCCGGCACTCGTACCTCGTGCCAGAATTGTTCGCGAAGTTCGGGGATTTTTTTGAGCGCCTCGCGCAATCCCTTTTCGTGGCGCGACATTCCGCATTTGTCCCAGAGAAGCAGGCCAAGCTCCCTATGGAACGAATCGACCGAACGAGTGCCGTTGACGTTGAGCAGTTTCTCGATCCTGGCACGAACATCTTTTTCACTTTCTCTGAACTCCGGAGAATCCGGCGATGGCCGCTTTCCCATCTGCCCCGCGAGATAATTCGGCAGCGTGTTGGGCAAAACAAAATATCCATCGGCCAAGCCCTGCATGAGAGCGCTCGCGCCGAGCCGGTTTGCACCGTGATCGGAAAAATTCGCTTCGCCGATCACAAACAACCCGGGCACATTGCTCATTAGGTCATAATCCACCCAGAGACCGCCCATCGTGTAGTGAACAGCCGGGTAAATCCGCATCGGCACTTTATAGGCGTTTTCGCCGGTGATCTTTTCATAGACCTCGAACAAATTTCCATAGCGCTCGCGAATCGTATGTTCATCCAGGCGTTTGATCGCGTCGGCAAAGTCGAGATAAACGCCGCGTCCGCCAGGACCCACGCCGCGGCCGTCGTCGCAAACTTCTTTTGCTGCGCGCGAGGAGATATCGCGCGGCGCGAGATTGCCGTAGCTCGGATATTTTCGCTCGAGATAATAATCCCGATCTGTCTCGGGAATTTCACCGGGTGCCTTGTTGCGATCTTCCTTACGTTTCGGAACCCAGACGCGTCCGTCATTCCGGAGCGATTCGGACATGAGCGTGAGCTTCGATTGATGTTCGCCACTGACCGGGATGCAGGTGGGATGAATCTGCGTGAAGGCCGGATTCGCGAAGAGCGCGCCTCTTTTAAAAGCGCGATAGGTCGCCGTGACATTGCACCCTCGTGCGTTGGTCGAGAGATAAAATACATTTCCATATCCGCCGGTGGCGAGCACGACAGCATCCGCAGCGTGTCTTTCAATTTTTCCGGAACACAAGCTCCGAGTAACAATTCCCTTGGCGTGTCCCTCAACAATCACGAGATCGAGCATCTCCGTTTGGGGGGACATCTGGACCGTGCCGGCAGCGATTTGACGACAAAGCGCCTGATAACAGCCGAGCAAGAGTTGCTGACCGGTCTGTCCGCGAGCATAAAAGGTTCGTGACACTTGGGCGCCGCCAAACGAACGATTTGCTAGGTAGCCGCTGTATTCACGCGCGAACGGCACGCCCTGCGCGACGCATTGGTCGATGATGTTGTTGCTGATCTCGGCCAGGCGATACACGTTGGCTTCACGGGAACGAAAATCGCCGCCCTTGATCGTGTCGTGAAATAATCGGTAAACGCTGTCGCCGTCGTTTTGATAATTTTTCGCTGCATTGATTCCACCCTGGGCCGCAATCGAATGCGCGCGTCGCGCCGAATCCTGAAAACAAAAACATCTTACTCGATAACCCAACTCGCCCAGCGTTGCCGCAGCCGACCCACCGGCAAGACCGCTTCCTACAACGATGATCTCGAATTTTCGCCGGTTGTTCGGGCTAACTAATCGCGAATGGTCACGATGGTTTCGCCATTTCTGGGCGAGCGGACCGGGTGGAATCTTGGCGTCGAACCTTCCAATCATAGCTATTGGACGGGCTTGATGTGGTAGGGCGCGACCGCCGGGCGCGCCGAAACGAACGGTTGCACGCCTCTCCTTGCTTCAATCATAATTGTTGCGCCGGCTTGATGAACCCGAGCAAGACGGCGATGGGGATCGACGTATAACCGATGAACATGAGCCATGCGAAGATTCGGCCGCCCAAAGCGAGGCGTGGCGTCAATTTCTTGTCATTCAATCCGAGGGATTGAAAAAAGCTGGATGATCCATGGCTTAAATGGAGCGCGAGCAAAAATAGACCGAGTACGTAAAACCCCGACACATAATAACTCTGAAATCCGTACACCATCATCGAGTAAACGTCGTAATGGCCAAGGGGATCAGTCTTGAGCAAGCCAAACCGGCGATCAGTCACCCGCACCGTAAAGTGCGCGAGATGATAAACAATAAACGCGAGGACGATCAGTCCGCTCATTACCATGTGACGCGACGCAAACGTTGCTTTGACGTAGCTCTTGTCGATGTACGGCTCAGGGCGGGCACGCCTGTTCTCGATCGCCAATTGGATCGTCACGTAGATGTGAATAAGAACAGTGGCGAGCAGAAAAATTCGGATCAACCAAAGCAGCGGACCGAGATCGCGCAGATGTTGCGAATAACCATTGATCCAATCGGGGCCAATGAAAATCTGCAAATTCCCAAGCAAATGTCCGACCACGAAAAGGATCAGAATGACGCCGGTAACCGCGACGATCATTTTTTTTCCAACCGACGAGCGATAAAAAGCTGCTAAAACATTCACACTACAAACATGTTACAGGAACGGCGAACGCGTTGTCCCTCGGCACGCCGTAGCGATGCTAAGGCGGCTCAACGCGTTGCCAGATCAAATGCGGCTTGCCGCCGAATTTCAGATTATGGACGGCCGGTTGGAGCGTCAAGCTGTAGCGATTGCTGCGTGCGGCGCGCCTCACGGTTACTTGCTTTGCGATTCTTCGCGCGTAAGACGTTTCTAACGTGATGCCCGAGCGCGAAAAGACGCTGACGATTAACGAAGTCTATCACTCAATTCAGGGTGAAAGCACGTGGGTAGGACAACCCTGTGTGTTCGTGCGCCTGACGTTCTGCAATCTGCGCTGCAACTATTGTGATACCGAGTACGCCTTTTACGAGGGAAAGAAACAAACTCTGAATGAGATTGTAGATAGGATCGCAGGATTTGGCTGTCCTTTGGTCGAGATCACCGGAGGCGAGCCGTTGCTCCAGAGGAACGTGTTGCCGTTGATGTCGGTGTTGTGCGATGCCGGTTATACTGTTCTGCTTGAAACCAGCGGCGCTCACGATATTTCGAAGATCGATCACCGCGTCCATCGGATCATGGATTTAAAAACACCGAGCAGCGGCGAAGTAGAGAAGAACTTATGGTCGAACATCGATCATCTCGCCTTGCGTGACGAGGTGAAGTTTGTGATGGGATCGCGCGAAGATTACCAATGGTCGCGCGATAAGGTGCAGCGCTACGATCTTCCTTCGCGCTGTCACGCCGTGCTATTCTCACCGATCTTCGGCAGGATCGATCCACGCGAAATCGTCGAATGGATTTTAGCGGACAAACTAAATGTTCGTTTTCAGCTTCAGATGCACAAGTTCATCTGGAGTCCGACTCAGCGGGGAGTGTGAATGCGCCTCTCAGATGGTCGTCCTGAGTCGCGAAGACGACGAAGGACCTCTCGTCGAGTGATAGATCATACAAAAGGAGCTCGCGTGATCTTTAGAGTTTGTGGGAGGTCCCTCTCTTCGTTCGGGATGACAAAGCGTGGGAGGCGGTGCAGTTTTTATCCAGTTTATGCGCGCGCGACTGACGAAGGATTTCACTTTTGAAGCAGCACAAACCTTGCCAAATGCTCCGGAGGGCCATAAATGCCGTCGACTGCATGGGCACAGCTTTAAGGTGGAAGTTTCAGTGGAAGGCGATGTCGATCCAAAACCCGGGTGGGTTTACGATCACGCAAGAATCAGTGATGCAATGAAACCGCTTCTGAAAATGTTGGACCACGCTTATCTAAACGATATTGAAGGCTTGGAGAATCCAACAATCGAGAAAATGGCAGAATGGTTCTGGAAGAAACTGCATTCTCAATGTCCCGGCCTCTGCGAGATTGTTGTGCACGAAACCCCAACAGCACGCTGCGTGTACCGTGGTAACTAGCAAGGAACGATGACTTTGGCAGCCGCCGGCATACTGCGGAATTCTTCGAACATTTCCGGCAGGCCCTTGTAAAAGGCTGCCGCCCCTCCCTTTTAACTTTGTAACTCTTGTAACCCTTCAACGCTTCAACGATTTGAGCCGCCCAAAGAAATCTTCGAAGAGCGCGTCGTAGATCTTTCCACGCTCGGGATGATATTGGACGGCCAACGCAAATGGATAATGGCGCAGGCGCACTTGCTCGATGATGTCGTCATCAGTGCACCACGCTTCGACTTCGAAACCGTCTGCGACACGATCGATCGCCTGATGATGTGAACTGTTTACGTTTTGGTATTGATGTTGCACCCTGCCGTCGTAACGCAGTGGTTGAATGTCCTGGTCTTTTTGTTCCGGCAGACCATGACCCGGAATGTCGAGTATCAGGGTGCCACCGAGTGCCACATTCAATACCTGGATGCCTCTGCAAATGCCGAGAATCGGCAGTCCACGCGCGAGCGCCTTTGAAATCGCTTCGAACTCCCAGCCATCCCGCTTGGGGTCAAGATCATCCTGGTAGAGCAATGTCGGATCGACATTTTCCTGGCGCAGAAATTCAGGCGTGATGTCAGAGCCGCCTGTCAGGAGCAGGCCGTCCATCTCCTCCGTCGGAACGTCGCCATTGCCCGCATCGAAAACACGAATCTCAGGATGCTTCGCAAAAAATTGTTGAAACCATTTTTCATCCTTCGGGCGCATCCACGTGGCAAGACTAGCCATCGTCGAATTTGCGACTTGCTGATGGGTATGTAAAGAGCACTCCCATGTCGCGCGGGGACGTCTCCAGTAGCTTAACTGAACAAGTGGAACGATTGACGGCCGAAAGCAAGGCTCGAGCGACTGCAGTATCGGTCCACGATCTCGAGAGCGGCTCGCGCTTTTCGTTGCGGGGTGATCGCTGGTTTCATGCTGCAAGCACAATTAAGGTTGCAGTGCTTCTGGCGCTTTTTCGCGCCGTGGACGAACGGCGCGTTCGGCTGAATGACTCGCTGCACGTTCGAAATCGCTTTTTCAGCGCAGCAAACGGCTCTCCTTTTCAGCTCAACCGCGACTCCGACGCAATGCCTGAGCTGTATCAAGCCCTTGGGCAAACAGCGAAAATTTCTGCGCTTGCGGAAGGAATGATTTCTGCGAGCAGCAATCTCGCGACCAATTTACTGCTCGATTTTGTGGGCGTGGCATATGCACGAAATGTTCTGCGCGACGCGCAAGTTGAAGGAGTGGAACTGCGGCGAGGCGTTGAGGACCATGCCGCACATGAAAAAGGTATAAACAACGAAGCGACTGCAGATGGTTTGATGACGTTGTTGTCCGCCCTGCGTGGCAATTTTCTTAGCAGCGAAAGCAAAGAACAAGCGATCCGTATTTTGCTGGAACAACGATTTAACTCGATGATTCCAGCCGGCCTACCGCCGCACGCAGCAGTGGCGCACAAAACAGGCGAAATCTCGACTGCCTGCCACGACATGGGAATTGTGTATTTGCCCGAACGCGAACCGTACATTGCTGTCATTTTGACGGAATTTGATTCCGACAAGGAAGGGCGTCGCGAGACGGTCGCAGCTATTTCCGAAGCGATTTATCACTCGGTGATGGCAATGCAAGGCGAGATCAAATGAGCGTTGAGGGGTTGCGCGTGATTGATGGCTTTAATCTGCCTGAAGATTATCGGGCATTACTACGGCCTGGCGAAGCGGAAACGGACCCCCACGGCAATGTTCATCATCTGCCCCGATTCTTTTACGAAATCAGCAGCTGGCAGGAAGCGCACGAAATTCGGCTGGCACGGCACTTCAGGCTCTCGGAGTTGATGCTCGTGGATTGCCGTGAGGCGAGACCGCTTCTCGGTCAATTTCCCCATTATGTGCCGTGTGCAATTGCGTTACTCGCGACATGGTTGGAAGATTTTCGCCGCGAAGTCGATGCGCCGGTTTTCATCAGTGCAAATGGCGGATACAGGTCGCCGGCGCATCAGATTGGCGGCACAAAAAGCATTCATGCCTGGGGAACAGCTGCGAACATTTACAGGATCGGAGATACTTTTCTTTCAGACGCGAAGTCAATTGACAAATATGGGACTGTCGCGGCGTCGCTTAGTCTAGCGGTCTTTGTTCGCCCGTTCGGCTCGAAACATGGTGAAACCAACGACCACCTTCACATCGATTTAGGATTTGCGACGCTGACTCCACGCGGATTCAGCGAAGCGAGTTGACCCTCTTTGGGCATGAAGGATTCCGGAACAGCACGACGCCGCCGATTTCTTCCCCAGCGCGCGGTTCTGGCAACTCCGCCGCGGGCAGTGATTGGCTTGGAAGCGGAGTTTAATCTTTTGGTAAACGGACGGAGGCGGCGTCCCGAAAAGGTGTTTGGTGACCCTAGCCGCCTCGTGCGCCGGCGAATGATTCCGCGGACCGGCAAATCGTTTCAGTCTCCTGCTGGCGGTGCGATTTATTTTGACACCGGAGTAATCGAAGTCGCGACGCCGATCGTTGAACTGGATCCCGGCTGTTGTTATCGCGCGACCCGCCTGCTTTGGGAGCAAATCCGGTATTTACGAGTGGAGCTCGATCACTGGGCGAAACGCAACGGCTGCCAGTGCTGTCTGCAGGGTTTTAGCACGCATTATAATTTTTCATTTCCCAAGGCGCGGAGATCAAAATTTCGCAACGCGACCAAGCTTGCGTATCTGCTCGCGCACATTTTGCCATTACCGGTGATTTTGCTGGCGACGAATCGACAGAGCAGTGCGGTCGGCGTTCGTCCACGTGGGACCCGGCTTGAGGTCACAGCTGATTTTACGCCGGATCCCGAGTTAATGCTGGCGACGTGCGCTTTCATCACGGGTGCCGTGAAAACCGTCCTCTGTTGGGAGGATTTTGGGCTAAGGCAATTGAATCGTAACGGAATTCCTCGGATAACGCCGTTTCGTTTGCGAAAGCATTCTTCGCGCCGCGGCTGGCGAGTCACGGTCCATTCGTTCGGCCGAAATCCGTTCGTCGCGGACATCAACGCGCCGCTTTGGAAGTTGCGCGATGGTCGAATACTCAGCTTGCGTGCAATCGCGGCGGAAATTTTGATCCCGTTTCGGCGGCGCATTCGACAGATTAGCGACTTCAGCACGGCGGAGCACATTGCTGCAGTTTTCGCTGGAGACGCGCGCTCGCTTCTCGACTTTGAGAAGCGTCCTGAAACTTACGACGACGTCGGGAAGGGGATCGATTGGGGACGCCGCCGGAAGCGACGCTGGTCACGCTCCAAATACGAGAAAATTATCCATCGGGTGATCGTGCGCGAACCTATGCGCATCGGGCAAAAGCGCTATCGAGTGACCCGAATGAACGGGTGGTATCAGGTGGACTTTCGAGAAATTGGAACGAATCGGCGTCGGACATTTAATCTTGACGAACTGGTACAGTTGTCGGCTGCGAAAAAGACAGCTCGCGCTGCGCCGCACAGACGCAAGCCTGGTAAAAAGAATCGCGCCAAGTAATTCGCAACGCGTTGAGGACAACGCGTTCTATCTATAGCCCCATCAACTCGCGAACGTATTTCACCGGCGGGCTGCCGTAGGAGATAACCTGGTCGTTGTATTTCTTTAGATCGAAATCCTTGCCTAGTTTCTTCTGCTCCGCTGCGCGCAGATCGAGATGCTCAGTGGCGCCAACAAAATAAGTGGAGAGCTGAGCTGAGGTGAGTCGTGCACGTTTCCATTTGGCCACGGCTTCGCCTTCCTGTTGGAAAGTCTCTTTCATCATCAAATCCATCGCTTCCTTTTCGCTCATGTTTCCGGCGTGAATGCTTTGATCGAGAATGGCGTTAGCGATCGCACGCAATCGCATCTTCAACTGCTGCATCTTCACTTCCGGGCCGCCGTAGCCCTGTTCCGCCATCATCTGTTCGCAATAAACCGCCCAACCTTCAATGAATGTTCCGCTTCGAAAAATCGCCCGCACTAAGGTAGGCGCGCTGAATTCGTTTGCGTGAGCGAGCTGCAAATAATGCCCCGGCATCGCTTCGTGCACGGTCAGATCGCGAATCATGTAGTTGTTATATTCACGAAAGAACGATTCCTTTCGCTCCTTTGACCAGTCTTTTGGTGTTGGCGAGACAGCGAAAAATGTTTTGCCGGTTTTGTCGAGCGGGCCGGGAGAATCGCAATATGCAATAGCCACGCCGCGTTTGAATTCAGGCATAGCGATTACGTCCAGCGGTGTGTCTGGAATGGTAACGAGATTATGCGACCTGACGAAATCGGTTGCTTCGCTAACAACTTCTTTTGCGTAAACGACAACCGTGGCATCGTCGGGATGCTGTTCAGCAAGCTTGTCGAGTACCGCCGCCGTTACTTTATGTTTGTCCGAGAGCGTTGCCGAGTCTGCGTTGGGAAAATACTTTTTGTAGAGCGGCAGCGCAGTTTCGTAGATGGCGGTTTGCGTCTGTTTCAAGTCGGCCTGCGCACGCTTCATGATTTCTTCCATCGACAAGTCCGATGCGAGCGCGAAACGCAGCTTCTTTCGAAACTTCTCCGCGCCGAGGCGGAAATTGCCGCCAGAGCGCGGCAACAGATCGTTTTGAAGCCACTTTTTGTAATCATCAAGAGCGGCGGCCGTCTTTTCCTGTAAAGGCGCCAGATCTTTCTTCATCTGCGGCGTGCGATCAAGAACCGGCGCGAGTCCCTCACGCACCAGATTGATTGCACCCTGAGTCTGCTCAACCGCTGTTTCCGTGTAAATGCTTGGCGGATGTTGCAGATTGGCTTTTGCCTGAGCGATCACGCGTGCAATGGCTTCCATGCGCTGGCGCAAATTTGGAATTCGTTTTTCTGGCGGTGCGAAATCGCGAGCGACCAACAGATAAAGGCTGTTCGCCAGGCTCTGCATGTAAACAAGCGGATTCCACTCCGCTTGTTTCAACTCTTCAGCTTGGAAGATTTGGTAATCGATGTTCTCCTTCAGGATGCGAAAATCGATATTATTCGCGCCGGTGAGCTGCGAACCGTCGATTGCATTTAGTTTATCGCGAAACTCTTTCTGCGTTGCCAGTTCTTTGGCCCGCGCTTCGGTTGAGTAATCAGTCAACTGACCGTCAAACCGATGGTCGCCGAGCTCTGTCGCGTCCTCCGGATTCGCCCGCAAATATTGTTCGATGTAGTCGTGCGCAATTTTTTGAAATGCGTCATCCTGTGGAGTAGCCGATGCATTGATGAGCGACAACGACAGCACGGACGCAGCAGCGATGATGATTTTCATCCTGTGTCAGCTCGGCGTCCCGCCATGAAGAATCGGCTCGGTCGCGATTTCATCCAGCGTGGGTTGCTGTGTTTGGAGATAGGTGCTGCCCTTGTAGAAGCAGGCGACCACAACGAAGACGACAGCGGCTCCAAACATCAACCAGGTGAAGAAGGTAAAGTACTGATAGTCGCTGAGCTTATGCGCGGCGCCTGCGCCCAGGATCCATTTATTGACGAGTCCGACGAAGAGTTCACCTGAGGCGACAGTAAGAAGCCACAGCGCCATCACGGAACTCTTCATCGTGTTCGGCGCCTGGGTATAGGAAAATTCCAAACCGGTGATCGATACCATCGCTTCACCGAGCGTGAGAACGACGTAGGCCAAGAACTGCCAATTGATGTGCGGTCTTAAACCTGCATCGATCCACCCTTGGATCCAAACGATGACAACAAAAGAGAGGGCGGTAATGAACAAGCCTATTCCGATTTTTCGCAACGGGGTCAGCGTGAAGACAGAGTTAATCAGTGGGTAGATCGCATAATTCACCAAGGGGATAAAAATCAGGATCAAAATAGGGTTTGCGGTTTGCACCTGCGCGGCCAGCAAATCCAAACCCCATCCAGCTGAAACGTGAAGAGGCGCAAAGCTAATGTTAATCCACGGCAGCCAGGACACGTGCAGATCCATTTTCTCAGCTTGCAACGTCCATTCGGCTCCGTTGCTCATTCCCCACAGGGCCCAAAAAACCAAAATGAAAACGTAAACCATTGCGATTCGCGCAAGCGTGATGAGACCTTCTTTGCTGAACGTTTCGCGGAGGTAACCAAGTCCAGCCGGAGGTACGTGTACCATTTTCTTGCGACCGCCCCAGAAGAACAAAGTCGCGATCAACATCGCGATCCCAGGGATTCCAAATGCCCATCCCGGTCCGTACTTCGGATTACTAAGAAGCCACGGACAAAGAAGCGAAGAAATGAAAGAGCCGGCGTTAATCGAGAAATAGAACCAGCCAAACATTTTCGACAGCAGATGTTTGTTTGATTCGCCAAATTGATCGCCAACGTTCGCCGACACGCACGGTTTAATGCCGCCTGCTCCGAGACAAATCAGAAAAAGGCCGACAGCGAGCATCGTTCGCTGCCCAATTGCGACCCCCCAGGTCGTGGCCATGCACGCGAGCGTGAGATTGCCCAGGCAGTAGACGATGGAGAGCGACAGGATAGTCCAATATTTGCCCAGCCAGCCATCGGCGATGACCGCGCCGAGAATCGGGAGAAAATAAACGCCGAAAACGAAGTAATGCGTGTACATGTACGCCTCGTTCGAACTCATGGGCGCCAGCAGACCGGACTGATTCAAAATGTAATGCGCCATGAAAACGGTCAGGACCGACTTCATCCCGTAGTAGGAGAAACGCTCGGCCGCTTCGTTGCCGATGATGTACGGCACTCCCGGCGGCATGGTGCTCATGTTTGGTGGCGAGGTTGCGTATTTGTGTTTAGCCATGTGATCTCCTCTGCCTAACGAGCTTCGCGCGGAACAGCTTCCGCTGGGGTCGGCGCCGATTTTTCAGACTCGGTTTCGCTTTTTTCAGACCTGACTCTTGTTGCCGGATCGGGCTGCTCCCGCTGGACGTCCGGCATCTGGCCGAGCGGATGTTTTTCGCAGGATATGCAAAACAGCAGCATGCAGAGCGCAACAGCAGTAACGCCGTGGCGGAGGAAAAGAGCCATAATGCGCTGGCACAGTTATCAGCCTCTGCACGGGCGCGCAAGATTAAACGGCGACGGTAGGGCGCGACCGCCGGGCGCGCCGTTCGGTGATTCAATCACGAGTATGAGGACGAATAAGAAACCCAGCACGTCTACAAAAGATTGAAAGACGCTGCGGCGGGATTACTATCACACGCGGTGGCTCGCATAGACAGACACAGCGCTTGGAACGAAGTCTTCGCGCTCGTTCTACTGTTCTTAGGAACTCTGCTGTTTTTTGCGCTCATTTCCTATACGCCGAAGGATGTACCTTCCTGGGTTTGGTTCAGCAATATTTCGCCGGCGAATCATCCTGCGCAAAACTTCATTGGGCCAGTGGGCGCAATTATCGCGGGAATTTGCTATCAATTCATTGGAGCGGCAGCGTACCTTTTAGCGGCGATTCTGCTCGGGTTCGGGGCTGCAAAACTGTTTTACCCCCGATTGCGGGTCGTACCGCGGTTGGCCTGGATCGGTCTCTTTATCATATCGGGGTCCTGTTTGCTGCATGTGCAGCCGTATCATTTGCGGGGTTGGCACGCCGCCTTCAATATCCAGGGGCCTGGCGGATGGATCGGATACGCTTTTGCCGATGAACACCGCGGGTTACTCCGCAACGCTCTGGGTCCACTCGGTACGCTTCTCTTGGTAATTGGAATTTATGTGACCACACTAATTTTGGTCACAGGACTGCGTCCGATTCACCTTGTTCGCGAGACCGTCGCCGCTGTGGGACGTATGAGTGTGACACTGCAAGAGTGGCGGTTGCGCCACAAGCTGCGCAGATCGAATCTCAAGGAAAAACTCGAGATCAGCGAGAAGCAGCTCGCCAAGCAGCGGCGATTCCTCGAAAAACAATTAAAGAAGAAAGGCAGGCCCGTTGCTGACGTAGTTGGGCCGATGATTTCGCCGGAAGAACTAGCCAATCGGCCAAAACCAAAAGTCGTCGATACGACTGCATTGCCGAGCGAGCACGAGACCCGCAGAAAACCGTCTCTCGCCGAATTGCGTGCGAGCGAACAGAAAGGAAAGTCGGCTCCCAGTGTGATGACTCCGGCCTGGACGACGGAAAATTATGTCCTGCCCGGGATGGATTTGCTGGACGAGCATAACCTGGAGGGACGCGGCGTCGCTGATCCTTCAGAGCTGGAGGATGTCCAGCAAGTTCTAATTGAAACCTTGGGGCAATTCGGGATTGCGGTGGCGCCAGGTGACATCACAAAGGGGCCAACAATCACCCGCTACGAAGTCTATCCGGCCAAAGGCGTGCGTGTGGACAAGATTGTAAGCCTGGAGCGTGACCTCGCTCGAGCCACGCGTGCCGAACGGATTAATATTCTCGCGCCGATTCCCGGAAAAGACACCGTGGGCATCGAACTGGCGAACAGCCGAAAAGTGACGGTAAAACTGCGTGAACTCTTGCAATCATCCGATTGGGAAGAGGCAAAGGGACAGGTAAAAATTCCGCTCGCCCTTGGTAAAGACGTTTACGGCAAAACTATCATCGCCGATCTCGCGCAAATGCCGCATCTGCTAGTCGCCGGTACCACCGGCAGCGGAAAGAGCGTTTGCATCAATGCGCTGATCGCCAGCATGCTCTTTCGTTTCACGCCGGAAGAGCTGCGCCTGGTGATCATTGACCCGAAGATGGTTGAACTTCAGGCGTATAGTTCACTGCCCCATCTTGCGTTCCCGATCGTTGTCGATCCAAAAAAAGTGATGCTTGCCTTGCGATGGCTGATCGATGAGATGGAACGTCGGTACAGAATTTTTGCCCGTGTCGGCGTGCGCAACATCGTGGGTTTCAACGCGCGGCCGACGAAGCCGGTAGCTGCGAGCGCTGACCGCGGCGACGACGATGAAACTTCCACGGAGGGGCCGCGGTCAGCGCCCGCAGCTACAAAAGATGAGCCACAAATTCCCGACAAGATGCCCTATGTCGTCGTCATCATCGACGAGTTGGCCGATTTAATGCAGACCGCTCCCGCGGACGTCGAAACAGGCATCGCGCGCATCACGCAAATGGCGCGCGCTGCCGGGATTCACATCATCGTGGCAACGCAAACTCCCCGCGCAGACGTCATCACCGGCGTGATCAAAGCCAATATTCCGAGTCGGATCGCATTTCAGGTCGCTTCCAAGATCGACAGTCGCGTGATTCTGGATGAAAACGGAGCCGATCGTCTGCTTGGGCAGGGCGATATGCTTTATCTGCCGCCAAGCGCTTCGCGTCTTATTCGCGCCCAAGGCGTGCTCGTTACAGATGATGAGATTCATCGGTTGGTGGAATTTGTTTCCGCGCAAAGCCCGCCGGCATTTGATACCGCGATGCACGAGAAGCTCCAATCCGCCGCAACGACGGAGGAAGATGTCACAGATGAAGACGAAGAGTTGGTTGAAAAATGTCTGGAGATCATTCGACAAGAGAAACGCGCCTCCACCTCGCTGCTTCAGCGCCGCCTGCGACTGGGCTACACGCGCGCCGCGCGAATCGTTGATATTCTGGAGCAGCGCGGTATTTTAGGTCCCGGCGAAGGCGCCAAACCACGCGAGATTCTGGTCGATCTCGATGCTGCCGTTTAGCCGCTATTTCTGCGCAATGACGATAGAAGGGCTTGGTAAAAAATTTCAGGAAGCGAGGCTCGCGAGGAATCTTACGCTCGACGAAGCGGCCCGGATGACAAAAATTCGTCCCGCGCGGCTGGCAGAGATTGAGGCGGATGATTTTTCCCAATTCCCCAGCCTCGCATATGCAAAAGGTTTTCTTCTTATCTACGGCAAATTTTTAGATGTCGATGTCACGCCGTATCTGGACGCTTTTGAAGATTCCGAACGCATGACGGTCGATGGCTACTCGTACCTCCAGGAAAATCGACCTCAGAAGCCCGTTGCTGCGCCGGTGGTTCGCCGGCGCCGCCCCACTACTACCACCCCCGATCGCATCTCACCCATGCCGCTCATTTTCGGCGTGCTCGTGTTGGTGATCGGCTTCTCCGTAATGAAATTGATCCTCAACGTGCAGCGACTTGCGTCTGGAAAAGGGCAGTCCACGGCACAGGTGTCACCGAGTGCGTCGCCAGTTCCGAGCCCCAAAGCTGCGCAACTGGGGGCCACTCAAGCGTCACCAGGCACTGTTGCGTCTGCTCCCACAGTCGCGCCTTCAGCGCCGCCACTAGCTGCCACCTCGCCCGTTGCTACAGCTGGGCCACCAGAAACCCGAAAAGCTTTGGCTGCTTCCGCGGGGCAAAGTGAACCGGAGGTGCGTCGGGCGAAGCCGGTGACTCGCGAAGAGCTGGGGAAAACGCAAGAGACGACGAATTCGTCGTCCGCGGAATCAAGCGAACAGAATCGCGTCGCTATTCGGCCAATTAAGAGAACCTATGTAAGAGTGACGGTCGGCGACAAAGGCGGAAGTCCCGCCTTCGAACGCTGGGTCTCTCCCGCAGATGGGCCTGTGGAATTTCGCGGGAAACATGTCTCGATTCGCGTTCTCGATCCGGATGCAGTCCAGATCACAAAGAATGGAAAGGCGCTGGAGGACGACGACGACGACGTGACGGTTAACTGAGGCCGGGTCATGAATTCGCCATTTGTAGAGACAGCCGTGTCGGCTGCAAGTTCCTGTGGGCCAGCTGAGGAGGAAGCGAAACACCTTTGCAAAGCTCCGCCGCGGCAGACTCGCTCGCCCGTACCACGCACTAAAGTCGGCATGATCAGCCTTGGCTGCGCAAAGAACCTCGTCGATGCCGAGATCATGCTTGGCAGTGTGTTGCAGCGCGGCATGGAAATCACTTCGCGGGCGGAGGACGCCGACGTCCTCGTCGTTAACACCTGTGCGTTCATTGATTCAGCCAAGGAGGAATCCATCGAAGCGATTCTGGAAGCGCACCAGCATCGCGGCTTCAACAAAAAGTCCGGTCAAAAACTCATCGTCAGCGGCTGCATGTCGCAACGGTTCGCACGCGAACTGCGAGAAGAAATGCCCGAAGTCGACGCGTTCATTGGACTGGATCAGGTCAGTCAGCTTGGGGATATTGTGGAGAAGATTCTAAAAAAACGCGCGACGCTTAACGCAGGCAGTTCAGTGTTGGATATCGATTCTGACGACGGTGATGCGGGTCTCGCTTTTGCAAAGAGGCGTCCTACTTACATTCCCGATTACGACACGCCGCGCTTCAGACTTACGCCCGCGCATTCCGCGTACGTAAAGATTGCCGAGGGCTGCAATCATCCGTGCAGTTTTTGCGTGATTCCGCAGATGCGGGGGAAACACCGCAGCCGCACGCCACAGTCGGTGCTGGCCGAAATTCGAGGGCTCGTCAGCGAAGGGGTTCGCGAGATTAATTTGATCAGCCAGGACACGACCTATTACGGGATGGATCTTTGGACAGCGAAGGCCGGGCCCCGTCAACCAGTGGACTCAACGCGCGGCCCAACGCTTGCCGGCCTGATTCGCGAAATTCAAGAAATCGAGGGGGACTTCTGGGTGCGCTTGCTTTATACGCACCCAGCGCACTGGAGTGACGAACTGATCGGCACCATCGCGCAGTGCGACAGGGTCGCTCGCTACATCGATATTCCTCTGCAGCATATCGACGAGGCGATGTTGGGGCGCATGCGACGAGAAACTTCGCGTCAGCACATCGAAAATTTGATCTACAAGCTGCGCGCTGGAATTCCGGGCGTGACGTTGCGCACCACTTTCATCGTCGGATTTCCCGGCGAAACCGAAGAGGAATTCGCCAGCCTTCTTGATTTCATCGGGCGCACTCGATTTGAGCGCCTCGGAATATTCAAGTATTCGCAGGAAGAAGGCTCGCGCGCTGCGAAACTGCCTGGCCAGATTTCCTTGAAAACCAAGAATGCGCGCTACCGGATTGCGATGTCGATTCAGCGAAAAATCGCGCATGAAAGTGCGCATGAAAAAATCGGAAGAACATTGAAATTATTGGTGGATCAACCACATGTCGCGCGGAGCGAAGCCGATGCTCCGGATGTCGATGCGCGCGTCATTTTGTCGAAAGAAGCCCGAGTCGGCGAATTCGTTTGGCGGCCGATCCTCGGAAGCCGTGGCTACGATCTGCTGTCGTGAGTCGACTGCTTACAAAAGGGATTTTCTTAGCGGAGTCTACTTAACACGTGACAGATGTCCTTTTCCTCAGCAAACTTCCTCGTAGTTATTTCGCTAGATGATCGAACCAAACGAACCGAAAAAAGAGACGACTCGCATTCCCTTCGCTCCTGCCGACGCGGAAAAACCGCCAGACCCAAACACCAAATCGCGCGATACAGTTCGAATCCAGTTACCGGTTCGTGAGCCGCCTGTTCACGTTCTACCCGAACCGCAACCTGCCGTTAAGGAAGTGGTCCCCCCGGAATCCTTCCAGCCGCCACAACCTCCACCGATACCCCTAAGCGCCTCGGTCATGCCTGCGCCAGACCTGCCGTCATCGGGCCCGATAAAAGAAACGGTACGCATCCCTCTTAGCACTGTTCAGACGAAAAAGACTCAACCGCTCGTCGCAATGCCTGAGGTAGCAGCGCAGACTCCTTCCGTCGCTGTAGCTCCAGTCGAGAGAAATTCGATGCCGCTGTTGTGGCTGCTACTTGGTGTTTCTGCGTTGATTTTGATTATTCAGATTTGGACTTATCTTTCCTAAAGCCATGGATAATTCCTCTGTTATTAAGCTCGATGAAGCCAATTTTGACCGTGAACTGAAGCAGGACGACAAGCCTGTGATCGTCGATTTTTGGGCGGAATGGTGTGGTCCCTGTAAGATGATCGCACCGTTACTGGATGAGATAGCGCGCGAAAAAGCAGGCTCGGTAAAAGTAGCAAAAGTTAACGTAGACGAGAACCAGAGCCTTTCGCTCAAGTACAATATTCGCGCCATTCCGGCTTTACTCTTTTTCAAGAACGGCCAACTGCGTGATCAAATCACTGGAGTCACCAGCAAGAAGGATTTGTTGAATCGAGTCGACGCGCTGGCCTGAGGAAATTTTTCAAAAATCTCCAAGCAAATCGCGACAGTGTTTCAAGTCTTCGTGGCTGTGACCATAGCGTGGCGAATGCCGCCGCGAGTGACACGGCTGTTAGAAGCTGATCTTTAAGATTCGACCATCCGTGCCCACGAGCCATCCGGCTTTGGGAGTTGCAAAAGCTACCGCCCAAAAACCGCTCACACCAGGCAACGCGAACCATGTGTTTCCCTCATCAGGAGTCCATGCCGCGCCGCCGTCGTTGGCCGTAATCACCACTGCGCGGCCGTTGTCTCCGACACCGCCGCCAGAGCGACCTACGTAGCTCAAGCCGAAGATTGCTCCCGTAACTGGCGGAGGGTTGCTAAGAGTCCAGGTTTGACCACCATCGTTCGAAATCGCAGTGCGCGCATTATTGGGATCGCCCGGGTCCAAATCACCGCCACCCACGATGCCGTGGTATGGATCACGAAAATCGACGGTGAAGGCGCCCGCGCTAGGCGAGCTTACAAGGGGAGTATTATAAGCATTCCAAGTGTCGCCTCCGTCTCTGGTGGCGAGGACCCTTGCAATATCCGATCCACCCGTGCAAATCCACGCGTTCCGCCCTCCTTGGGTAGTGACGCACGTGCCACTCGAGGCGAAGGAGGATTCGCCCGGCAGCGCCGGCGGCATATTGTTACTGATATCCTGCCACGTCGTTCCGTCGGTAGTGCGCAGGTCTGGGAACACTCCATTCACCGAGTCGCTATGTGCGATCCCCCGGTGCGGCGTCCAGAACGCGAATGCGTCATAGAAAGCATTCGGATTCTGATTTTCGAATTGAATCGCCCAGGTCGCCCCGCCGTCCTCAGTCTTGTAGATACGAAAATCTGTTGGATCCCCAGACGTTCCAATAGACATCAGGTAAGCAACGCTCGCGCTGAAAGCCTGTACATCGCGAAATTGCAGCGCTTCGGCGCCCGGCACTACGCCGGCTCTCCACGTCTGTCCACCGTCAGTGGTGACGGTGAACGTGCCAGCGCGACCGGATGCCCAAACCACCTGCGGGTTCACGGGCCACACCGCGATGAGACCATTAGTGGTGCCGCTGTTTTGCGGAGTCAGCGTGGGTTGATGAAGATGATTTGGTGACAGAACCTGCGCGTTAAGGGCTGCGCAAGCGAGCGCCGGAATGAAGAGAGGAGTCAATGATCGTTTCAACATGGAAATTCCTCCAAGAGTAAATTCGTGGCTGGCAGTATAGGTGCGCTGCAAAATGTTCCTTAAACTCGCCGCGGTGGCACGCGTTTACAAGATTTCGAGAACTTCGCTCAATCGTTACCGTAGAACGAGGTGACAATGAACATACGCGTTGATCGCAGGCCACTGCTGGCAAGACATGTCAGGAAACTCAATTGGCTCCCGACCAATCGAAAAAGGAAGCCACCAATGAAAGTGAAAAGCTCACGTTTTGATAGTTTGGTCGCTCGTTACTACCCCGCTGTTTATAACTTCGCTTCTCGACTCACCGATGATCCTCGGGAAGCAGTGGTGTTAACGCATGACGCATTCAAGAGCATACAAAAACAACTCCGGAACCGTCGCGACGAGGCCGCGCTTGCGTCAATCCTCATATCCGCTGTAATTCGCGCGGGTCTTACGACCGCGTAAAGCCAGGCTTACTGTTGCCCCCCGAATCGAGGCGGTGAGATAGGAGATTGCGCGGCGCGAAAATTTCCTGTGAGAAGTGAGATGTGAGATGTGATTCGTGAGAGGTTTGCTCCGACCGGATCTCACCAAACACTTTCTCACCTCTCATTTTCTCCTAAATGCGCCAGTCGCGGTCGAATTTTGAATTTCAAACCGAGATTGTAAGCCCCATTACACGCCGCTAAACTGCCAACGTTTGATTATGACGCAATCATCAGTCCGCGATCTTCTTCACGGAGTGGAAGTCACGGGCGCGATCGCTACGGGGTACGACCAAATTCTCACGCCGGACGCGTTGTCGTTTGTTGCGAAATTGCATCGCACGTTTGAATCGCGCCGCCGCGAATGCCTCCAACATCGACAAGATCGACAAGAGGCATTCGACCGTGGCGAGTCGCTGGATTTTCTAACTGAAACTAAACACATTCGCGAAGGCGATTGGAGCTGCGCGCCCATTCCGCGCGATTTGCAGGACCGTCGAGTGGAAATTACCGGGCCGACTGATCGCAAAATGGTGATCAACGCGCTCAATTCCGGCGCGAAAGTTTTCATGGCCGATTTCGAGGACGCCAACGCGCCGACCTGGGCCAACATGGTGGAAGGCCAGATCAATTTGCGCGACGCCGTTCGACGCACGATCACGTTCACGAATCCAAACGGAAAAGAATATCGGCTCAACGAACGCACCGCCGTCTTATTCGTTAGGCCACGTGGTTGGCATCTCGACGAGAAACATCTGCTCGTTGATAGCGAGCCGGTCGCCGGCGCGCTCTTTGATTTTGGTCTCTTCTTTTTCCACAACGCCAGGGAACTGATCGCGCGCGGGAGCGGTCCGTATTTTTACCTGCCGAAAATGGAGAGCCACCTCGAAGCGCGCATTTGGAACGACGCTTTCAAGCTGGCTCAGGATGAGCTTGGCATTCAACAAGGCACAGTCCGCGCGACGGTTCTAATCGAGACCATTCCAGCCGCATTCGAGATGGACGAGATTCTTTACGAGTTGCGCGAGCATTCTGCCGGGCTCAACTGCGGTCGCTGGGACTACATTTTTTCTTGCATCAAAAAGTTTCGCCGCAAATCGGATTTCCTTCTGGCCGATCGCGTGATCATTACGATGACGACGCATTTCATGCATTCATATTCGTTGCTCTGCATCAAGACCTGTCATCGTCGGAGAACTTTCGCGATGGGGGGAATGGCGGCGCAGATTCCGGTGAAGAACAATCCGCGCGCAAACGAAGAAGCATTCGCTAAAGTGCTTGGGGACAAGGAACGCGAAGCAGGCGATGGACACGATGGCACGTGGGTGGCGCATCCCGGAATGGTCCAACTCGCGACCGAAGCATTCGACCGCCTGATGCCGCAGCCTAACCAAATCGTGCGCCAGCGCGAGGATGTCCATGTTGGCGCGAAAGACCTGCTCGATTTCGGTCCACGCGGCCCGATCACTGAACAAGGTTTGCGCACGAACGTGAGCGTTGGCGTTCAATATCTCGAGGCCTGGCTGCGAGGCAGCGGCGCCGTCCCGATTTTCAACTTGATGGAAGACGCCGCCACGGCGGAAATCTCGCGCGCGCAAGTCTGGCAATGGATTCGGCATCCCGATGGAAAACTGAGCGACGGACGCAAAGTGACGAAGAAACTATTTCGCGAAGTGCTGACGGAAGAACTAACGAAAATCAAACAAGCGATCGGTGTCGACCGCTTCGCCAGCGGAAAATTCGAAATTGCGCGCGATTTGTTCGACAAGATGACTACCAACGATGAGTTCGCGGAATTTTTAACGTTGCCCGGTTATGACAAACTCGAATGAAGCCGACGCGCGCTGGCGCGGCATAACAAGACCATATTCTTCAGCAGACGTGGAGCGCGTGCGTGGAAGCCTGCGCATCGAGCACACGCTCGCGCGGCGCGGCGCGGAAAAACTTTGGCAACTATTGCAGAACGAAGATTACGTAGCGGCCCTCGGCGCGCTAACCGGCAACCAAGCGATGCAACAGGTCAAAGCGGGCCTGAAGGCGATTTATGTGAGTGGCTGGCAGGTGGCAGCGGACGCGAATCTTGCCGGCCAAATGTATCCCGACCAAAGTTTGTATCCCGCAAACAGCGTGCCGGCACTCGTTAGGCGAATCAACCAAGCGTTACAGCGCGCCGATCAAATTTACCATGCCGAAGGCAAGATCGATATCGACTGGTTCGCGCCCGTCATAGCCGACGGCGAGGCCGGTTTCGGTGGACCGCTCAATGTTTTCGAACTAACGAAGGCAATGCTCGAAGCCGGCGCGGCCGGCGTACATTTCGAAGATCAACTCGCGAGCGAGAAAAAATGTGGGCACATGGGTGGGAAGGTGTTGGTGCCGACGCTTACCGCTATCAAGCATCTTATCGCGGCGCGTTTGGCGGCGGATGTTTGCGACGTGCCGATGATTCTGATCGCGCGAACGGACGCAAACGCCGCAGCCCTCCTGACGAACGATGTGGATGAGCGCGATCGCGAATTTCTCACCGGCGAACGAACGCCGGAAGGTTTCTTTCGGGTGCGCGCCGGACTCGACCAGGCGATCGCGCGTGCGCAAAGTTACGCGCCATTTGCCGACCTAATCTGGTGCGAAACGAGCGAACCGAATTTGGCGGAAGCGAAGCGATTCGCCGAGAACCTGCGCGGAAAATTTCCTGACAAGTTACTGGCTTACAATTGTTCGCCGTCTTTCAACTGGAAAAAGAAACTCGACAACGCCAGCATCGCAAAATTTCAGCGCGAGCTTGGCGCGATGGGTTATAAATTTCAATTCGTCACCCTTGCTGGATTTCACGCGCTCAACGCCAGCATGTTCAATCTGGCGCGCGATTATCGCGACCACGGCATGGCGGCGTATGCGGTATTGCAGGCGGCGGAATTCGCGGCCGAACGGGATGGATATTCGGCGACGAAACATCAACGCGAAGTCGGCACCGGTTACTTCGATCTCGTCGCGCAAATTATCACCGACGGCAAAACCTCGACCGCGGCGTTGGACGGCTCGACCGAAGCGGAGCAGTTCCGTTGAATGCAGGATCGACGACCGCCAGCGAAAACGTTGCGCAAGATTCTTCGGCGCTGACCGACAGTCGTCTCGCCGCGCGTTGCGCCGAAACGGCGCTGGAAGCTTTTTTCGACTACGAAACGCGCTTCAATGCCATCACCCGGCGTGCCCGTGAACGTTTTTTGGGGCGCGATTGGGTCGGCAGTTTTGATGACGCCGCCGAGCGCCTGCATTTCTACAATGACGTTCTCGACGGCCTGACAAATCGCATTCGCAAATTGATGGGCGCGCGTTTGTCGGAACGCACCATCTGGACGGGCATCAAAGCTGTATACTCATCGCTCATTGCGCGTTCGCCGGCGTGGGAAATCGCGGAGACATTTTTCAATTCGTTAACGCGCCGCGTTTTTGCCACTGCCGGCGTGGACCAGACAATCGAATTTGTCGATACCGATTTCGACGCGCCGCCGCCGAGCGCCCCGATCAATATCGCGAAAACTTATCGCGGCCAAAACCTGCCCGACCTGCTGTGTTCGGCGTTGACAGATGCTTTTGACGAAACCTGCTGGGGCGATCTGCCGGAGACCGCGAAACTGGCTTCGGTGCGAATTGAAGCCATGCGCGACGCGAATAATTCACAGCCCGAACTGGAGATTGTCTCGAGTGTCTTTTATCGCGGACGCGGCGCTTATCTGGTGGGGCGCGTCTTGTGCGAAAGACAGTTGCCCTTGCCCATCGCGCTTTGTGTTCGTCACGAAAATCAGCGGGGCATCATGCTCGATGCGCTGCTACATGGAGATGTCGATCTTGCGATTTTGTTTTCGTTTACCCGATCCTATTTTCGGGTCGCGGCTGAATGTCCCTATCGGCTTGTGCGTTATCTTCAGCAGTTGATGCCGCGCAAACGTTTGATTGATCTTTACAACGCCATCGGTTTTCATCGGCACGGTAAAACGGAATTTTACCGCGATTTCATCGCCCACCTGCGCAAATCGACCGATCGTTTCATCGTGGCCGAAGGAGCTCGCGGAATGGTGATGAGCGTTTTCACGCTGCCGAGCTACGATGTCGTTTTTAAACTGATCAAAGATCGATTTGATTTGCCGAAAGATAGCAGCCGTGAGGATGTGCGACGGCGTTACCGATTGGTTTTTGAACACGACCGCGCTGGGCGATTGGTCGAGGCGCATGAGTTCGAGCATCTGCGCATCCCGGCGGACCGCTTCGACTCTGAGCTGCTGGCCGAACTTTTGCGCGATGCCGCTTCCATTGTGAAGATGGAGGCCAGCGACGTCATTCTCGCGCACGCCTACGTCGAGCGTCGTCTTCGTCCGCTCAATCTTTTTTTCCGAGAAAACGAGGCGGAGGCAATCGCGGCCGCCGGGCGCGATTACGGGCAATCGATCAAAGACCTTGCTGCCTCCAATATCTTTCCGGGTGACCTGCTCACGAAAAATTTTGGCGTGACCCGGCACGGCCGCGTCGTCTTTTACGATTACGATGAGCTTTGTTTCCTTACGGATTGCAATTTTCGCAAACTGCCCGAAGCGCGCACTCCGGAGGAAGAAGTCGCCGCCGAACCATGGTTCTCCGTCCGTGAGAACGACATTTTCCCCGAGGAATTTTTGCAATTCCTGGCTTTCCCAAAACTGGCCCTGGCCGCGCTGCTGGAACATCACTGCGAGATTTTTAGGGCCGATTTCTGGCGCGCCATCCAGCACCAAATCCGAGCAGGCGAAATTCCAGAAGTCTTCCCTTACCGAGCGGAGCGACGGCTGGCGAATGTTTGCCTTAATAAACGGCAACACCACGATTGAATTCGTCTTCAACACCTCACCGGCAGTACCGGGGGTCAACACGATTCATATTCCCGTTGGCGCTTTTAGCTGCGGGCCGGTTCTCGATTTCACCTGCACGTTCCGCTTGAACGCACCTTGGGCTACGCCAACGCCAAGGCCGCGTCCTATATTTGCGCCGCGGCCGTCATCGTAAAATCATCGCGGCGTTCATCTGATCTCTGACGCGCTGCCGATCGGTCGACTGGGGTACACCCAAATCTCGCACGCAATCGGATGCGCGCAGTCTACAGTCACTCACATCACGCAGTAATCCGCGTTTACGATTAAGCTGGCAACGTGATCGAAACGCACGAGCACAAAGGCGATTTCAAAGAGTGGTGAGCTTGCCGTCACTTCCATTGCGTCTTCAAATTTGTCTTCGGTCTCGCTGCTTACGGGGACGATCCCCGTGCCGCAGCAGCGAGCTATCCGCTCGTGCGCATCACAAACAGCAGAACGGGGCACGTGTCTTATAGCCGGACGTACGACCACACCAGCAGGCTGTTGCATCTGTCGCTCTCGGCTCTGCTCATTTCGATGTGCCGGCAACCCAAAAGCGGGCCCAACGAAACCAGATAACACGCAAACTGGCCATATCGAAATTCGCTAACTGGATCTTGTGTGTTTACTACATCCGCGTTTTAGCAATGGGCAATTCAATTAAGGAGGCAATAAGCATCATGAAAGCAAAACAAATATTTATCACCATTCTGGCAGTTCTATTCGTGTTCCCATTGATGGGGACGTTCGCTCAGCAAGCGGCGAACTCCGGCTCTATCGAAGTGATCACCACTTTTGATTATCCCGGGGCCGGGAATTTGACCTTGCCGCAAAAGATTAACGAAAGAGGCGACGTTGTTGGCGAGTTCATCGATCCGAACGGAGTGACGCGCGGTTTTGTCCGGTTCAGCAACGGTAGCTTTAGCGACCCGATCGTCGACCCTAACGATACTGTGGGTTTTACCGAAGGACGAGGCATCAATAACTCACGCACAATAGCCGGTGACTACGCCATCAGCGATGGTACCCTTCACTCGTTTTTCCTGTCGGGCAGCACCTTCACGGAATACGATGTTCCCGGCGCGGTCCAGACCAATCTGCTTTCGATAAACGATCCCGGCGACTTTACCGGCGGGTTTGATCCTGACGGCAGCGGGGTCTTCCAGGCGTTCGTCGGCCGTGGCGAAACCCTAACCACGTTTAGCGTCCCGGGATCTCTCTCGACCTTTGCTTACGAGATCAATAATAACAAAAAGTTGGTGGTGGGATACTTTATAGACAGTTCAGGAATCCTTCACGGCTACTGCCGGGACACCAATGGGGCGTTGCACTTCCCGATCGACCCTTCGGGCTCTGTTGGGACAGTCCTGTTTGGACTTAACAATAGGAACTGGGTGGTGGGCCGATATGCGGACAGCGCAGGCGTGACTCATGGACTCTTCTTTGTCCCGCCGGACAGTTTCTTCACTTTCGATTTTCCGGGGTCAACCTTCACATCGCTTAACGGAATCAGTTCGCAGGGATTTATCTGTGGTCGTTATGTCGATGCTTCCGGCATCGCCCACGGATTCCTGGCTCGCGTCAGAGGCACACCGCCGACAACTCCGGCGGGAACGGAAATGAAGTCGAACGTTTCCCCGTCGCTGGCCAGTCCACTCAACCCGTCGCCCGCGGCGTGGGGAGGTGCAATACCGGCGCGCTGAGTTGAGCATCGGGGGCCTGCGCCGTCGGCGCTTTGTGACTTGCGGGGCTTGCATGCCTGGCCGGCGTGGCTGCGTAGTTCGAGCGCACAGATGAACAGTCCCATGACAAACCGGCTTTGCTGTGTCGGCGATTATTTCCCACTTCATTCGATCACTTCCAATTTCATCACTGGATGAATTTCCCACACCGCGTAATCTTTCGGTGTCCTTCTCCGGTTTGAATGATCCGTTGGCGCGTGTGCGATGTCGTAGAACGCTTTGCCCGTCACCGTGACGACATGCGGCTGGCTAAGTTTGAGCGTATATGCCGGAATGCACAAAAACCGGCAGTTTTACCTATAAAAATCCGATTTCATAGGGGCTGCGCCCGGCGCGGCTCGAACGCGCAACCTACGGCTCCGGAGGCCGTCGTTCTATCCAGTTGAACTACGGGCGCGAATGAATCCCGAACATAACGCAATTTAACGAGTTAGCGATTTGAGGATTCAGCGGTTATCTGGTCGTTGAA
>DASZGW010000138.1:0-17397 GCA_035938475.1 Candidatus Udaeobacter sp.
AGCGGAACCTTCTTGTTTTGCAGCGGGCAAATTCCACTCGACCCAAAATCGGGTCAGATCGTTCCTGGCGACATCGCCGCCCAGACCCGGCGCGTACTCGACAATATCGGAGCCGTCTTGAAGGCCGAGGAACTAACTTTCGATCGTGTCGTTAAGACAACGATTTTCCTCACGAACCTCGGCGATTTCCAGACTGTTAACGAAGTTTATGGTTCGTATTTCAAGCAGGACCCTCCAGCCCGTTCCACTATCCAGGTCGCGGCGCTGCCCAAGGGAGCAAATGTAGAAATCGAAGTCATCGCGATCGCAGATGAAGGTGGATCGACTGCTCGGGTAGCGTATGACACCTCCGGCTAAATGGGCGACGCGGCTCTCAATAATTGTAGGGCGTCTGTGCCAGACGCCACCCCCATAAATGGCGTTTTGCAAAAACGCCCTACAACATGAGCGACGATATTCTGGCCCTTTTTCGAGAGACCGGTGCGCTATTGGATGGACACTTCATCTTGCGTTCCGGCTTACACAGCCGCCAGTATTTCCAATGCGCTTTGCTTCTCCAGGACACTGCGATCGCCGCAAAGGTTTGTGGATGGCTCGCGGATAAACTGCGCAAATTCGATTGCGACACGGTGATCTCGCCCGCTCTCGGCGGAATTATCGTTGGCCAGGAGGTCGGCCGTTCGTTAGGTAAGCGCCATATCTTTGTCGAAAAAGACGAAGGCAAGCTGGTCTTGCGGCGCGGTTTTCAAATTTCGCGGGGCGAAACATTCGTCGTTGTGGAAGATGTCGTGACGCGCGGCGGACGCGTGCAGGAAACTGTCGACATCGTCAATGCACATGGCGGTGCCGTCCTGGCGGTTGGCGTGATTGTCGATCGGAGCGGTGAAGCCAAACCCGATTTTGGTTGTCCGTTCGTGAGCCTCGTCGAGATGACCCTTGAGACGTTTCCCGCTGACAAACTCCCGCCGGATCTAGCGAAAATCCCTGCCGTTAAGCCTGGCAGCAAATAGACAACGCATGGAGGTCAGCCAGCCTGGCTGACTCGGCAGCCTGTCAGCCGAATCAGGCTAGCAGCCCGACATCCGCCGGTGGATTATTTGGAAAGCAACTCGGCGAGCTGCTTAGGGTCGGTCACAGGCGCTTTGCAGGTGAAATTTTCGCACACATAAGCGGCTGGTTTCCCATCGATCGGCGACATGGCGCGAATCGCTTCGTTTTTCTCGCACAGATATTTCTGGCCTTCAGCGCCATCCGCTAGAAATAGAACCGTGTTCGGCAGAAAATGACGACGCACTTCTTGAACCAACGCTTTGGTTTCCGGGGCATCCTTCTTCCCAGCAATGACGATCTGGCGCGGCTTGCTCAGCGAGTAGTCGAGCGCTACCAGCATTAGCGGCATCGCGCTGGGAAAGTGCGAGAGAGTTGTCGCAAATGCGTCGATCGTTTTTCGCGCGCGCGCCGCCATTTGTTTGTCATCGCGAAATTGTGCCAGCCGCAAAAGGTTCAGCGCTGCGACGGAGCTGGCCGCGGCCTCGGCGCCGTCGTTACCGTCTTTCATTCGAAGGAAAACGCTTTCATCTTTGCCGCTCGTGCTGAAATAGCCGCCGTTCTTGTCGTCGAAAAACAAGCGGTCCTGCGTCTCCTGCAATTGGACCGCGAATTTCAACCATTCGACGTCGAACGAAGCTTCATATAGATCGAGAAGACCCTGGATCACGAACGCGTAATCGTCAGCGAAGCCCTCAATATCGCTGCGGCCACCGCGATAATTGCGATACAAAGTCTTGCGCGACGGATCGAATAGGTTGGCCTGAAGAAATTTCGCGGCGCGCGTTGCAATTTCCAGGTAGCGCGGTTCATCGAGCACTTGTGCGCCGCCCGCGTAAGCCGAAATCATCAAGCCGTTCCAAGCAGCAATGATCTTGTCGTCGAGATGAGGTCGCGGCCGTTTCGAACGAATGGAAAACAATTTCGCGCGACATTGCACGAGTAGTTTTTCAATTTCTTCGTCGGTTTTCCGAAAGTGCTTTGCGGTCTCCGCAATTGTGTGACGCTCAATTAAAATATTTTTGCCGCGGAATTCATCCTGAGGATCGCTTCCTTCCGGCGCGTTGCCGTGTGGCTGCACGCCGTAATGGAAATCGAAAATCTCGGCCGCATCACCAAGGGCAGCGTCGATCTCTTTTTTCGCCCAGACATAGAATGCGCCTTCTTTGGTCTCTGCGTGGCCGCGGTCAGCGCCCGCGGCTACAACAGGGCTATCGGCGTCTTCGGCGGAGAAGAAGCCGCCTTCCTTTGACGTCATGTCGCGGGCTACATAATCAAGAATGTCGCGCGCGACTGCTTCGTATTGTTGATCTCGCGTGATTTGGAATGCGTCGAGATACGCGACGGAGAGCTGCGCCTGATCGTAAAGCATCTTTTCGAAATGCGGCACGTGCCAATAGCGGTCGACTGAATAACGGTGAAACCCGCCTCCGATATGATCATGCATTCCGCCAGCGGCCATTTTGCGCAGCGTGAACAACGTCATTTCGAGGGCATGCTTACCGGGTTCGCTCTTAGGACCGCTCGCATAAAACCGCGTCAGGAAATTGAGGGTCACTGGTCGCGGAAACTTTGGAGCGTTACCGAAGCCGCCTTGCTTCGGGTCGTAACTACGGTCGATCTGCCGGTAAGCGGCATCTAAGATAGCTGCATCGATTTTTCCTTCCCCAATTGTCGCTGCTTGAGATTCACGGAGCGCCGCAACGATCTTGCCGCCTTGTTCGACAATTTTGTCGTGGTTCTCCTTCCAGGCGGTCGCGATTCGTTCGAGCACGCTTTTGAAAGCGGGCTGACCGTATCGGTCCTCGGATGGAAAATAGGTTCCTCCAACAAATGGCTTCAAATCAGGCGTTAACCAGACACTCATCGGCCATCCGCCACCGCCCGTGGTCGCCTGCACAAAGGTCATATAAACGCGGTCAACATCGGGGCGCTCTTCCCGGTCTACTTTGATGTTCACAAACTCGCGATTCATGATCGCGGCGACTTCTTCGTTTTCGAACGATTCGTGCGCCATCACATGGCACCAATGGCAGGTGGAATAACCAATCGAAAGGAAGATCGGTTTGTTTTCGCGCCGCGCCTTCGCGAAGGCTTCTTCGCCCCACCGATACCAATCAACAGGGTTATGCGCGTGCTGAAGAAGATAAGGCGACTTCTCCTGCGCGAGGCGGTTCGTGTGTTCGGGACGCGCCGGCTTGGGCTCAGCAAAAGTGTCGCTCGATGTCACCAACCACGTTAATGCGAGAAATCCAAAGCGGAAGCGACTTGTCACCGGCATTAAAAGGAACAGAGTGCGCAATGTTTAAGTTTCCAAAGTCCGTCTTAATTTTGGCAGCCGCGCTGGCTTTGCACAATGCCAACGGCGCCGAGGTAAACGTTTATGCGGCAGCCAGCCTCACCGATGTAATGAAGGAGATCGCTGCCAACTACGAAAAACAAACCGGAGACAAAATTGTGTTTAACTTTGCTGCTTCCAGTCTGCTGTCGCGGCAGATTACTGAGCGCGCGCCGGCGGACATCTTTGTCTCGGCGGACGAGGCGAAAATGGACGATCTGCAAAAAGCCGGACTAATTGTGACCGAGACGCGACGCGACCTGCTCTCTAATGCGCTGGTCATTATCGCACCAAATGACAGCAAACTCACGATTGAGTCGCCGGAGGAACTTACTTCCAAAGTGCAGAAGATTGCGATCGCCGATCCGCGCGCCGTGCCAGCGGGCATTTATACCAAAGAATATCTGAGCGGCCTTGGCCTATGGGATAAGCTTGAATCGAAAATGGTGCCCAGCCAAAATGTACGCGCTGCGCTTGCAGCAGTGGAATCCGGGAATGTGGACGTTGGTTTCGTTTACAAAACCGATGCGAATATTTCGAAAAGAGTGGAGATCGCGTTCAGTGTTCCGGTCGAGCAAGGCCCGGCGATTCGCTATCCAATTGCAGTCATCAAAGAAGCAAGAAACAAGACCGCAGCAAAGGCTTTCCTGGTTTACCTTGAGTCGGAGAACGCACGAAAACTATTCGAGCGGTACGGTTTTATCGTGAAATTCTAGCGCATGTGGCTGACGCCGGCTGAATGGCAGATTGTTCGCTTCACGCTGGCTGCGTGTGCGCTGAGCACATTGTTGATTTTGCCATTTGGTTTGGCAGTGGCGTGGCCGTTGGCCCGCCGTCGTTGGCCGGGAAAACTCCTGGTTGAAACTTTGGTGACCTTGCCGCTGGTGCTTCCGCCCGTCGCGACCGGTTTACTTCTTTTAAAGTTTTTCAGCCTGCGCAGTGGAGTCGGTCATTTTCTGCATCAACATTTGGGGATTGACGTTGTGTTTACCTGGAGGGCTGTTGTAGCCGCCGCCGCAGTAATGTCGTTTCCGCTCTTGGTGCGTTCCGCCCGCGTCGGATTTCAAAATGTTAATCAACGTCTCGAGCAGATCGCTCGAACACTCGGCGCCGGCGATGCTCGCGTCTTCTTTACGATAACTCTTCCGCTCGCTTCGCGCGGCATCGTTGCTGGAGTCGTCCTGGCTTTTGCCCGAGCCGTCGGCGAATTCGGCGCCACAATCCTGGTGGCAGGAAACATTCCCGGAAGAACAACGACACTTTCACTGGAAATATTTGAAACAGTGCAACTCGGGCACGACGCCAGCGCGTATCGCCTTCTCATCGTAAGTGTCATCATTGCTTTCGGCGCGGTTTGGTTGAGCGAAGTGTTGATGAAAAGGTCGGCCGCGCGATGAAGCTGGAGATTCACCAACTGTCGCTGCCCCTCGAGGAATTCACCCTCGAAGTGAATGTCGATCTTCACAACGCGCGCACCGGAATCTTTGGGCCATCCGGTTCGGGCAAAACGTCGTTGCTCGAAGCCATCGCCGGTTTGCGAAAACCGCAGACTGCGCAAATCACGCTCAACGAGCAGTTCTTCGAGAATACCGCGCAGAATTATTCGCTTCCGATCCGATTGAGGAAAATCGGCTACGTGCCGCAGGACGATTCGCTTTTTCCCCACCTTTCGGTTCGACGGAATCTTCTCTATGGAAGCAATGGCAAATCAAAACACGAGACACTCTCTTTCGACCACGTCACCAGTTTTCTCGAAATCGGTTCCTTTCTCGATCGCGACGTCCGTTCTCTTTCCCGCGGCGAAAACCAACGCATCGTAATCGCGAGGGCTCTGCTTTCAGGGCCACAACTGTTACTGTTGGATGAGCCGCTGACGGCACTCGACGCTAAATTGAAGCGGACGATTCTCGATCAACTTCGCGGCCTCCACAGTGAGTTCGGCATTCCTATGCTTTACGTGACGCACGATCCCGCCGAAGCAATTGAAATTTGCGAGGAAGTCTTGATGCTTGAATCAGGGAGGATCAGTGCTCGCGGGAATCCACGCGAGCTTCTCGGCTAAACTCGCAATTTCAGTTTTGGCGCGGTTTCGGGAGACCAGGGATTGGTTTTATAGTCGGACGCGACTATCCGATCGGCGGATTGGTGCAAAAGGTGACAGAAAACGGCGACGTCCAACCCGTGATGCCGCGGACCGAACCGCGACAGGTTCCTTTCCGCGAGCCGGAACAAACGCACCGCAGGAGGCAAACGCTTGCTGTGTTTTGCGTGCAATGGATGTTCGAAGCGCTTTTGCAGATGAACGAAAGCGCCAGCCGCCTGAATCAATCCTTTGAAATAGTCTGCATCGGACGATTTGGTCTTGAGCCAAAGCTGCTCCAGAGCATCATGCGCCTCGTAATAACGCTGTTCGTTCCAGCAATGGAAAAACGCGCGATAAAATGGGTGCTTTACGATGTCGGTCTGGTCTGGATCCGCATCTTCGGCACCCAACTCCGCCACAAATCGCGAAATCCTCTCGCCTTTACTCATCAAGGGGCTTAATTTGCCAGCGGCTCAGATAATGGGCAAACCCACATGCACTAGTTTTTCAGGGGAACGAGACTGCCCGCCTCGGGCAGTTAAACTGTCATCTTGGCTGTGTCGCCATAGAAAATGACAGCTGTGGCCCTGGCCATCCTGCTGGTGGTCATTTCGATTTTGATTTTCTGTTCCGCGCTGTTTTCCGGTGTGGAGACAGCCCTTTTTTCCCTTAAGCCGCATCAGTTGCGGCGTCTGGAAACAAATCATCCAAGGCTCACCAAATTTGTACACCTTTTCCGGGAAAATCCGCGTCATGTCCTCAATGTCCTGCTCCTCGGCGATGGACTAATAAATGTTCTGCTAATCATACTATGTCTCTTCTTCTTGTGGGAGGGCCCATTGGCGGGGCGCATTTCGCAGTGGGTGGCTGCGCTTGCGATCTTCGCAATTGTCGTCCTGCTTTGCGATCTAGTTCCAAAACTCCTGGCGCTTTCAGCGCCCTATCGACTCTCGACGATCGGCGCCTTCGCCTTGCAGATCTCGATGCCGCTTCTTGACCGCATCGGCCGCGGCCTCGAAAGCGTGAGCGCTCGCGTAGTCGATCTTTTTACGCCGTCGCGTCTGCGGACTCGACCGCGATTGAGCGACGAGGAATTGGAGACGCTGCTCGAGATGAGTGAGGAGGAAGGCGCTTTGTATGAAGGCGAAGCCGAAATCATTCAGGAAATCATCAAGCTCGGCGATAAGACCGCAAAGGACTGCATGACGCCGCGCGTTGATAGTTTCATGTTGCCAGATGATTTAACGAACGAAGAAGCAATTGCGCGCCTTAAGAAAAATCGATATCGGCGCGTCCCGGTTTATGCGGACACACCCGATCAAATTCTCGGGATCATCGATGTGAAATTGTTCCTGCTCGATCCATCAGAGCATTACACTGAGAAGCTCATCGCGCCCTCTTTCGTCTCCGAGACGATGGGCGCGTTGGAGCTGCTCAAGCTCTTTTTGATTCGTCCCCAAGGAATGGGAGTCGTGGTTGACGAATTTGGCGGGACCGAAGGAATTATCACGATGGAAGATATCGTGGAACAAATCCTTTCCGATATTGTGCCACGGGACGATGTCGCTCTTTATATTGAGCCGCTCGGGAATGGTAGATTTCTGGTTAGCGGCGACGCGCGCCTCGACGATTTAAGCGAATATCTCGGTTTTCAAATCGACGCAGAAGGGATCGACACGATTGGCGGATTCGTCTTCACGCGGCTCGGTTATTTGCCCGCCTCGGGCGCAAGAGTGGAGGTCCCCGGCCTTGCAATTACGGTGCGTCGCGCAGCGCGCAAAAGAATCGAGGAAATCCTGCTGGAGAAAACAACCCCGAAAGCTTTTGGAGCAGCAGCATGATGAGCGCTTTGATCATTCTTTGTTGCTGGATTGTTTCATTTTTGTTCAACGGAATTGAAAGCGGGCTGCTTTCGATTGATCCGGTTCGATTGCGACAAAATGTGAAGCGCCGCGTGCCTGCGGCGGTGCGGTTGAATCGTTTGTTGAAACACCCAGAGCGATTACTGGTAACGGTTCTGCTCTTCACGAATGCGGCGGACATACTCGGTCTGTTCCTGCTGACTCGGGAGTTAGTCCGATTATGGGGCTTCGCCGGCTACATTATCTCTCTGGCCATTGCGCTTCCGGTCTATCTGTTTTTGCTGTCGGTTCTCCCGAAATCGCTTTTCCGGCGATTTCCATTTCGCGCGCTTGCTCAACTTGCCGGCGTGCTCGAATTCGTTTCGGCCCTGTTATCGCCCTTGCTCGAACTCGGTGCGCGACTGGGCAAGCTGCTCCTGCCGGATCGCGCAGCGAGACGCGCTCGTCTTTTTGCCGGACGCGAAGACCTAAAGCAGATCACTACGCAAAGCGAGCTAGAGGGCTCCCTCACTGCTACGGAACGCGCCATGATTCACAACGTAGTGGACTTCCGCAGCGTCAAAGTGCGCGATGTAATGCTGCCGTCGGCGAAAGTCGTCGCGTTGCCACCGAGCGCATCAACCCGGGAAGCAATCGAACTCGGCGCTTCTTCCAGCCTTGATCGTCTGCCAGTGATCACGCCAGGAGGACAACCTGATGGTTTGATTAACGTCCTCGATATCCTGCTCGATCAGAATGGAAGCAAACCGCTGCACAATTATGTCCGGCGCATCGTAACGACCACTGAGGATGAGTCTGCCTATCGGATTGTGCAGCAATTGCGCGCCGCACGGCTCGGCCTTGCTGCTGTCCTGGACCGAAAGAAGCGTCTTTGCGGGATCGTAACTATCGAGGATCTGATTCGGCGGCTCGTTTCTTCAAGCGGGACCCGGGTTTAGTTTCATCGCGTTGTATTCCCAACGAGCTGCGACGCCGCGAACATGACGGCTTTAAGCCGTCATGTTTCAGCGGAGCGCGCTTTTCAACCTGCCTTTTTGCGTGCGGCCGACTGGAGACCGCTCGTCTTTGACATCATACCGACGTCACTTCCTGTTCACCGTTAAGGATTCGGGCGGCACCAAGGAGCGCAACGTGCGAAAATGCCTGCGGAAAATTTCCGAGCTGTCGTTTCTCGCGCGGATCGTATTCCTCGGAGAGAAGTCCAAGATCGTTTCGCACATCCAGCAAGCGCTCGAATAACTCGCGCGCTTCTTTCTTTCGACCGAGGAGGTGCCAGCAGGCCACCAACCAGAAAGAGCATGGGAGAAAAACACCTTCACGCCCCGGTAATCCGTCCACGCCGCATTCCTGCGGCCGATAACGCAAGACCAAGCCATCTTCCATCAGCTCGCGTTCAATGGCCTCGACGGTGTTGCGGACACGTTCATCTGTTGCAGGCAGAAAGCCGACGAGTGGCATTGTCAGCAGGCTGGCGTCCAGCGCATCGGAACCATAAGATTGAGTGAAAGCCTTTCTCTTTGAGTTATAACCACGCTCGCAAACCTCCGCGTGAATTTGCTCTCTAACCTTTCGCCAGCGGCCATGATGTTGCTCCGCCGCGCACCCGCACTCCTCAACAAGTTTCACGGCGCAATCAAACGCCACCCATGCCATCATTTTCGAGTGAGTGAAATTTTTTCGTCCGCCCCGCACTTCCCAAATTCCTTCATCTGGTTTCTGCCAGTTTGATTCCAGGAATTTTATCAAATGTACCATCAAGGCCCAATCAGGTTCCTCCATTTTGATTCCAGCGCGATCAGCTTCGAACATGGTCGCCAGTACCTCGCCGTACACATCGAGCTGAAATTGCTTCGAAGCAGCGTTGCCGATGCGCACTGGTGCAGACTTTTCGTACCCTGAAAGCCAGGGAATTTCGGCTTCATCGAGGCGGCGTTCGCCGCGAACGCCGTACATGATCTGCATCTGGGCAGGACTGCCAGCGACAGCCCGCACCAACCACTCACGCCATGCTTCGGCTTCCTGGCGATAACCGGCGCGCAGCAGTGAGAGCAAAGCGAACGTGGCATCCCGCAACCAGCAGTAGCGATAGTCCCAGTTGCGAGGTCCTCCGATTTGTTCGGGTAATGATGTCGTCGCGGCGGCGACAAGGCCACCTGTAGGCGCGTAAGTCAATCCCTTGAGAACAAGCAGCGAGCGCATCACTGCATCGCGCCATTTCCCCTGCCCCTGAAACTGATTCGACCACGCTCGCCAATACCTTTCTGTGTCGCGCAGGGCATGCTCGTAATGGATCGCCCTTGGCGGATTCTTGTGGGAGGCGAACCACGTGAGCACAAACGGGGCCCGTTCACCTTCGCTAACCGTAAACTCGGCAACCGTGGTCAGGTCTTTGCCGCGCGTTTCAATCGGCGTTCGCAAGATCAAGCCATCCGGCCCGGCGATCGCTTCCAAGCCGTCATGCCGCTGGCGCACCCATGGCACGATCTGCCCGTAATCAAACCGGATGACCAATTCCATCTGCATCGACACCCTGCCGCGCAACCCTTCCACGATTCGAATGATGTCCGGATTCTCGCCACGCGGTGGCATGAAATCGATCAGGCGTACAGCGCCGCTTTTGGTTTCGATTTCTGTTTCGAGGATCAGCGAGTCACCACGGTAACGGCGACGCGTTGCGTTGACCTCTTCCTCAGGGAAAAACCGCCAATGTCCGTTCTTCGTATCGCCCAGAAGCGACGCGAAGCACGCCGGTGAATCAAATCGTGGAAAACAAAGCCAATCCACGCATCCATCCCGACTCACCAACGCGCCCGTCTGCGTATCGCTGAGAAACGCGTAGTCCTCGATCTTTGTTCTTTCCTTCGCCATTTGCTTCTTTTTTTTCCTCTTCCTCTGCCTCCTACTCTTGCCTCTTACTCTTGCTCGACTCCTCCCGAATTCGCGAGTCTCGCAATTTCATCGCGCGCCAGGCGAAACACCGTCCATTCATCCATCGGCTTTGCCCCAAGCGCGCGATAAAACTTTATCGCCGGTTCGTTCCAATCCAGCACAGCCCATTCCATCCGGCCGCAGCCCCGGTCCCGCGCAATTTTCGCAAGCTCAATGAGCAATGCGCGCCCGTAACCTTTGCCGCGCTTTTCCGGCTTCACGAACAAGTCTTCGAGATAAAGCCCAGGTCGCCCAAGCCAGGTGGAAAAATTATAAAAGTAAACTGCGAAGCCGACCGCCGATTTTCCCTCGAAAGCAATGAGGACTTCCGCGGCCGGTCGTTCCCCAAACAAAACATCGATAAGTTGTTCCTCTGTGGCAGTCACCTCGTCCGGCGCGCGCTCGTATGTCGCCAGGTCGCGAATCAATTCAAGAATGATTGGCACATCTTCCACGTGTGCAGGGCGAATCTCGATTTGCTTAGATCTCTTCATTCAGTGGTCTCCAAGCGCTCGGCCGATGCAATTAAGACCCTCGTCGAACATTTCCGTATTCACGCCCATGCCAATGCGAAAATGGTCTGGCATTTCGAAGAAACGCCCTGGAACTGCCGAGGTATCGAATTCAGTCCGCAGTCGTTCCAGAAAATCATCAGCGTCGCCATCTCGCAATTGCACGAACGAAGTCGTGCCCCAATCAGACCCAATGGCCGAAATTTTTGATTGCCGCACGAGAAAATCCCGGAGCAGTTTCCGGTCCGCATCAACGATTTTACGCGCTTTTTCGCGAAGGCGATTCAGGTGCTTAAACGCGGCGACAGCGAGAAGTAGGCCAGGGTAAACTGGCGTCGCACTATAGAGATCATTCAAGCGGCGCATCTTCCATGCAAGGTCCGGGCGCGCCAGGATCCAGCCACACCGCAGCCCGCTGACGCCGTAAACTTTCGTTAAACTGCTGGTCACTACGAACTCTGGCCCGAGATGAAACGACGTACGCGGCGTCCGCTGGTAGACCGCATCGAGATAAACCTCATCCACCATGACGAGCGCTCCAACGCTGCGCGCGATGTCGCCAACTTCGCGCAGAACCGAATCCGGCGTCAGCGCGCTCGTCGGATTGTGCAGGTTCGTGATCACGATGAGCCGCGTCTTCGGCGTGATGCAATGAAGAATCGCTTGCGGATCGACGGCCCAGCCGATTTCCTTGATGCGCAGAAACCGTTTCACGTTCGCGCGAAGATATCGGGCAACGTCGAGAATCGGTCCGTACGCCGGATGCTCAATTAAGACTTCGTCGCCCGGTTCGAGGATGGCAGCCATGGCAAGATGATTTGCCATGGACGTTCCCGCGGATTCCACAACGCAGTCCGGATCGACACCGTGATGCACTGCGACGGCTTTTTGTAAAGGCGGATAACCGTACCCGCTGTCGTTTAGCCCATTAATTTCGAGTGTCTCCAACTGGACTGGCAGCTCGCGGAGCGGAAACGCCGCTACGCCGCTCGTCGCGAGATTGAATCGTGCGCGGCTTTGCGTCTTGGACCAATGCATGTAGTCCGAATGCTTGTGTATCATCGATGTGCTCGTCTGAATTTCCTCCAATAATAGTAAACCGGGAGCGCTGCCAGCATGATACCTAATGCGATTGCGCTATTCAGCGGTGAAGCGACGATAGCGCTTCCGACAATTCCCACACACGCCAAAACAAAAAGAATCGTCGTGAATGGGTGGCCGGGTACACGAAAGGTAACTGTGTCTGAGCCGATCTGGCGCCTACGCAAAATGAAAAGCGATGCTGCTGTCATTGCGAAAAAAATGAAATCGACGGTCACTTCAAAGTTCAAAATTTGACCATATGTCCCGGAGCAAGCGATAACGATTGCCGCCAGACCTTGGAGCATGATGGCGATCACAGGCGCTCGTGAGCGTTCAGAGAGCTTGCCAACGCTCGCAAAGAAAAGGCCGTCGCGCGCCATCGCGTAATAAACGCGCGGAGCGGTTAGCATGCTTTGGCTTAGGAATCCAAGCGTCGAGATCGCGATCCCGGCGGCAATCCATTGCGCGCCGCGTGCGCCGATCGCCGCCCGCATTACGTCGGATGCGGGAGTCGTCGTTGCATCCAAGCCAGCTGGACCGAGAACTCGCAAACACACGAAATTGACGGCCAGGTAAAGAGCCACAACGCCAGCCACGCCCATTAGCAGTCCGCGCGATAAATCACGGCGCGGATCGCGCATTTCGCCTGCGACAAAACTCGCGGTTTGCCATCCGCCATAAGCAAACGCGACGGGAACCATCGCGGATCCAATGCTTGCCAAAACACCAAGAGAAAAAGGAGAGGCAGGCAACGGCTCGGATTTGAGCGAACCACCGCCGAACGCAAGTCCAAATATCACGAGCCCCGCAATCGCCGCGATCCTTAACAACATGAAAACGCTTTGCACATTGCTGCCCGCGCGCGCTCCCAGACAGTTAATGCCCGTTAGTCCGAGCAGCACCATAGCCGCGATTACGCTGCCGTTCCAAGCTACTCCCGTAAGCGCGCGAAAGTAGGACGCGAAAATGACGGCCACTGCAGCCATCCCGCCAGTCTGCGTCACAAGAAGCAATCCCCATCCATACACAAAGGCAACCGCAGGATGATATGCCTCCCGCAAGTAGAGATACTGGCCACCGGTTCCGGGCAAACGAGTAGCCAATTCAGCCCAGATAAACGCACCCCCCATCGCAAAAACCCCGCCCAGCACCCAAACGCCGAGGATCAAGAACGGCGTGTGAACGCGATGCGCCACCTCGGACGGATTGGCGAAAATCCCCGCACCGACGATGCCACCCATGACGATCATGGTGGCATCGAATAACCCAAGCTGACGACGAGGCTTAATCGCTGTTGTCATTCCGAGCCCGTTCGACTCACTTCGTTCGCTCAGGGTAAACTCCGCGAAGTCGCCTGCCGAGCCGCAACTCTATGCGAAGGCTGGAGGAATCTCTGAATTTCGGCAACGTGATACATTGTCACCTTGCGCCAGAGGTCAGTTCATAGATTTTGAATTCTGGAGTCGCCTCAAGCAGCGTTGCACTCTCGCTGAGATGCCGAGTGAACTCAGGATAAGATTCCAACCACCAAAACCTGGGCGTGGTAAAGACAAAATGCGTTGCACCCTGGCGACGCAGTCTCTCAAGACCGGCAATCGCTTGCTGGCTATTCTTAGGATTGCCGTCGTAGATCCCATTTTGCTCGAGAAAATGCCAGCCTTTGCGCTTCGCATAATAGAATATGGTTGGATTGCCTCCGTCCACGGCGACAACCAACGCATCGCTCGCCGTAAGCTTGTTTAATTCCAGACCAGCATCGCGAAGTTGCGCGGCTGATGATTCATAAAGAGGTCGTACGTACAAGAAGGCCAGAATTGCAAACGAGCCTGCGAGCAAGATCGACAAGGCCACGACCGCAACGCGCGAAGAAATTTTCGATTCAAAAAACGCGCATCCGGCGCCGGCAAACCCAGCGGTGATGGGCACGAGAGGAAGCTGGTACCAGGGATGGCGATTGCCGTAGCCGACGGCTACAACAAAGAGAACCATGGCAGCCAGCCACCAATCAAAGAGGCAGCCAAGTTTTCCCCGCGGCGTTACGAACAAACCGATCAGCGCTAGAATTGCGAGAATCGGCGTCAGACTCGACGTCGCAGTTTGTTGCGCGATGTCCCAGTACCACGAAAAACTTTCCAGTCGAACTCCACCGGCACCGAAGAAATGATACGGATAGAATTCCTCGGCGATTTGACGCGCATGCCAATACCAAATAGCGGCTGGCAGCAGCGTGATCGCTGCAAACAGGGCGATGCCGCGATACATTGTAGGGCGTTTCTGTGAAACGCCTGGCGTCTGACACAGACGCCCTACAGCGATGTACGCTAGTGGCGCGGCAATCACGATGCTCGTGACCTTGATCAGGATCGACAAGGAAATCGCAATCGCAGCCAGATAAAACGGCGCCGGTTTGCGATCGCGAAGCCAACTCAGAAAAAAATACGATCCGATGATTCCCAGGCTAAGCGATGGCACATCCGGCATGAAGGAGCGGCCGGCAAAGATGTTCAGCGGCGCAAAAGCGTAGAAAAACGTAGCCCAAATCGCAGTTGTGCCGTCGAAGATCTCGCGCACGAGCAAAAAGAAAAACGGGAGCGAAATAGCGAAGAAAATCACGGACTGGCTGCGTCCAATCCATTCGTGAATGCCGGCAAATTTGTAACAGATCGCCGCGAGAAAAGGCAGAACGGGAAACTCTGTTCCCACGTACCCCGCCGACCCGCCAGCCCAGTCGATCTGAGGGTAACCGAAGCGAAAACCGTGTTCGAAAAAGTTGCGCGCAATCGCTGCGACATCGCTTTGTCTCCAACTCCAATGATCGACGTAGGGCTGATCGATCAGGATAAACCGCACCGCCACCGCAAAGGTCCAAATAGCGACAAGCAGTTTGGCACGACACCGCGCTGCCGCGGAAGTTTGCGGCGCTCTGCGGAAGGATCTGCTCCGCATTGATTCGCCTCTCCCCTCCCGCGAGGGGAGAGGACTGAGGTGAGGGGTTTCCGACATAGCGTGAGTTCCAAAAACAACCCTCACCCTACCCTCTCCCTTGAGAAGGAAGAGGCGACGGTCTCAGACAGTGGTCACGTACGCGTTCTCGTATGCGCATCGTGCAAGCGTCTTGACAGCTGCTATAAAGTCAATCGTGTAGGGGAATCTCTCATTGCGGAGAAAGAGGTTAGCATGAAATCGACGGCTCTCGTTCCTCAGCCGAAGTTTGGCTCCGCCGCGAGTGCGAGTTTGTTCGCACTGGCGCTGCTTATCATTTCCGGGATTGGCCTGGTGCAGGCTCAGAACGAACCGATTCTCGTTCCCGATGCCGTTGATTATCAGAAACTGCTTCCCATTTTGCCGGAGCCGCCGCAAGGCTGGGTCGCCGACAAAGCGGAAGGTTCTACGGAAGACGTCGGGGGATTCAGAATCACGAACGTGCATCGCGATTATCACAAGGGTGAGGGCGACAAAGCCCCGACAGCGGCCATCAGCATACTCGATTCTGTAGCGAACCCGGATTACGTGAATGCCACGACGGCTGCCTGGAACAACAACAGCGAAACCAACGAAGGTTACGGCAAATCTGTCACCATCGATGGTAACCCTGCTTTCGAAGCCTTCGAGAAAGAAAGCAAGCACGCCACTCTCTGGGTCATGATCGCCAATCGTTATTTTGTTCAAATCGAGCTGCAAAACCAGGACCCAAAGGAATTGCAGGAATGGGTCAAACGCGTCGATTTGAAAAAACTAGCAGCGATTAAGTGACAAGCGGCTGTAGCCACGGCCCTGTGGGCCGTCTCCCTGGTGTGAAAGAGAACGCCGACGTGGACCGGCCACAGGTCCGCACACGGGACGGATTCGTCCTGCGGCGAACCGGTAATTACAACGTTTATGAATTCACTCTATTCAATTCGGCTTAGCCGCTTCGTTCGCCATGGGCACGAAACGCACCGGCAGCGTGGCGCTTTGTTTTAATTGGCCGTTTTTCTTTTCCAGCAGGTACAATTCCTGAGCGAATCGGTCGCCGACAGGAATGACCATGCGCCCATCGTCTTTCAGCTGATCGACGAGCGGCTGCGAAACTTTGTCCGGTGCGCAGGTCACGATGATCGCATCGAATGGTCCCTGTTCCGGCCAGCCCTTGTAACCATCACCGATTTTCAGATGCACATTTTTATACCCGAGCCGTTGTAATATCGCCTCGGCGTTTTTCGCCAACGGCTCGACGATCTCGATCGAGTAAACCTCCGACACGAGCTCGGCCAGAATCGCCGCCTGATAACCTGAGCCCGTCCCAACTTCCAAAACGCGGTCATTCGGTTTCGGACGCAATTGCTCCGTCATGAACGCTACGATGTATGGCTGCGAAATGGTCTGACCGTAACCGATTAGCAACGGCCCGTCTTCATAACTGGCAGCTCGCGATTCCGGGGCGACGAATTCTTCTCGTGGCACTTTCGCCATCGCAGCGAGAACGCGCGCATCATTGATGCCACGCGTCATCAACTGCCGCTGAACCATCTGCTGACGCTGCGCCGAAAAATCGGAAGTCTGCGCGGCTTTTTGTCCGCAACCGCTCGCAGCAATCGCAGCAAGAATCAAAGACCGCGCGACGCTTCGCACCCGGAAGAATAACGCCGAGTGTGCTGCTACGAAAGCAGCGCTATGAATTCGTTGACATTTCCTCTCGCGCCGCCGTCACAGCGTTCATGTGACGCAGGCGATCAGCCAGCGTTTTCATCACATGCGTCGCAAAATGCGGGTGCTGCTGAATGAGAAAATGGAACCGTCGTCGATCGATTTCCGCCAGTCGAGAGGCGGTCTTCGCCACAGCGTTGGCGGTGCGCGGACTGTCATCGATCAACGCCATCTCACCAATCAGAACGCCTGGCCCTGCGGTCTCGAGCATAAAATCACCAAGGCAGATCTCGATTTCGCCTTCCAATAGCACGTACATCTTGTCGCCGTTGTCACCTTCCCGGAAAAGGAAATCACCGGGCGCGAGCTGCACTGCGTCGGTTTCCTGGCGAAAAAGCTCTGCAGCATTCATAAATGCAGTTTAGTCGGCGAACAGACCTATAGAGCAAGCGAGATGCCTGCCAAGTTACAATTGTGTGACACCTGCTCCGAACGTCATCGGCGAACAAATTCTTCGTGTCCTTCGTGTCCTTCGTGGTTAATTATCGCGCCCTGTTGATGAAGGAAGAACGCAAAACGTTAGAGCAACGCGAGCAAATGACCGATTTGGAGCGTCTTCGTCATTCGGCGTCGCATGTACTCGCCACCGCGATCTTGAAAATCTGGCCCGAAGCGCAGTTTGCCGCCGGGCCACCGGTGGAAAACGGTTTTTATTACGATGTCGATCTTCCGCACCGCATCTCACCGGACGATTTCGAAAAAATCGAGGCGGAGATGAAGAATGAGATCAAAGCGAACCATCCGTTCGAGCGAGTTGAAGTTTCTCGCGATGAAGCGCTCGCCCTTGGGAAGAAAGGCCGTCTCGCAGGGTTGAGCGAGCGACCTGAGCCGAGCAAATTCAAGCTCGACATCATCGAA
>DASZGW010000139.1:0-37265 GCA_035938475.1 Candidatus Udaeobacter sp.
CTGGCGGGCGAACCATCCGAGCCTTCACAGTTTCGTTACTTCTAGCGTTGGTGATTGAGCTGTGGAATGGCGAATCATCAACTTCCAATTCGTCGGATAACAACCAAAACGATGTGGTCCGTGAGGCGAAGAGGTCAACTCGCCAGACCGAGTTGTCATCCAGGATCAGGGCGTCTCCTTCATGCTTCTTCATTTGGCGCTTGGATTTCACTGTGGTCGCCTCGGGTTCATACTGACCTATAAGGAAACTGGGGGGCGAAAGTGGCCAAAAAGTCTAGGATCTCCCAAGCTCGTTCTACGGAAACGGCGGAACGAAGTTTCGAAAAACAGCTGAGTAGCGCCCAATGAACGCATCCGCCTGTTGGCCAAATCGTAGGAAACCCTTACGACCGTCAGAACAATTTACGATTCGGCAGTGAACGCTTCAAAAAAGTTAGGTCATTCTGTTAGATTGTAACCGAGTAGCAAATCGATATTTAATAACTGTCAGTGAGAATTTCGCGGTTTGGGCACAAGGCTTGCTGCCTCTGTAAGGAACCCCGAGAGAATGACAGTATTTCGAGAATACCTCGTGCGCGCTATGCTTTTCCGCTCGCTTGGTACCACTATAATGCTTGGCGCGATCACAGGATTCGTTGAACTCTGTAAGGGAGCATTCTTTAGAACACTCGGAGGACAAATCGCGCAGGGAGTGCTCAGCATTGCCTGTTTCACACTTCGGGCAAAAGTTTCGCAGCTGTTCGCATGATGCCGTCATTCGCGTTTACGATGAAGCTGGCAAGGTGATTGAAACGCACGAAGAAGCGGGCGATTTCGGCGTTACTGATTATTCAGAACTGTTTGCGGTGCAGGCTTGGTCAATTCAATGAAACTCGCCGCAAGCGCTTAGGGCGTGAACTTGTAGATCGATCCGTCGTCGTTTTGGCCCCCATGAACGGTGGCGCCGTAAAGATTTCCAAATTGATCGACGACCATGCCGTTGTAGGGAAACGCGCCATCTGGAGGGCCTTGGAACGGATGAACTACAGTCTCGGTCCACTGACCGCCGCCGCCCGGGCTTAGCTTAAAGATCGTACCGCTGCCTAAACCGCCCTCACTCGTAGTCCCATAGAGATTGCCAGTGTTATCAAAAACGAGATTGCTGATCGGACTGTTACCGTCGCTTCCACCTTGGAAGCCATAGAGTACCTTCTCCACCGATTGAGCGACAGGACTAGAAGACAGCTCGTAAACAGCACCAATATTATTAGTCCCACCGTAATAAGTGGCTCCGTAGATATTACCCCGACGACCGAACAACAGCGCACCATAAGGAAAACTTCCGTCTGGTTGACCTGCGAACGAATAAATCGTTCTGAAACGCCATCCTCTAACTCCCAGTGACCTGAGCTCAAAAACGACTCCGCTTCCATAATTGCCGCCGGTGGTGGCTGCGCCGTAGAGAAGGCCATAGCGCAGAACCATCCTTCCAGCCGAGCCTGAGCCTCCGTCCGCGCCGCCCGTAAAGGTGTGGATGACCCCGAAGGTCCAAGTCCCACCAATTGTCTGACTGATCTTGTAAATGGTGCCTAAGCCGAATGCGCCGCCTGTCGGCGTCATCCCATAGACGTTTCCGCTGCGATCCACCGTCACTCTCGCGCCGGGTCCAGAGCCATCGTCTCCGCCCGTAAAAGCATGAATTACGGTCTGAGTCCAGGTTCCGCCGGAGTTTGTTAGCTTGTATACCACGCCGCAGCCGCCTTCACAGCTTCCCGATCCGCCCGTAACTGCTGTACCGTACAAGTTACCTTCGCGATCGAGTGTTACTCCTTTGTAGGGCTCGCCTCCATCGGCGCCACCTGTGAAGCTATATAGGACTGTGTGCACCCAGCCATTAGGTGTCGGGCTCAGCCGAAAAACTGTGCCACTTCCAGAATGCCCGCCGAGCACCGTCGTGCCATAAATGTTACCAGCGCCGTCCGTCTCTAAGTCAGTGTCGGCGTATTCGCCATCCTCGCCGCCGGCGAAGCTATAAATCACGTCAACAGTTTGTACTGGCATATCTCCGATCGCTTTCGGACTTAGCCCAAGGCAAAGGAAGGTTAACATTAGCACGACAAGAAATACTGAAGTTGTCTCTTTGAGCTGAATCAATCGATTCATGGTTCTTCCTTTCTTTCCCAGCTTTTGTTATTCTGCGATTGCGGATCCGGAAGAGGCGAAGAACCTAGCGGGGGAGATTTCCTCCGGCTGATTCGAATCCGTTTGGCGAAACCAAGTTTTGAAAAAATCTTGCTAGCCTGTCAAGCCAATTCGCCGCAAGCGCGACGAATCGCAAATTCGAGTCAATATCGTAACGACGGAAAGCGTTTGGTTGTGGATGAAAAGCTGACGGCCGTATAGAGCACGCGACGCAGTCCACGGTTGTTCCTATGGACTTGTTGCAGAATCGTCGGAACACCTTACGAATCGGTCGGAATATCTTACGATTTCGCACAGGAGGCGACGAGGGGCAGACCAAACCCGTCAGATTAAATCTCTTAATAACTCGCTGGTAAATAGATGTCTACTAACGTCTTGGATAACGTCTTTCCATTTTTGGCATAAGGTCTGCTTCCCTTTTGCAAATATGAAATCGATTGCCCCACGCAAACTTGCGCTGCTTTCCGCGGCATTTTGTGCCGTAATGCTTGCATTCGGCCACAATGCCAGTGCCCTTAGCATAGGGGACGCCCAAGAGCTCGGCTACGTTTGGCCCGGCGTGCCATCCGGCAATGCTCTTTATGTCAATCACTTAATTGGCATGGCCCTTGGCACCATCGACATCGCCAATGGCCAGATCTACCATCGCTCAAACAATGCCTTTGGTTCCTTGCCCACTGCCGTAGTTGATCATAGTGGCACTGGTACGACCATAAATCTTGGTGCCGGCGGTTTATATACATACCTGTTGGCGACGTACGCTGGCGGATTACTTGGTTCTGAAGTTTGGTATGTCGGTAATTTGAGTGGAATTATTACGATCCCTGCCATAGGTGGCGGGTGTGGCCTTTCCGGGTGGACGCTCTTTGGCACAGGGGGCGCTGTTCCGGACGGCGGCACCACAGTAATGTTGCTGGGGGCAGCCCTCGGCGTCCTTGGTATAGCGCGACGCTTCCTAATGAGTTAACCGGTCGGTCAGCTTGGCCGGCGCGTGAGGAACCACGAGAGAATGATAAGTTTTTTTGAATACCTCGCGCGACGCCTATGCTTTTCCGCTTGATTGGCACCACCATCATTCTTGGCGCGATCACTGGATTCGCTGATTCCAGTGCGGGAGCATTCTTTCGGGGATTCCGAGGACAAATCGTGCAGGGAGCGCTCAGCATAGCCTGTTTCACACTTGTCGGAGCTGCTTACTGGCGCTTCGGCTGGAAAATCGGCCTCCTTGATCTTCTTCTTGTTATTATTGCGTCGAATGTAGGTCTAGCGTTGCACGGAGTTCGGCTGCCTAGACCGTAGCTTTGTGCCAGAGCTGTTTTGGGTCTGACTCGAAACGTGACAAACCGAGCGTCGCGTAGTGTAAGAGTAAGGCCGTTCCCAGTGGTTGCGTTTACTTGCAAGGCTGTCGTTGCATTTCAATACTCATTGTTTTTTTTCCTTCGCTAATAGTAGGCTTCTTGTATGGATCATCCGCGTCAGCCGCCTCCCTGATCCGCTCAATCTGTTCCTGGGTAAGGACAAACTGCTGGTTAAGCTGCACGCCAGGCTTGTCTTTATTGTCCCAGCCAAAGATACGGGCAGCACTGGCAGCTAGATCCCGTAACTGTGACGTGTTGCTAACCTCTAGCGGCTTTGCAGCTTTAGCTGTGGCTTCTGCGGCCCGGGCCGTAGCTCGCGCCAGCCCGCTCTTAGTGCGCTGTTCAAGCTGTTTGTGTGTCGCAACCAGTGCATCCGCAATCGGATTCAAACTAGATGCGCTTAGCGTTCGACCTGGTCTGGCTCCCGGGCGTTTAGGTAGCTGCCAGCCACCGCGCCGCGCCCACGATTTACCCGGTGGAATAGGCACGTCTAGCTTGCGACAGGCTTCGTTGAGTCCGATCTCGACAGCGAGCATCCTGAACGATTCTATTCATGCAATCGAATCGGCCGCGATCTGAGATCGAGTTTGCCCGATGACATGACTCGCTCGATGAATCCGGTATTGTAATTTCCGCTGCGGAACTCGCCGTTGCGCATGATAGCGGCGTGAAACGGCACAGTGGTCTTGATGCCGGTGATGTAATACTCGTCGAGAGCCCGCCGCATCCGTTCGATGGCATTGATCCGCGTCGCGCCCACGGTGATGATTTTTGCGATCAACGAATCGTAATAAGGTGGCACAGTGTAACCGGTATAAACGTGCGAATCGATTCGAACGCCCCGCCCGCCTGGCGCATAATAGAAGTCGATTCGGCCCGGCGTTGGCTGAAAATCTCTCGCCGGGTCTTCCGCGTTGATACGGCATTCAATTGCGTGAAGCCGGGGCGTTGCATGCGCGACGTGTTCCGAAAGCGGCTCGCCTGCGGCAATACGAATTTGTTCCTTTACCAGATCGCATCCGTAAACTTCTTCGGTGATTGTGTGTTCAACTTGGATGCGTGTGTTCATTTCCATAAAATAAAAACGGTGGTCCTCGTCGACAAGGAACTCGATTGTGCCGGCGTTTTCATAGCCGACAGATTTGGCCAATTTCACCGCAGCGTGTCCCATCTTCTTGCGAAGTCCCGGCGTCATCAGCGGTGAGGGACATTCCTCGATCACTTTCTGGTTGCGTCGCTGAATGGAACAGTCGCGGTCACCCAGATGGATAATGTGACCATGACTATCGGCAACAATCTGAAATTCCACATGATGCGGATTAACGATGAGCTTCTCGAGATAGACCTGGTCGTTTCCGAAAGCTTTCTCGGCTTCGTGGCGCGCGCTGTGAAAGGCTGATTGCAGGCTTGGTTCATTGTGCGCCATGCGCATTCCGCGTCCGCCGCCGCCAGCGGCCGCTTTGATCATTACAGGATAACCGATTTTCTTTGCGATTTTGATCGCGTCGCTCTCTGTCTCGACAATTCCATCGCTTCCCGGCGTCACGGGCACGCCGGCTTTTCGCGCGGCGCCCCGCGCTGCATTCTTATCGCCCATCGCCTGCATGGCCTGCGACGAAGGCCCGATGAACTTGATATTGCAGCTTTCACAGACTTCCGCGAAATGTGGGTTCTCGGCGAGAAAACCGTAGCCGGGATGAATCGCATCGACATCGCCAATCTCGGCTGCGCTCATGATTCGATCGATTTTGAGGTAGCTTTCCGTGCTGGGCGGCGCGCCGATACAAATGGATTCGTCTGCAAGCTGAACGTGCAACGAATCGACGTCGGCTTCAGAATAAACCGCGAGCGTTCGGATGCCGAGCTCTTTGCAGGCGCGAATCACGCGCAGCGCGATCTCACCACGATTGGCAACTAAGACTTTTTCAAACATTGGGACGCCCCCCGATCCAGCGCGCCCGGCGGTCGCGCCCTACGTTGTCTAGCGAACTTTGAACAGCACCTGTCCAAACTGGACTGGCTTACCGTTTTCAGCCACGACTTCGGCGATGACACCGCTCGTCTCTGCCTTGATTTCGTTCATCACTTTCATCGCCTCGATAATGCAAACAACTGTTTCCTCCGTAACGGTTTTTCCAACATCAACAAAGGGCGGGGCGTCCGGCGATCCAGCGCGATAAAACGTTCCGACCATGGGCGAAACGATTTCTTTCAGCTGTACACTTTCGATTGTTTTTGGAATAGCTGGTGCACCTTCAGCAGTTGTTGCAGCCGTTTTGGACTGGCCTGCCACAGACGTCCCAGCGACGGGCGCGGCCTGACCTGAAGGACCTCTTTGAAGTTTTAACCGGAACCCCTCCTTTTCGATTTCGAAGACCGAAAGATCGTTCTTCTTCATCAAATCGATGATGTTTTTGATTTCTTTGATGTCTTGGGGTTCCACCATGTACTCCTGTCAAAAGTTAAAGAGGCTAGGTAAAGCAGTTTTGGGAATGAGGTCAAGGCAATCGTGGCTATTGTTGCGATGAATGATTGAGTCGCTGCCGTTACTCGATTTCAAAATCATTGATGAAAGCGACGATTATGCAGTGGTCGATAAACCGCCGTTTCTCCTGATTCATCCCACGAAACCGGATGGCACGCGAACATTGTGGCAGGAACTGCGCGGGCTTTTCGCGTTCGAAATTGCTGCCGGCGGCCAGGTATCCATTGTGAATCGTCTCGACCGCGAGACCAGCGGCCTGGTCTTAATTGCCAAGAAAGCCGAAATTGCGCGCCGATTTGGGCTCTTGATGCAGCGGCGGCAACTAAAGAAAGAATATCTGGCGATTGTGTGCGGTTGGCCCAAGTGGGAAAATACAGTCGTTGATGGCGCCATCGATCGACAGGTCAAACACCGAGACTGCGCGATCTGGCTCAAACAAATGATTCACCCATCTGGCGCTCCAGCACGGACTGAGTTTAAGGTTGAGCGACGTTTTGTGCGATCGGCCGGTAGGGGGCGACTACAGCCTGCTGGCCGTGACGAGGGCGCGTCGCTCGAGAGCGTGCGCAAGGCCGGCAAATTCAGCTTGATTCGCGCGATTCCGCACACAGGACGCACGCACCAAATTCGAGTGCATCTCTCTTCGATTGGTCATCCCCTTGTTGGCGACAAAATTTATGGACCCGACGAACGCCTTTACCTCCGTTTCATCGAGACCGGATGGACCACTGAGCTCGAACGTCAGCTGCTCCTGCCGCGACATGCCTTGCACTCGGCGAGACTCGCGATCGAAGACGAGCATGAATGGACCAGCCCGTTGCCTCAAGATCTCGCGGAATTTATGACGTAGCGATACAACACGCTGCGCTGACCCTATCAATTGCAATCCAATCAAGCCTCCTTATCGTAGGCGCGCCGAATGAAAACGCATCGCGCTTTCGCTGCCTGTGTGATCGTTCTCGCTTGTTCGCAAGCATTCGGCGGTACTGAACAGACTCGTAGTGTGGCAACCACGGACGAACTTAACCCGCAACGATTCGAATTGGCAGTCGAGTCCGGATATTTGTTTGGCGCGATCAACCCGCCTGCCGATTACGGCATTGGTGCGGAATTCATAACCGCGCGCGTTCGGTGGGGAGTTATGCAGCGCGACACCTGGCTTCGCGGCTACAACCAATTCTATGTCAGCGCGATCGCGGAGCCGATCTTCCGCGGGATCGAGAACCATTATTTTGGGCTCAATCTCGGAATGCGTTATAATTTTGTTCGGCCGGGCAGTCGTTTCATTCCCTACTTTTCAGGCGGGCTCGGTTTGGGATGGATCGACAGTCACCCAGAAGTTCCCGGTGGCCAGGGCCAGGATTTTACCTTTAATATTTTATCGGCAGCCGGGATTTCCTATCTCGTGGACGATCACTGGAAGATAAGCGTAGGGGCGCTTTATCAGCATCTCTCGAATGGCGGGCAAACCGATCCCAATCCCAGCCTGAATCTTTTCGGACCGCAGGTGGGCGTGAGCTATTCGTTTTGATCCTTCCTGTCATGTCGAGCGAAGTCGAGACATCCCGTAGCAAAACGGTCGACAATATAATGGGATTCTTTGTCTCCACTTCGTTCCGCTCAGAATGACAGGCTCATGAATCCGCCAAACGAGAATGTTCTGGTCGTTAGGCGAAAACTCTTCGACGAGCTCGGCAGTTTTCAGGGACTAAATTTCGAGCCCGACAAATACTTGAAGGCGATTCTGTCGCGCGGAAGCAATTTTTTCATTCCGCGCCCCGAAGCCGAGACCAATCCCTCCTACAAGCAAATCATCCCTTATGCGCTGATCGCCTTTGAAAAGAAGGTGCTTCATTATGTGCGCGGCAAAAAAGCAGGCGAACAGAGGTTGGTGTCGAAAGGTTCTATTGGGATTGGTGGCCATATGAACGAGACGGATGAATCGCTCTTTGCCATGGATGAGGAGGCTTACCGCGCAGGCGTGGAACGCGAAGTGAATGAGGAAATCAAGATCGACACTCCGTTTGAAGATCGAATCGTTGCTCTCTTGAACGACGATTCAACCGAAGTGGGACGCGTTCACCTGGCGATCGTGCACATCTTCAATTTGAAAGAGCCGAACGTGCAAAAACGCGAGGCAATGATCACCGGTCTTAGTTTTCTGACAAAGCAAGAATTGGTCGCCCGCCGCGAATCGCTGGAGACCTGGTCGCAAATCTGCGTGGACGCGATTGACCAATTATTGTCGTAACCGATAGGCACGGCTATCGCGCCGGTTCTGCCGTGAATCCGATGTCGTCGATTTGCCAACGACCCACCGGATGGGAAATGGAGGCGTTGATATCAGCTCCCCTGGCCGGATAATTGATGTGCGCGTGAAAATTGCCGTTTGGCTCAAAAAAGTGTGACTGAAATTGAATGTCCCCCTGCACGTCGGGAGGAGACAGTGGCGTTCCAAGCCGATCCAGCTGGGTCATGAGATCCTGTTGCGCCGATGGCGGGTACTGCAGACGCATTGCGGGGCTCAAATGATCCGCAAAGAATTTCACATTGTGTTGAACGATGAGCTCCTGAATCAGTCTTTTCCCAAATTCGCGGCCCTCCTGCGCCATTTGCCGTTTATTGGAATCGAGCCACCAAAAGCCGATGCCGAGCAACACGAGAACGATGATCACGATAACCAGAATTTGTCCTGATGATTTCGATCGCGGATTTATATTCATTTTGTTTAAGATTAATTGTTTAATAACCGAAACCCAGGCCTTTAACCACCTCGCCATTACGGATCAACGCGCCATGGCTTTGCAGTCCCGTGTAAGCGCCAAAGCGATTTCGAGCGTTTACTTTGAAATTGACCAGATATCCGTAAAGAGGCTTGTCTTTCGTCCCAAGATTCGCGGGTTTTGGATCGCCATTCCATTCGATGCGTGCACTCCCCGCGTCGATTAACTGTGTGTCTAGCCATTTCGTGACGATCTCCTTGTAGCTTGTGGGATACGGTCCACAGCGCTGCGTGTCGGCGGACGGCGTTTCCGCGCATAAATTGCCAATGGCGCACACTCCCATAAAGGACACGCAGACCAATGACACAAGCTTTTTCATGCTTGCATTTTCTATTGGGCGAGGCAGGTAGTCCAGCTTATTGAAGGTCTTAGCCGATCTGATCATGTCGATTCGCCTCGCATGCGAATGTTGCAGAAGGGGATCGATGATCTCAACGCGATCAAGATCGCGCTAACGCTGCTTCTTTTCGGTTCCGGCTTATTATGACGCATGCTGCCCCAGCCTTCGATGTTGATCCTGCTCATTGTTATGTCGGCGATGATCTGGGTGCCTGCCTCAGGGGAAGACAGCCCAGCACAAACTGCGTCGCCCGCGATCTCTGACAAAGTTAGCTCTTTCGGAGGCGCTGCCCGAGTCAATGACCCCGGCTTCAGCTCGACCGCAGTTGGCGCAAAACCATTCGATCCGGCTGCGGCGACACAAGCATGGCTGGACAGCGTTCCGAGGAATCAACGAGAAAAGTCCAACGCCTATTTTGAACGTGGTTACTGGCTGATCCTCTGGAACTTTCTCTTCACCGCCGCAATTTCGGTCTTTCTTCTGGCCTCACGGTTTTCGGCGCGACTGCGCGATTTTTCCGAACGTGTTACGAAGGTCAAGAATTTCCAAGTCGCCTGCTATACGATTCCATATCTGCTTTTCGTTTACGCACTGAGTTTTCCGCTCAACCTGTACGAAAACTTTTTTCGCGAACATCAATACGGCTTGGCGACGCAGAGTTTCGCCCCATGGTTTCGGGAACAGTTACTCGGCTTGGCGCTAACTTTAGTCGGCGGAACTTTGCTGGTGATCGTTCTCTACGCCGGCTTTCGGCGCGCACCGCGCAATTGGTGGATTTGGGGAACCATCGTCATGATTCTTTTCTCGGGGACCCTCGTACTTATCGCGCCGGTGTATATCGAACCGCTCTTTAACACCTATAAACCGCTAACCGATCCAAAAATTCGAGATCCAATTCTTGCGATGGCTCGAGCGAATGAAATTCCTGTGAAACAGGTTTTCGAAGTGGATGCCTCGCGTCAGACGACGCGTGTAAGCGCCAATGTCGCGGGGTTACTCGGCACCACGCGCGTGGCACTCAATGACAATCTGCTTAAGCAATGTACGCTTCCGGAAATTCGCGCCGTGATGGCTCACGAGATGGGGCATTACGTCCTCAATCATGGTGCGAAACTGCTCACCTACTTTGGAATCCTTATTCTCGTTGGCTTGGCGCTTACTCGAATTCTCTTCGATGGCGCAGTAAAGCGTTGGGGTGAGAAATGGCGCGTGCGCGGTATTGCCGACCCTGCGGCTATTCCATTGCTCGCGCTAATTTTTAGCACCCTACTCTTTTTTGCCACGCCGGTTATTAATACGGTGGTACGCATCACAGAACGAGAGGCAGATGTTTTCGGAATAAACACCTCGCGCGAGCCCGATGGCATGGCAAAAGTCGCGCTGAAACTTGGCGCTTATCGCAAACTCGATCCGACGCCGCTGGAAGAGTTCATCTTTTTCGATCATCCTAGCGGTCGTGCACGCATCCGGATGGCAATGGATTGGAAAGCGGCAGATTTGCCGGCTGGGGGATCGCCTGCACCCGACAACCAATCCGCGACTCATTAACGAGCTACCCCATTCGAAGCCGTCTGCTACTATCTGGTTTCACGCGGGTGTTGCGAAGGCGCCGCCGCGGTGAAAGCGAACTTACGCTTCCGAATCAGCATTAAATTTCGAATATAAATCATCGAGTTGGGGAGATACGCGAGAATTCCAACCGGGTCGCGTCGGAAAATAAAGTAAATGCACATGATTACGCTTCCGGCTATGCTCCAGTACCAGAACGAGACTGGAATTATGCTCTGGCCCTGCCGCTCGGAGGCGAGCCATTGAACGAGAAAACGCATCGAGAAAAAAGCGTTCCCAATGAAGCCGAGGACCATGAGATAACTCCAATCCAGTCCAAAAAACCGGTATTCTTTTCCGACCCAGGTAATAGCGATGAGTGCAAGTGTGTTCATAGGCAATGTGGTTGGTTTAGCGTTTCGCCTCTCCCTTCACAAGGGAGGGTAGGGTGAGGGTTTAATGCTTCAATGGAATAATTGTGAACCCCTGACCTCAATCCTCTCGCCTATCAAAGGGGAGAGGCGGATCAAGCGCTCGACGACTTGCCACGAATCCGACCTCAGATATTTCGGAAACTGGATTTAGCAATTTCATATCGAACTTGTCGCGATTACATCCAGCGCACTGTAAGCAAAGAATTATGATGATGCTTTCATTCGCGCAATCATCGTATCGGCGATCGCAGCGGGAGTCTGGGCAATCGCAATGCCTGCTGCTTTAAGTGCTTCGATCTTGCCTGCTGCGGTCCCTTTGCCGCCCAAAACAATCGCTCCAGCGTGACCCATTCGCCGCCCTGGTGGGGCTGTCATCCCTGCGATGAAAGCCGCGACCGGTTTCTTGCAATTCTTCTTGATCCACTCGGCGGCTTCTTCTTCCGCCGAGCCGCCGATTTCACCGATCAAGATCATCGCATCCGTGCCGGGATCTTCGTTGAACAGTTTCACGCAATCGAGGTGCGACAACCCGCCAATGGGATCGCCACCGATCCCGATGCAAGTCGATTGGCCGTAACCGCGCGAAGTGAGTTGCCAGACTGCTTCGTAAGTGAGCGTGCCGGAGCGCGAGATAACGCCGATGCTTCCCGGCTTATGAATGTACCCCGGCATGATGCCGATCTTGCACGCGCCCGGAGTAATAATCCCGGGGCAATTCGGCCCGATCAGTCGCGATTGCTTTCCGTGCATCAGGGCTTTTACGCGCATCATGTCCATCACTGGAATTCCCTCCGTGATGCAAACGACCAGTTCTACTCCTGCATCCACGGCTTCAAGAATTGAATCAGCAGCCGCCGGAGCGGGCACAAAAACCATCGAGGCGTTGCAGCTAGTTTCTCGTCGCGCTTCCCAGACTGTATCAAAGACTGGCACCTTGCCGTCGAACATCTGTCCGCCTTTGCCTGGCGTAACACCGGCTACAACGTTGGTCCCGTAATCGATGCACTGCCGTGTATGAAATGCCCCTGCGCTTCCAGTGATGCCCTGCACGACAAGGCGCGTGCTCTTATCGACCAGAATAGACATGATCGGAATGACGAATGACGAATGACGAAGCTCGAAGGAATGACGAAATCCGAATGACCGAAAAGCATTCCAGTATCGTCTTCGTCATTTCTTTCGTTTGTGAACAACGAGCTTGTTTCCGTCTGGATCGCGAAATTGCGCCATCCAGCAAACCGGCGTCTCAGTCTTTTCGATATCGAAGGTGACGCCGCGTCCTTTAAGTTTGCCGATCGCCGCGTCAATATCTTCCACTTCGAAAGCGACTGTTGTTCCATCGCGCGATGGTTTCCATGCCGGATGAGAACCAACACCGATTGTGACTGGGCCAAGATCGTACTCGACCCACGCGCCGTCCATCTGAGTGGAACTGGGTTTCAGCTCCAGGATCTCCTGATAAAATTTCCGCGCGCGTTCTTTGTCAGAAACCGCGATGGCGATGAAAGCCACTTCGTTTGTGATCATTTGCAGATTCCTTTCTCATTTTTCGGGTTTGAGTTTGTGAATTATCAGCTTATTACCGTCCGGATCCTGCACGACGGCCATCCAGCACACAGGACTCTCAATTCCTTCGGCGGCAAAACGAGCCTTCGCTTTTTTAAGCCCCTTGATGGCGACGTCAAAGTCTTCGACCTCAATAGCGACGCTCGTGCCATCTTCGGATGGCTTCCATTGATCGCCCACGCTGCCGATGGCCAGTGTGTCGGGACCAATCTCGTATTCGATCCAAACACCCTCGCCAAATTCACCCGAAACCTTCAGCCCGAGCACTCCTTCATAAAATGCTCGTGCGCGTTTTATGTCCGTTACCGGAATTCCAGTAAATGCAATCTTCTTCGCTTTCATTTTTTTCCTGCTGCCGCTTTCACGGCCTTCTGCGCGGCATCGGCCAAATCGTCGGCTCCAATGACGGCCAGACCCGAATCCGCGATCAATTTTTTTCCTGCTTCGACATTCGTTCCCTCGAGTCGAACGATCAGCGGCACCGATAACTTTAATGTCTTTGCTGCGTTGATGATTCCCTGGGCAATGATGTCGCCTTTCATGATACCGCCAAAAATGTTGACCAGGATCGCTTTTACTTTTTTATCGGCGATCAAAATTTTGAAGGCTTCGGTTACCTGCTCTTCCGTCGCACCGCCGCCCACATCGAGAAAGTTGGCCGGTTGGCCGCCATAAAACTTGATGATGTCCATCGTGGCCATCGCCAGACCGGCGCCGTTCACCAGGCAGGCGATGTTTCCGTCCAGACCAATGTAATTAAGACCATGTTTCGAAGCTTCGACTTCGCGCGGATCTTCCTCAGCGACATCACGCAGCGCCGCGATTTCTGGATGACGATAAAGCGCGTTATCATCGAAGTTAAACTTCGCATCAAGCGCCAGGACGTCGCCTTTGGTTGTCACAACGAGCGGGTTCACTTCGACCATCGAACAATCGTATGCAATAAATGTGCGGTAGAGTCCTTCGAATAATTTCGAGGCGCTTTTCAATTGTGACGACTCGAAGCCAAGTTGTTTCGCCAGTTTCCGAGTCTGAAATGGTTGCAGACCTGCCAATGGATCGATTGGTTCACGAATGATTTTTTCTGGCGATTTCGCTGCGACCGCTTCGATTTCAACCCCGCCTTCAGTGCTGGCGACAATTACAGGCGCGGCTGTGGCTCGATCAAGCAAGACCGCAAAATAAATCTCGCGCGCAATGTCGGCGGATTCGGCTACGAGCAGTTTGTTTACCTTGCGACCGGCCGGCCCCGTCTGGTGCGTCACCAGAATTTGGCCGAGCATCTTTAAGGCGACGTCGCGCACTTCGTCTGGCGTCCTGCGAACATGTACACCACCCTTGAATCCATTCTTGAATGTGCCCTTGCCCCGTCCACCGGCGTGAATTTGCGCCTTAACAACGATATCAACATCGCCAAGTTCACGCGCGATTTGTTCCGCCTCATCAAGGCTCGACGCGACCCTCCCTCGCGTGGTCGCTACATCGAATTTTTGCAACAGATCTTTGGCTTGGTATTCGTGAATGTTCATCGGCAGGGAGCGGCAGTCTCCAGTCCGCCGCTATCGATTTCAGCAAAGAGCAATTAGCCTGCCGCGTGCGGATCAGCAACGGTTTTTCTCATAATATGGTTGCCTCGTCCAAGCGAAGCACCCTACCCTGACCTTCATGAACAAACGCGCGAAGATCAGCATCTTAGCTTGCACCGCACTAATCACAGCTTCTCTTTCGCTTCACGCTGGAACCTCCCCGCAAGAGAAGGCGTTTACCGACAAATACAAAACGGCGTTCGAGGGGAAGGACACCGCCACATTGGAATCGTTCCTTTACACGCAAGGGGCCGACCCGGCGATTCTCGGTTTCTACAAGATGATGCAATCAGGAGAAGCTGGAGAGAAAATATCCAACATCGAGCTTGTCGATCTTACGCCGGAGGACGCGAAAAAAGCCGCGACGCCAATGGATTCGCCAACGGGCAGCAAAGTCTGCCTGACCCTTAAACCGACCAAGAAGCTCATCATCAAGGTCGAGAAAAAAGACGCCAACGGCAGTTCAACCAGCACAAGCGAAAACTTCATCGCGGAGAAGGACGGCAAGTTCGTTATTCCAGTTCCGGGACCGTGTAAGTAACAGCCTTTGCTCAGGTCGTAAGAAGGCGAATGCTGTAGCCACAGCGCTGTGCGCCGTGTCGATTCAGACAACGAGAGACTACAACGTAGCCTTTATTTTCGTTCCTCACCAAAAAGAGTTCCCACGGTGCGTTGCTCAGCCGGAGGTTCGAGTAAGTTAACAAAATTTCGAAACCTCTCGGAGAAAACTTCAGGACGAAGCTTCCAGTAATGAGCAATCCCGGACGCGGCAATGTAGTGCCGAAGTAAACCGCGCCAGCCTTCCCAAAGCTGCTTGTCCATCAATCCGTAAACATAATGAAAGTGAATTGTTTCGAACGCTTTCAAGAATTGATAGGCGGCATGAAAAAACCGCGCCCGTTCTTCGACAGAGAGCGCGCCGAGATCTTCCAAACCTATCCGCCAGATGCGTTCCAGTTCGGCGTTCTCCATCAATGGTTTTGTCACGTCGCGCAGGGCAGTGGCCGCCGCGTCTTGTGTAGCGAGTCTGGCTATACGCGTGCTTCGATGGACTTGCAACGCGAGGTATAACACCGACAAAACCACAGCAATCGAACCAACTAATTGCGAAATTGCGCTAATCGCGTCCCAGTTCATGGCTTCCTCTATACCACAGGCGACCTTATAATGTCATTCTGAGCGAAGCGAAGAATCCCATGATTGCTGCGGCCGCACCACTGTAACAACTTGAGATGTTTCGCTTCGCTCAACGTGACAATGCGTGAAATAGGTCGGACCGCTCAGCCTCACTGCGCTTTAACAAGAGTGTGCAAGACAGCTAGCCACTTTCCGCCCCGTTTGTTCCAAACCGTGGCTGCGTAATAGGTACCTGACGTGTCGCGCCCGGATGAGGTGGATTGGGTAGTGACTTTGTACGTAGCTACCGCCATTTTTGGACTTAGGAGCGCCACTTTCATATCGGCGAACGAGTAGTTGCTTAGATCAGTCTTTTGCATGTCCGCAATTTCGGCGTCCGCATCTTTGACTCCTTCCGCGTCGACCGCGCTAAACTCCGGCGCCAAATAGTCCCTAAACGACTTCGCCTGCTTGTTCTTAAACGCGTCAGTAACCGACTTTTCCAGCTTCACAATTGTTGCCTCTTTCGTTGCCGACCTGATCCTCTTGAACGGCGTCGGACTTGAGCTCGGGCTTGGGCTCGGACTCTCCTGACCAAAGCAAATGGAAGCAGCTACAACCAAGCTGAAACAACAAAGAATAAATTCTCTTTTCATAAGAGATTCTTAGGACACTCGACTAATACGGTCGAATCTTTTTTGGACTTCTGATCAGGCTTGCCTGTCCTGTTTCATATAATTGAAGATAGTGGTGGCTCAGACGGCGGATTCTGCCCGGATGGCGGCGCAGGCGGCGCTCCTGACAAGATAGGCAGAAATTCCGGTGGCATGAAACTCATCCAGACATCGTAATCCGGACCGAACTGACGAAGAAATACGAGCCCGAACGCGCGTAGGCATACAAATAATGGCAGCAATATAACTGTCCCAACGTAGGGAAGCGCAGCCAGGCAACAGGTCGCGCATGTCACGATCGCGCCAACCATTAGCACCGCTAGAATCAAAACAATCCCAAACAAGCAAAGCAAAAAGAAAGAGCCCAGATGATGCCATATCAGAAGCGTGACATCGCGAAATGCCTCTACTGCTCGACATCGCTTCCGGTACATCACCGGCACCATGATGTAGGTGGTGATACTGACAAAGATGACAATCGAAACCCAAAACACACAAAGGAAAATGAGAAATCCAATGGAAGTAATCGATCCGGTTTCACCCCCGCCTTGCTTCAACCAGTCCAGCCCGATAAAGCTTGCCAGGATTAGCCCTGCCAATAGCAATACGGCGAACATGACCGCGAGCAGGAATAAAAAGTAACTGTTCCCTTCCTTCCGATATTCGCGCCATGGTTCCACGATTGCCGCCTGATTTCGGACGACACAGTCTGTAAAGATGAAATTTCCGCGTGCTTTCAACCACGTCAGTGCGATTACTAACGCGAAAAAAAACAGCGCAAGCACAACGATGGTCGCCACGAGCCACGGTTCCAATTGCTCAAAGTGAGATGAAATCACTTCCGGAGTCGTCCGATGCGATTGAAAATTGCCAAACGGCGATGGGAGATTGAAGCCAACGCCCGCCAAATGCCCGGATAAGAACGCCGCGAAGCCAATTACAAACCATTTTTTCAGATCGAACGGTTGAAATAGAATCTTGTTCATCAGCTCGAACGCCTCGCCAAAAGGTCTGAAGATTTCAATCCTGGGTCTGACTCCGTTCATGACGCGTATTCTGAAACGGTTCGACCCGTGCGATCAACTCCGAAAGCATTCGGAGTCAACCGCGTGTTCCTTGGTTGCTTCGTACGCGAGCGCTCGCATCTTTGATGACCCATGCTTTACAGCACGCAAGAACTTCGCCAGGCGCAGCGCCGTTACCCAATTGGCGCAGAACTAATCGGGCCTGACCAAGCCCACTTCCGCCTCTGGGCGCCAAAGGCCCAGCGCGTTGACCTTGTTCTGGAAGGCAGCGAAGCGAAAACTCCAAGGCAAACATTTCACGCGCTGGAAGCTGAAGAAGGAGGCTACTTTTCCGGACATGCCAAAGCTGGCGCAGGCGATCGCTATCGATTTCGCGTAAACGATAATTTTTACCCGGATCCCGCGTCACGTTTTCAACCTGATGGACCTCACGGTGCGTCCTGCATTGTCGACCCGACGCGGTTTCAATGGAGCGATTCGCAGTGGCCCGGCCCCCCGGCCGCGGGGCTAAAAGGCCAAATCATTTACGAAATGCACATCGGCACGTTCACAAAGGAGGGAAGGTGGCATGCTGCTGCGCAGCAATTGGAAGAGCTCGCGCGCATCGGAATCACCGTGATCGAAATGATGCCGGTCGCGGATTTCCCTGGTAAGTTCGGCTGGGGATACGATGGCGTTGATCTGTTCGCGCCTTCACATTTGTACGGAACGCCGGATGATTTACGGGCATTCATCGATCGGGCCCACTCGTTAGGCTTGGGCGTCATCCTCGACGTCGTCTATAACCACTTTGGTCCCGACGGGAATTATCTCGGTGTTTTCTCCGACGACTATCTAGTCCGCGGAAACGAAAATGAATGGGGCGACTCGATCAACTTCGATGACCGGAATTCGGGACCCGTCCGCGAGTTCTTCATCACCAACGGACGTTACTGGATTGAGGAATTTCATTTCGATGGGTTTCGCTTCGACGCGTTACACGCCATTTGCGATCGATCCACTGAGTACATTATTGGCGAAGTCGGGCGCGCGGCGCGCAAGGCGGCTGGCCAGCGCTCAATTATTCTGATCGCCGAGAACGATCGCCAGGAAGCCGGGATGGTGCGACCCCGCAGCGAAGGCGGGGACGATTTGGATGGCATGTGGAATGACGACTTTCATCATAGCTCTGTGGTTGCGTTGACCAGTCGGAAAGAAGCCTACTATGACGATTATCGTGGCTCGCCACAGGAATTTATTTCCGCCGCCAAATACGGTTTCCTTTATCAAGGTCAGGCACTCTCATGGCGAAAAGCATTGCGTGGATCGCCCGCTTTCGGCATTGCCCCGGAGGCTTTCGTCTGTTTTATCGAAAACCACGATCAAATCGCGAACACCGGACCGGGTGAACGAGTTCGTTTTCAAACTTCACCCGCGCGTTATCGCGCGATGACTGCGCTTCTCTTGCTGGGGCCTTGGACACCGCTGCTGTTTCAGGGCGAGGAGTTCGGCGCGTCGAGCCCGTTCATGTTTTTTGCCGACATAGGCGATGCATCCGTGCGGGACGCCATTCGGAAAGGCCGCGCCGAGTGGCTGGCGCCGTTCCTGTCACTTACTAAGGAAGAAACGTTAACAACTTTGCCGGCGCCTGACGATCCGAAAGTATTCGTCCGCTGTAAACTCGATTTTTCCGAGCGGGAAAAGAATCGGCAGCTTTACGATCTGCATATCGATCTTTTGAAACTGCGACGAGAAGATTCGCGCTTTCGCCAGCAAATATCTGGCGGTATCGATGGCGCGTTCCTGAGGTCCGCGAGTTTTGTTCTTAGATATTTTTCCCGGGCAAACGACGACCGCCTTCTGTTAGTCAACTTCGGAGAGCGCCAGGTCCTGCATCCTGTTTCAGAGCCTCTCCTGGCGCCGCCATCGGGCTGCACGTGGGAAACGCTTTGGACAAGCGAGTCTTCCCGCTACGGCGGCGCAGGTTCGCCTATAATTGCTACTGCTACTTCTGAGCACTGGGTACTGCCAGGCGAAGCTACAGTGGCGCTGCGACCTGCATTGAAAAAATGACGAAGTCAAAATTACCACAGCTGATGTTTCCTCATTCGATGATTGGGGCTTCATTCGTCATTGGTCATTGGGATTTCGTCATTAGTAAGGGCTCGCTAGGTTGAGACAAGAATTAAACATGTAATCACATCTTGCGGCCGAATTTTTTCTCTAACTCCGTAAGCGAAATCTGAATCATGGTAGGTCGTCCGTGGGGACAGCAATAAGGCAGATCACACTCGAGCAGGTCGCGAACCAGTTTCTCTATCTCGGGGTAACGCAACGGGTCATTGGCCTTGACCGCGTGCCGACAAACTGTCTTAGCAATCATTTCTTCACCTAACCGCATCGGTGAGGTGCTGTTACCAGCGCTCTTTAGGTCGTCAATCACTTTGCGCATGAATTGGGCCGAATCTGAGACGTTCAAGAAACCCGGGAGACTATCGATCTTGAACGTGCCTGGCCCGAAACTTTCGATCCCGATTCCCATCCTTTGCAGGATTGATAGGTTACGTTCGATCCAATCGGCATCGCGCGGCGGTACATCGAATGTCTGAGGCAGGAGCAGCTTTTGCGTCGGGACCCCGTGCTCCTCCATTCTTCGCCGCAACTCTTCAAAGAGAATTCGCTCGTGCGCAGCGTGCTGATCGACGAGGACGAGCCCCTCAGCGTTTTCCATCAAGACGTAAAGCTTGTTTAACACACCGATGATCTGAAATTGCTGCTGAGTGCCATCGCGTCTACCTGGGGCTGGCGACGGAGTTTCATCGGGCGTCATAGCTCTGCCGGGGACGACCCCGGCTGCAGGGGCGACCCGGACTGGAGCTGGCCCGAGGTGTGGTAACTCACGATGAATTTCCTGCGGAGCTGCTAGCTGAGCTCGTAGCTTAAGATCAGGAACTGCCTTTTCTGGAACAGCTGCGGGTGCGTCCACAGGCGAGCGAAATTTTTCCTGCCACCCCACCCGGCCGCGTTCCAGGGTTTGTTGGATCGAGTGAACAATCGCTTCACGGACTGCAGTCGGATCGCGAAAACGCACTTCGCGTTTTGCCGGGTGAACGTTTACGTCGACAGATGCGGGATCGATCTCGAGAAAGAGGAACGTTACCGGATACTGGCCTTTCATCAGAGCGGTATGATAACCTTCGCGGAGTGCTGCCGTGAGAAGCCCACTCTCAATGGCGCGGCCATTTACAAAGACGAGCTGTTGCGACCTTGTTTGCCGGCTCAGTCCTGCCTGCCCGATAAATCCAGCTATGCGAATATTTCGCGAAGGTGTGCCGTTTACCTCAACAAGGCGCTCCAGTAACTCGATACCATATAAGTCTCGGATTCGATTGCCCAGCGTCGCCGCCGCCGGCAGCTGGAATAACATGCGATCGTCCCGCAACAAAGAAAAACCGATCTGGGGATGACCGATCGCTTGCAAATGAATCTGATGTTCGATGTTACGGCTTTCAGTATTTTCAGAGCGAAGAAACTTTCGGCGCGCGGGCAAGTTATAAAAAAGCGAGCGCACCTCGACTTGAGTTCCCGGGGCTTCGCCGCCGTCGCGCACGATATCGATCTTGCCACCGTTGAGGACGATTTCGGTTCCTGCAACTGCGCCGGCCTCTCGCGTGGTCAGACGAAATCGCGACACACTGGCGATACTTGGCAATGCCTCGCCGCGAAATCCCAAAGTCGCCACCGCTTGCAGATCGGCAGCCGACCGGATCTTGCTCGTGGCATGCCGCTCCAGCGACAGCAACGCGTCGTCGCGATCCATACCGCAGCCGTCATCGACTACTCGGACGAGCGAGATTCCTCCGCGACGAATGAGGATGTCGATGTTGCGGGCGCCGGCGTCGATGCTGTTTTCAATCAGCTCCTTCACCACTGACGCCGGCCGCTCCACGACTTCGCCCGCGGCCACCTGGCTGGCCACGGTCTCTGACAACAATCGGATCCGGCTCATTTTGTGTTCAAATTGTAGATTCCAGATCGCCGATTGCGAAGAAAAACGGTGAGACAACTTAATGTTTCGCGGCATCCTTGCCCCTTCGGCGATTGTATTTGCCATCGTCTTCGGAGAAGCCGATCCATCTTTCGCCAATTGCCAAAGGTGGAACGCATTGTCCTCAACGCGTTGAGAAAGGTATACTGATCGGCGCTGTTTTGACTTGGCTACGCCGCAGCCGTATTTTCCGGTGGTATGATTAACATCACGGACAACGCTGTTCGACAGCTGCAAAGTCTGCTTCCAGCGCGGCAAGAAAATTCGCAAAAAGGTCTGCGCGTCCAGGTTGCAAAGGGCGGTTGTTCAGGTCTGCATTATGAAATGACTCTGGACGAAAAAAAGGAAGGCGACGCCGTCGTGGAGCGCGATGGAATGCACTTTTTTATCGACGGCGAAAGTGTTCCCTACCTGCGCGGCGCGACCCTGGATTTTAACTGTGGCTTGACTGGCGCCGGTTTTCAGGTCGTTAATCCAAACGCATCGCGCACCTGCGGATGCGGTTCGTCGTTCGAAACGACACCATCGCCTTGAAACCGGGTAATCTTCTCGCGCTGGCCTGATGGACCATGGTTTTTATCCATATGACGAACCGTACGCTCGTCCGCGACGACGCATCAATTATTTTGCCTGGACGGTTGCCATTCTGCTTCTGATTGGGTTCGCGTTAGCCGCGTGGCTCGGCAGTTTTTACATCTTCAATCAACCGGAACGCCCCGACAGCTACCGGATTTTACAAAGGCTACACAAGATCGAGCCGTCGAAGCGTTTTGAACTGACAGCAGCGCCAGCCGGTGAATTTCTAAACTCGAAGGAGCTCTACGAGCGTTATTCGGAGATGGGCAATGCTGAGCTCGCAAGGACGAATGCCGAGCTGGTCCGCAATTATATTCGGAATTATCAGATGGTGCGCGGCTTGGTTCCCTATGTGGTAGGCAGGTACAAGATTGTTGCAGCACGAGAGCTGGGCCCCGGCGATGTGTTTACCTCCGGTATGGTCGCCCTAACCAATGCCGCCGATAACGGCGAGTTGCTCATGGAACATCTTTACCCAGCGAATCCGGAGGCACTGCCACTGATGAAGCAGACGCTTAACGTCGGATTGGAAATTAAGCTGGAACGCTCACACGACATTTCTTCGGTGATTCACGCGGAGCGATTGGCCGATGGTCGTATGATGATTACTGCCGTGCCATTGCTTTATGGAAGCTATACGGTCACACGCGGCCTGGGCACATTTCGCCTTGAACCACCGCTCGGTCTCAATCTCGTCGCGGGCTGGCCATTGTTTAAGACGTCAGAGCGCAATGCAATCGAGCAGCGCTACGCAGAGCACCAGCAAAAAACGGCAGTAGCGCAAGGAGGTCCGATTTCCATACCTGGCTTCAGCCCCAGCGCGACGCCTTCACCTGCCACGAATGAATTGGTGCGCGTCGAGCAAGCGATCGCCATCGTAACACCGCCGACCGCGCCAGTCGTAGCAAAGAATCAAAAACTGGCTAACCCTACTCCGCCACTAAAGGGTAGAAGATGGGGCAAAAAACAGAAACTCGAATCCCCACTTCCGGCTATGACTCCGGCGCAGCCGGTGATCGCCCAGAAACCAAGTGCTCCAAGTGCGACGCCGTTCACTGTTGCGTCCGCAGCGACACCGCCAAACGTCCCTGTGGCTACACCAGCGCCAGCGGCGAACCCCTCCAATGCTCAAGCGCCAGCGCTCGCTCAGGCCCCGTCTGTTCCGACAGCGACGCCAGTGCCAGTTCTGCCAGCTCAGCCCGTTCCCGCGGACGCCTCCGACGTAGCTCTGGCCTCAAACGCAGGCGGTGGCAGTTGGAAAACATTTCCGCCGGGCAGAATGCCACTTGGCCGACTCATAGGAACAGGTGATCTGCGTGACGTTGCTGAGCGCGGGCTTGCGGGCGAACGCGTCTATTTGAAGGGACAGTTCGTCGTGAATTTTTCCGATGCTAACAAGGCAGTGCTACGTCCCCGCACGAAGTTGACCGAGAAGATGCTGCACTTCGGTGGGGGCTCTTCTACGCGTATCATTGTCGAATTTCCAGCCGGCTATGTGCCACCGCGGCAAGGAGCGGAAGTGAACCGCGATGAACAGCGGCCCTACGAAATCACCGAAGTGCGCAAACAGGGAGACGGACAGCTTAACGTTTTTGTGCGCGAGATCATGCAGTAGGGACGGCGCTCTCGGCGTTCGCGCCCACCCAAATCCTCGAGTTACTCAGTCCGCGATCGCAGAATCAATTTGCCATCCCGGATTTCAATCGTGCCGACGCCAGAGTCGTTCCGGTAATCAGCGAGATAATCTCGCAATCGCTTCGAACGATATTTCCAATTCAATAGATCGTGCGGAACAGGCTCGCCGTTTACGATGATCCGGTTCAACTGCGGGTTCTCCAGCGATTCCGCGCTCTTTAGTTCGACCGCGATGTCACCGTTAAAGTAATAACCCGACCTTCCCATAAGTTCTCCAAGCGGAACACTCGTCTGGCAACGCAGACGCTCGCCGTCAATCGAGACAAAGATCTTGCCGCGCACGCGCTGGTTGGTGGCGATCAACGTATTGATGTCATCCGGCGTCAGCTCAACCTCAGCCGGCTGACCGGCGCGCGCTTTTTGCTCGAAATCCTGACACCGCTCGTGGACGGATTGAGTTTGGCCGTCCGAAGCGGTGAACTCAGGTATCGGCACCGGCTTTTGAGCAAGGGCTTGCGCTTTCGTCAGCCAATAAATGCCGTGCAAAACTGCCGAGTGCCGCTGAAACCCCCAATACATGCCTGCTACACAAGCGATCACCAGCACGATCGCAAGTACAATAAGAATAAGACAGCCTCGCCCGAAACAGCCCAATCCCCTTCTTGGTGGCGGCGCGTCAACCCAACCATTCATATCTTCTGACGCGACTGCGTGTCGATCGTCGCCTGCGCTTCGATCAACTTTTCATAAAGCGCGCGCAACCCTTCACCAAGCACGCGCGTTCCGGTGAGGATCGGCATGAAGTTCGTATCTCCGCTCCAGCGTGGGACGATGTGAATGTGCAAATGATCCGGCACGCCGGCGCCTGCGCATGCGCCAAGATTCAATCCAATATTAAACCCCTGCGCCTTTGTCGTGGCACGCAGAAGCGCCTGAGCATGCGCAACCAAATTCCATAACTCAACGATCTCATTCTCACCGAGCGCTGAAAACTCCCCCGTTTTGCGATACGGCACCGCCATCAAGTGACCGACGGCATACGGATAACGGTTCATCATCAGGAACGCATTCTTTCGTCGTGTGATCACCAAATGCGCCTCGTCATCGCTCGTCCGTGCCGCCTCGGAAAGAAAGTTCAGGTCGCGCGGTTCCTTTTCGAAATACTCCACCCGCCACGGCGCCCATAGCGTTTCCAGTTCTTTCTTTGGAAATTCCTGCGACATGTCAGCCGCATATCTTAAACAGCGGTCCGCACAAGATGCGATGCAAATTTACAGCCTATGCTGTGCAAGAATAGAAATGCGCGGTTGCTGTAGCCGGGGTCGCTGACCCCGGCCAACCACGACTTCGATTCAGGCTTTCTCTGATTGATTGACTTCTGGCTTTATCCGACAAACCGAATTAGAAGGTCAGACATGCGTACGTTCACAGAACTGATCCTGACAATCGCCGTTCTGGAGCTGGCCACAACCAACAAATTGAACGCCTCTTCAGAAGAAGATGCTAAGGCCGTTGCCGCGTTAGACGCGAAATATCAAGCCGCCGTGAAGGCCAACGATGCTCCAACAATGGACCAGATTTTAGCCGATGATTTCATCCTGGTGACCGGGCGTGGCAGTGTTTTTAGCAAAGCCGACCTAATTGACTCGGCTCGAAAGAAAGAAGTCACCTATGAACGCCAGGACGAGGAACCTGGAACGCAGAAGGTCAGGGTATGGGGCGACACAGCGGTGGTGACTGCGCTGCTATGGATCAAGTCGCTCCGGGGAGGTAAACCAGCCGATTACAAGCTATGGTTTAGCGATACTTATGTTCGGACTCCAACAGGCTGGCGCTACGTCTTTGGCCAAGCCTCCCTGCCGTTGCCTAAAACGGAGTCGCCTGCCAAGCCTTAGTTCTAAGCGAAAGCCGGATGGTCGGCTTAATTGTTCCGCAACGTTCATTGGCGAGCGCTGGCGACCAACGAAACGTGATTCATCAGCTACGAATCTACGAAATATTTGATAACAATAAGATCATTGGGATAAATTCTTACGGGATCAGGAATGGATTAAGATCAAGAAGGAGACAGGCGAGATTAATGGACTGCTCGTGGGAGAATTCAGGATCGAACCTTGTATCTGACGGATTATTCACCGCGTAAGGCGTTGGCAAAATGAAGTTGGTCGTCGCAATGACTGGCCCTTCTTCATCCGCATAAAATTGCCGCAAAAAAAATTCTTAAAAAAGAACTTGCATGTGAATTAGTGTTATAGTTAACTATATCACTACATGAGGTTCAGTGATCAAATCGAAGCAGGACGTCGCAGAGCTTCCACAGGGATTATTTGGAGCACAGGATGAATCGTGAATGGAACGACAATCAGCCGATTTATCGCCAGCTTCGCGACCGTGTCGTCCATATGATACTCGACGGCGTACTCAAAGAAGGCGATCCCCTGCCCTCGGTGCGGAATGTCGCCGCCGAATACCGGGTCAATCCCCTCACCGTCCTGAAAGCCTACCAGGAACTGGTCGACGAGGAATTGGTCGAGAAGCGGCGAGGGCTCGGCATGTTCGTCAAGGAAGGCGCGCACAAGTCACTACTCAAGGGCGAGCGGCAAAAATTTCTTTCCGAACACTGGCCCAGGGTGCACGCGACCATTCAACGCCTTGGACTGAATCCAAAGGAACTGCTCGATGCCGCAGCCCGCAGTTCAAATAGAAAGGAGCGGCCATGGCAACGATAGAAGCGCGCGGTCTCCGCAAAACTTTCGGCACAACCGTCGCCCTAGACGGCATCAATCTGCGCGTTGAAGAAGGGCGCATCCTCGGACTGGTCGGTCCCAACGGCGCAGGCAAAACGACCGCGCTCAATGCGATTCTCGGCCTCACGCCATACCAGGGAGAACTAAAGGTGCTCGGACGCGATCCTTGGAACGAGCGCAACCAGTTAATGCGGGATGTATCCTTCATCGCTGATGTCGCCGTGTTGCCGCGATGGATTCGCGTTACGCAGCTGCTCGACTACGTCGCGGGTGTGCATCCGCGATTCAATCGCACGAAGGCGGAGAGTTTCCTGGCGAAGACCACGATCAAACGCACGAGCAAGGTAAGAGAATTGTCGAAAGGAATGGTAGCTCAATTGCACCTCGCACTGGTTATGGCCATTGACGCGAAATTGCTGGTATTGGACGAGCCGACGCTTGGGTTGGATATCCTTTATCGTAAACAATTCTACGATTCACTGCTGAACGATTACTTCGATCATAGCCGCACGATCGTAGTAACAACGCACCAGGTGGAAGAGGTCCAGGACGTCCTTACCGATCTTATGTTCATCGATCGCGGTCGGATCGTGCTCGAATGCAGCATGGAAGAATTCGACTCGCGTTATGTGGAAGTGATGGTGAATCCGGAGCATGTCACCGCAGCACGCGCGCTGAAGCCGATTCACGAACGCCCCGTCTTTGGCCGCAGCGTTCTGCTATTCGATCATATCGATCGCGACCAACTCGCTGCACTTGGTGAACTCCGCAGACCCAGCATCGCCGACTTGTTCGTAGCCGTGATGAGTAATAACGCAAATCAGCCGCAGCCTTCGCACGAGGTTACGGCGCGCCGAGGAATAGCAGCAAGATGAATACCTCACCGAATAACACGCCTGGGTCTGCCGGGGTCAGCGACCCCGGCTATAACAGCGCGACTACGCGCCCGTTGTACTGGTCGGTGCGGCGCGAGTTATGGGAGAACCGTTCCATTTATGTTGCGCCATTGATTGTCGCCGTGGTCGTGCTGTTCGGCTTCCTGATTAGCACAATCGGTATGCCGGAGCGGAGGCAGGCTGTGCTGCTGCGCGACGCAGCGTACCAGCGAGCTGCCATCGGAGAGCCATACGATGCGGCTGCGATGATTCTAATCTTCACTGCCTTCATCATCGCCGTATTCTACTGCCTCGACGCGTTGCAAGGCGAGCGGCGCGATCGCAGCATCCTGTTCTGGAAATCGCTTCCGGTTTCGGATCTCACAACCGTTCTTTCGAAGGCGAGCATTCCACTTGTAATTCTGCCAGTACTCATCTTCGGCATTATCGTTTTTGTTCAGTTCCTCATGTTGCTATGGAGCAGTGCGATCCTGCTGCCAAGTGGCCTTGCCGCGACGACGTGGACACGTTTCAATTTGTTTCAACAATCGGTGATACTGCTCTACAGCCTGATTGTGATCGTGCTCTGGCACGCGCCGATCTACGGCTGGGCACTGCTGATTTCCGGATGGGCACGCCGCGCGACGTTTCTTTGGGCAGTGTTACCACTCCTCGCGATCGGCGTTCTTGAGAAGATTGCGTTCGATACTTCGCATTTTGCATCGATGTTGAAAGATCGCCTGTTCGGCGCCGCTGACACAGCGTTCGCTTTCCAGCCACATCGCGGCGTTGCAATTGATTCACTGGTTCAACTCACACCTGGAAGATACCTCACCACGCCGGGTCTCTGGATCGGCCTCGCATTCGCTGCCGCATTTGTGGCCATCGCAGTCCGACAACGCCGCTATCGAGGACCTATCTGATAAGAATGACGACAAATTTCATCTCATTCAGACCGACAGCCGATTGGGGTCAATCGCCCCTACCTAATTAGACTTATGCATCCGACCGATAAAGCCGCGCGTATCGCTGGTGCCGTGTACCTGTCAATGGTAGTCACCGGGCCGTTCAGCCTGATTTATGTTCCCGGTAAACTCATCGTCCGTGGCGATGCGACCGCAACCGCGAACAACATACTAAGTCACGAAGCCCTGTTCCGGCTCTGGATCATTGGTGATCTGTGGACGCACATCATCTTTATTTGCCTGGGAGTTACGCTCTATCGCCTACTTAGTAGCGTCAATAAGCCATGGGCCGTGGCGATGCTTGGATTCGTTCTGGTTTCCGCGGCGGTTGGTTTTCTCAACACGCTGAACGACATCGCCGCTTTTATCCTTTTCCGCGGCGCCGATTTTCTAAATGTCTTCGAGCAGGCGCAGCGTAACGCGCTCGGCATGTTTTTCCTTCGTCTGCACTCCCAGGGAAACTTCATTAATGAGATCTTCTGGGGGCTATGGCTGTTTCCCTTTGGGTTACTTGTTTTCCGCTCCGGATTCCTGCCACGCATCATCGGCGCTTGGCTGATGATTAACTGTTTCGCCTGGCTGGTCCTGAGTCCGATGGCATTGTTTGCTCCATCGTCCTATTACGATGCGGCCTTTCGTTATGCGCAGCCATTTCTGTTCGGCGAATTGGCAATCATGCTCTGGCTTCTGATCAAAGGCGCAAAGGTAACATCGCCTCGTGCCACAGCACAGTTGAAGACCGCATGAGCAGAATCGACGATTCACAACGTATAGCCGCAAGAATCGCAGGTGTCAGCGGCCTGTTGGCTGTGGTGATCGTCGTGGTCGGAAACTATGCGTTGCTCGGTCCGCTAGTCGTCCCGGGGAATGCTGCGGAGACCGCTCGGAATATCGTGGCGCACCAGACTCAAGTTCGAGTCGCGCTCACCTGCTTTCTTACTTACGGCGTAAGCGTTGTCATCTTACTTTCGGCACTGTATGTGATCCTTAAACCAGTAAATCGGCTACTCGCTTTGATCGGAGCGCTCTTTCGACTTGTGTTCGCGTTGTTGTGGCTTCTTACGACGCTTAATCTACTCGGCGCGCTGCGACTTCTAGGCAATGCGGGTTACTTGCAAGTCTTAGGCACCGAACACTTACAGGCACTGGCTAGAGTAAACGTCGCAGCGAATTTCGACGATTATTATGTTGGTCTGCCATTTTTCGGATTAGCCGCCACGGTTTGCAGCTACCTATGGCTTAAGTCCGGATATATCCCAAAAGCCTTGGCTGTTTTCGGCCTGATCTCGTCCGCTTGGTGTGTAATCTGCGCATTTCTGTTCCTCATTTTCCCAGACTTCAACAAGACAGTTAACGACTACTGGTTTGATTCACCAATGGCTATCTTCGAATTGATCCTGAGTTTCTGGCTTTTGTTTAAAGGCATCGCCACACTAAACCATAATGACGCGGATGGCCTAGGCCCGCGCTCAACGAGACCGGTTTCGGCACGGTTGCCTGTGTTTCTTTAGATCTTGAAGTTAAAACGCATATTGAAATGGAGTGCGGTTGTCATCCTACTCGCATTAAGTCTATGGGGGGTCATCGCCTACTGGGCGTCGACTAACGAATGCGATCGCAGCACCGGCGCTCCGGCCAATCCGATGAAAGCAATCCTTCATTGCGAATATGGTGGACCTGAGGTTCTCACGCTGGTAGACGTTGAAAAACCAACTCCAACCGACAACCAGATTTTGGTCAGAGTTCGCGCGGCTTCCCTAAATCCACTCGACCTGACCATCCGCGGCCCTTGGCTGTTACGCCCAATGTTCGGAATGCGCAAACCAAAAGAGACTCGGCTGGGTGTCGACTATGCGGGGACAGTTGAAGCAGTTGGCAAAAACGTTACGCAATTCAAACCTGGCGACGAGGTATTCGGCGGAAGAAACGGCGCCATCGCCGAGTATGTTTGTGCTCTCGCTGATCGAGCAGTTGTGCTGAAGCCGGCCAACATGACTTTTGAGCAAGCGGCCGCTGTCCCCGTAGCGGCGATCACCGCGCTGCAAGGTCTTCGCGACAAAGGAAAAATTCAGTCCGGGCAAAAGGTCTTGGTCAACGGCGCGTCGGGCGGCGTCGGCACGTTTGCGGTGCAGATCGCGAAATCGTTCGGAACCGAAGTGACCGGAGTATGCAGCACGCGGAATGTCGATCTTGTCCGATCAATCGGCGCAGATCACGTCATCGATTACACCAAAGAAGATTTCACAAACGGTACGCAGCGTTACGATCTGATTTTCGACCTGATTGGCAACCATTCGTTCTCAGAGCGGCGGCGCGTCCTAAATCCCAACGGCATCTGCGTTATGGCCGGGGTCGGCGGAGCAGGATGGCACGACGGCATGGGAATGCGTTTGGCTGGTGAGCTCAATGCGTATGTGCGGTCGCGCTTCGTCTGCGAAAAGTTCGTCGCCTACATTGCCGCGTTTAACAAAGCGGACATGACTATTCTGGCCGATCTCATCCAGTCCGGAAAGATGAGACCAATTATCGATAGGACTTACACGTTGAGTGACGTCCCGGCAGCGCTGCAGTATCTTGAACAAGGCCACGCTCGAGGAAAAGTAGTAATCACCGTTGACTAACAATAAACCTGTAATCCACAAAGAAGAAATAAGGCAAGAATTATGAACGATGAACCAAACGCAAAGCGCCCGCGCAAGCGATGGAAACGCATATTAAAATGGACTGCAAGCATCATCGTGCTTGCTCTAATCCTTTGGGGATTTGTTGCCTACTGGACCTCGAGCAACGATTGCGATCAAAAGACTGCAAACGCGCCGGCCAATCCGATGAAAGCGATCGTTCGTTGCGATTATGGCCTGGCAAATCTCAAGCTCGCGGAGATTGAAAAACCGACGCCAAAAGATGATCAAATTCTGGTCAGAGTTCGCGCGGCTTCAGTAAATCCGTACGATTGGCACTTCGTCGAAGGCACGCCGAAGATCATGCGCGCGATGGGCGTCGGCTTGCGAAAGCCAAAAGATATTCAACTTGGTGTTGATTTTGCCGGAACGGTTGAAGCCGTCGGCAAGAACGTGACCCAGTACAAACCGGGCGATGATGTGTTTGGCGGAAGAGAAGGAGCATTTGCCCAATACGTGTGCCGTCGGGCAGTGGGATCGGTGGCGCTGAAGCCGGCTGGCCTTACGTTTGAGCAGGCGGCTGCCATCAACATCGCGGGCATCACGGCGCTGCAGGGTGTTCGTGACAAAGGAAAAGTTCAACCCGGGCAGAAAGTGCTAATCAATGGTGCTTCAGGCGGAGTTGGCACATTCGCGGTGCAGCTTGCCAAGAATTTTGGCGCAGAGGTGACGGGCGTGTGTAGCACACGCAATGTCGAACTTGTGCAATCGCTCGGCGCGGATCACGTCATCGACTATACCAAGGAAGACTTCACTAAGGGTGACCAAAAATACGATGTGGTTTTAGACAACGTTGCCAATCATTCATTGTCGGAATGCCGACGTGTCTTAACCCCCAACGGCATCTACGTCTTGATCGGCGGCGGAGGAGTGAACGAGCAAGGTTTCGTCGGAGCTCTTGGTAAAGCGCTGAACGCCGCGATCTACTCGCGTTTTGTTAAACAAAAAATGGGCATGATGATGGCGGACCCGAGCACCAAGGACCTGACACTCCTAGCGGATATGATGCAGTCGGGCAAGATCAAGCCGGTTATCGATCGAACTTACAAGTCGTTAAGCGAAGTCCCTGACGCGATCCGGTACCTGGAAGAAGGCCACGCTCGAGGGAAAGTAGTAATAACGGTGGACTAACCCGCGTTCGCTAAGGCTCCCGCCCAGCAGAGCAACAATCTCAGTAACGTGTTATTCATTGTCAGGGTTTGGCTCGCCCTCACGTGAAGGCTCGGATTGATCTTGTGCCAATGCGTGAATGATTTGCCGTCCAATGCCGGTGGCGTGCTGCTTACCGCGATTGACGAGAATAACAACACCAGCTTCCGCTGCGGAGCAAACCCTATGTAGGTGGAAGTGTTCTGTAGTCCGCCGTTCTTGTCGATGATGGTGAAGTTGCCAGCGCTGACGATCTGCCAGGCGAGACCTATTCTTAAACGCGGGCTGACGGTGAAAACACCCTGACGGGCAAAGGCCATGGCGTTCTCAATCGGCCCATGGCCGGGAAGCTCGCCGAGATTGGCAGTCAGGAAGGTGGCCATGTCGCGTGCCGACGAATAGATTTGGTCAGACCCGGGCCACTGGAAAGTTCCTCCTTCCTCACCTGGCCGGCCGATCGGTTTGCCCATCGGTCCATAACCCTGCACCGCGCGACCAAGCAAATCGCGAGGCAAAGGCAGTGCGGTCGAGGTCATCCCCAGCGGGCTTGTTAGCCGCTGATGCATCAAGGCCGCAAAACGCGTGTCGAATCGGCGCTCGAGGGCCACCCGAAGCAGCACCATGGCCGCATTGGAATAGAGATATTGTTGCCCTGGTTCACGGTTCGGGGCCGCTTTCCAGGAATTAAGGAAGCGAACAAAATCTGGCCACGTATATCTACCGCGGTGCCACGTTTCATATTGCTGCGGCACCCGCGGCAAGCCGGAACTATGACTGGCAAGCTGCCCTAGTGTTATCCGGCGAATATCACCACCGCGCTGTAACTCTGTGGCGTACTTGGCGACCGGGTCGTCGAGACTGAGTTCGCCCTGTTTAACAGCTTGCGCGAGCAATGTCGTCGCGAACACTTTGCCGACGGACCCGAGATTGAAAATTGAGTCGGCTGTAACGGGGCGATTCTGCGCATTGTCTGCCATGCCGTAGTTGAAGAATGAAGTCTTACCATTCATCCGCACTGCAACCGCAACCCCTCCTCCGCTGCCCTTTTTCGGCAAAATCGGTTGAACCTTTTGCGCAACGATCTGTTCCATGTTGACCTGGGCATGTGCGGAACTAACAGTAAGCAAGGCTCCGATCGCGGTTACAATGACGACGTCTTTTCTAATCATGGGCGCGAAGGTAGATTCATGCGCCGCAAAGTCGAGTCAGCATTTCGAAGGTGTAGCGGCGACTGTCCCCAGCTGCAAATTCCCTTGTAGCGGCAGCCGTGTCGGCTGCATTTTCATCAAATATGCGAGCACGGGGATCCAGGATTGTTCGCTGCGCCCAGTTTTGATAATCAAGAACTTATGCTTTCTTTTTATCGGCAGCCGACAGCGGAAATGTGATGAAACGCACATGGACGATCATCGGCGTAACCGACGTTCCGGGCAGCTTCAAATGGTACCAGTCGCTGTTTGGCCAGCCCAAGACGCTTCCGGGCCATGACGACTTTGGTCAGATCCTGGATACGGATGGAACTGTGTTGCTCTGCCTCCACCAGTGGGGCGCGCACGAGCATCCATCCTTGATGAGCCCGGCCGAGGCGCCACCTGGCAACGGGCTGCTCTTGTTCTTTCGCGTCGACGATTTCAACATGGCACTGAACAGAGCCCGTGCTCTTGTCACCCGGCTCGAAGAGGAACCCCACGTGAACCCGAACACTCAAACAAGGGAGTTCTCACTCCGGGACCCGGACGGATACTACGTCACAATTAGTACGCTCTCCGCGCCGCGGCCCGCGAGAAAACGGGCTAACAAGTGCTTGCAGCCGGCGAAGGCACGCGGCCGAATCAAGAAGTCACGGGAGGGACGTCCGCGCCTTCGTGGCTGAAGCGCTAATCGTTAAATAAGAAATGAACAAACTAACCTTTGCATTCGTCGCGACAAGCTTCGCATCGCTCGGAGCTCTCCTTTCATATGAATCCTTTCTATCTGCGCGGAGATTTCAATGGCGATGGCAAAGCCGATATTGCTGTCCTGGTCAAGCAACGCTCGACCGGAAAGCTCGGCATTGCCATCATCAATGGTGCGACCGACAAGGTAAGGGTTGTCGGAGCAGGAAACGCAATTGGCAATGGCGGTGATAACTTCGAGTGGATGGATTCCTGGCAGGTTTATTCCGAAGGCCGCGCCGCCCAGGCAGCTGGAGGACGTGGCCCGAAGTTTCATGGCGACGCGCTCCTTGTAAGCAAGAGCGAGGCAGCCAACGCGTTGATCTGCTGGAATGGCAAGCGCTATGCCTGGTTTCAGCAGGGCGACTAGCGACGGCTGGTGTTGAACATCCAGCGTGGCGTTCCCGGTAAACCTATGACAAAATGGCCACTGATATGATTCGTTGCGTTCACTTGGTGACCGGGGCTGATAGCCGTTCACAGGTCGAATACATCACGATTCCGCTTGGCGCTGTTCAAGAAGCAACGGCGATCCACTTCCAGGAAAGCCCAGCTGGTTCAGCCCTCGATTGGCATACCGCACCACACGTGCAGTATGTGATCACTTTGTTGGGTACCCTCGAATTCATGACTCGCGACGGCGAGACGTTTGTGTTGCGTCCAGGTGAGGTAGTGCTGGCAGCCGATACAACGGGGACGGGTCATTGTTGGGGACTCATCGACGATCAGCCCTGGCGACGTCTTTACGTAGAGCTTCGCCTACCCGCTTAAGGCAGTTCAACGCGCCAACCTTCTGATTGGCAGGCGTTAAGTCTGGTTACAGAAGGAGGGCCAAGAGCACTAGCGTCGACAGCTCAACGCGTAATCAAAACGTAACCTGTCCATTGCTCTTTATTTCTGTCACTTGATTTCAATTGAGAGACAGTAGCTCCTAGAAGCTCGGGTATGAGACGTGTAGCTTTTTCCGTTGAGGCTATAAGCGCATCGAGATTTCCTCGGTTCCATTCCGCGATCGCGCGATCCGGCTCGACGTAGTGCGTTTTCCGCAAGTAAAGAAGCAGACCCTCGTCTTTCGCCGAAACGGCTTCGTAGCGCCAGTGACGCGCGTCTGCTTCGCGGCAAACCTTGCGTCGAAAAATTGCGAGCGCGTCTCGATGATCGCGATAGCCCGTAACTACCTTCCACGTTGTATAACCGCCGGTGAACAAGATCGCGAACAGTAGCGCGGTAGCTAGATAGGGACGCAACGCAGTCCGGCCCGGACCGTCCGGGCGGAGCAGCGAGCCAATCCCAGTAGAAACCTGTGCCGCCAGCAGCAAACAAAGCGGCGGGATAACCGGAAAGATTCTATCGACGCGCTTGGATGCAATCAGTGACATCACGATCAAGCCGCCGAGACTCCAGCAAAGTAGCCAAAACGTCCCCGGCGACATTTTGCGAAATGCAGTACCGATTCTCCATCGGCGCGACACAAGATAGAAAATTGCAATTCCGATTAGCAGGATGCTCCACGGAGCAAATTTGTGAACCAGATGCGGCAAATAAAAATAAAGCGGTTGCGAACGATGAATTGTTTCACCAAAACGTCCCAAAAATTCGCGCATAACGACCGCATCAAAGAAGCCGGGCTGAAACAAGATGCCGCCGGTGACCCATAACAAAAAGACGGCTAGTGAAGCGATCCAGGGCCACCAGCCAGACCAGGAGCTCTGTAGCCGTCTCGCTGTGTCGAGGCGCTCATCGTGTGAGCTAGGGCACGGCGACACAGCGCCGTGGCTACACCCACCCGGAACGTGTCGCCTGCGCCACCATTCAAACAATGCGATGCCAGGAAGCAAGAAGGCATAGACAATCGGACCCTTGATCAGCATTGCGATGGTGAGCAGTGCGAAGAGGCAAACTCGATCCCGCGATTGCCATTCTTCCTGCGTTTGGATTTTTTGCCAAATCAGCAGGCCCATGAGAAAAATCGTCAATGTCAGTGGCATGTCTGTGCGCACGAGTGTCGCCAGGCGCGGAGTCAGCAGATTCAATCCAAACGCACTGAGCGCAACGAGGCCAGCAAGTGACCCATACTCGGCGCTGGCAGTGCGAAACAGCAACACCGCCAGCGCAATGGCAGCCAGGAGGGACGGCAACCGCCACGATACCTCCCATGACCGAGTCATCGCGAAGAGACCAGCTGAGAACCATCCCACCAATGGAGGCTTGGTTGCCACGCGTTGGTGGGGTTTCTGCTGATAGAACCAGCGGCCTTCCTTGATCATCTCGAAGGGAGTGTATGCTTGCTTCGCCTGGTCATAGTCATCGAGCTGCCACGGCAAATTGCCAATGAGAAACAAAAGAAAGCTAACGACAGCAACGACCCAAACAGTGCGCTGGTCCTCGAGCAGTTTGCTTGTCATGTCGAGCGAAGTCGAGACATCTCTAATGTCAGGTCCAGAGATTTGATTCGCTCACTTCCCATTCGCTCAACCTATGGTCTTCCCGTCCATGTCGCGACTTCCTCAGTCGCTCCGTTCTCGACTGCGCTGCGCTCCGCCCGGAATGACACTCATATGGTATCACTCGCGCCAGAGAATTGCGCGCATCGGCGCGCCATCCCCACCGGCGATTTTTAGCGGCAGTGCCGCGAACTGATAAATGCCGGAAGCGACATCACTCAGATCGAGCGACTCAATGATGGCAATGCCGGCACCGGCCAGTGCATGATGGTTCTGCAACGATTTCGAATCGATTTCATCGACGGATGGAAGATCCATCCCTAACAGTGTGACGCCATTTTTCTGCAGCCACGCCGGCACATCGGCGGCGATCACAGGAATTTGGTTCGGAAAAACTGTGGAATCACTCCATCGATCCGTTTTTACAAGGAGCCGGGAAGTGGCCGCTATTGCTTCCGCAGACGGCCGGAGGTCCTCGATTGTGATCAGGTGTTTCTCCTTCGAGTCTAAGAAGACTTGTCCAAGATCGACCACCGTCGCGCGGCCCAGATAAGTTTCGAGCGGCGCTTTCTCAATTGATTCGCCATTCGTGTCGAAATGAAACCGGGCGTCGGCGTGCGTGCCGTTGTGCACGCTCATGCTGATTGCGCCCAGATTCACGCTTTCACCTTTCGCTTTCTGTCTCGTCAACCGAAAGCGAGACGGCTCGTCACCGGGCCATTCTGCAAGATCATTCGAAAGCGTTCGCGAAATATCCCAGATTTTCATGGAGTGATTAGTTACGTCGCGCTTCCAATCTCTTCAATAATCGCCCGCGCTGCTCTCTCGCTCGCTCCGACGTCGCCCAGTTTAGTGATGATCACCTTGAACTGAGAAATCATCTGCTGGCGCGTGTTTGCATTCTCAATTAGCGGCTGCAGGGCTTTGACGAGCGCAGTTGGTTTTGCGCGGTGCTGAATGAACTCGGGTACTACTTCTTTGTCCGCCAGCAGGTTAGGCATACCAAGATATTTCACACTCACTACGAATCTCGCTGCCAGGTAAGTCGGCCACGCAACCTTATAAATCAGCACAAAAGGCAACCGAAAATAAGCAGCTTCCAACGTGGCGCTTCCTGAAGCGACGATCCCGACCCA
>DASZGW010000140.1:0-12884 GCA_035938475.1 Candidatus Udaeobacter sp.
GAAACAGCTGGAGCATGACCTGAGCGAAGCCTACGAGATCGGTGCCTTCGAGAGATTCGAAGTCGTGGAGACCGCGATAATACAATTCTCTTAAATCCGGATGCTCTGCGAGTTGTCGAGACAACAGAGTGAAGATTTCTGTTATCGAACGCCTCGAAGCTAGTTGCGTCGCGCGAGCACTGTTGCGGACTTCCGTCGCCACATAAATCAGAGAAACGACGACGCCAATTGCGCCGACGATTTGGCCGATTGCACTAATCGCTTCCCAGTTCACGGCATGATTTAACGAGAGAGAGATAAGCCACGGCAGGGTGTCGTGGCAAGCACACTGAACTTATTTCGAAATGGGGCTGTTGGCTTCATCGATTGGCTAACTCTATCAATGTTGGTGCAGAGCCTCATGGATTAGGAAGCTCATTCGCTTGGCTGTACCTCGTGAGCCCTAACGCGTGATTCGGCTCTGTGGTATCAATCGGGATTGCCCTTATACACATATGCTCTCACAATATACGTCACCAACAAAGCCGAGATAACTGCGGAGATGGATGCTGCTAAGCGAAATGACGCAATAGGGACAGCAAGCGTTTGCGGCGATAATATCATCTCAACAACCTTGTCGAGCTTGGAAACGAGATAACCAGAAACAAAGGCTGAAACAGCTTTGCCGTAAACAGAGAAGCGACTCTGTTCGGAACCGCTTTCCGGTGAAATAAAGGTTCCAAGAAGACAACCCAAACTGACGCTGGCGAGAACGATCGCGAGGTTTAGATAGCCATCCTGCGGCGTTACGACCATTTTGAAGCAGAGTATTACAAGAATAATCGAAACAAAGGTAGCGATACCAACGGCAATAAGAAGGATTCCAGTTTTTGTGGTCATTTTTTGGGTTTCAGTTTGAGGTCGAGTTTAGAAAGAGCAACGCACGCCTAACGAGACGGAGATAAGCCACGGCAGGGTGTCGTGGCAAACACGCTCAAGTTGTATCGCAATGGGGCCGTCGGTTTCATCGATTTGTTAGGCGAATTGCTGCCGTTCACTTATCGCGTTTCGGTGCTGGATCCCGAAAGCTCGTAAACGAGCGCAACCCAATCAGTAGATTGAGGTTCAATTAAGTCGCAGGGTACACGCTTTCTGCAAGGCGTTCTTGCCGACGAACGAGCTTGGAAGGGGCCGTGTCTCCTTCCCGCGCGGTGTTTAGAGCCTGGAGCTTGGCCGCGCGTCAGGAGGCACGAAAGGCCGGCTTACGACCTTTATGCGCTAGGGCTGTACTCCTGTCCGAAACTACGAGCACCGGGAAGTTGGCCACTGAGGCCTTGCGAGAATGACGTGAGCAGGCCCGAGTTAGGCGACGGCAAGTTGCCGGGCGGTCGGCTGCAACGCGGTGATGGCATTAGTCAATTCCACTAGCGATACGGGTTTGCTCAGACAAACGCATGCGCCGTTCGCATACGCGAGGGCGCTTGCATGCCCCGAATCTTTCTCGACGACGACGAGCGTCGGCAGTTGCTCATAGCAGCCATGAATGGCGCTCAGCAATGTCATTCCATGGCAATCTTCACCAAAAGTCATGATAGCGAGATCCAGCTCGCACCCTCGTTGACAGGCAATTTGTAATGCATCAGAGACGGTTCGGGCGATCAGGAAAATGGTCTCGGTGCCGAGAAGGGCTTGTCTTACCACCGATTCGAATTCGGTGTCGGATGTGAAGAGAAGCGCCCGCCGTCCTTTCATGACTAGTCCTCCTGCGGCTAAGCCAAAAATTTGGACAGCTGCGCATGCTATTCCGTTCATTTAATCTTTGAGCATCACTTTTACGGACTGATATTCGGGAAGCCATCAGCTTGGGAGAACAGGCAACGGCACACTTGGCGAAGTGCTCTTTTTGTTCAGGCGGAAGCTTGTCGTATTCGTCGAGTGTCATCCCAGCTTTCGATCTATTTCGATTCCGCTCAACGATTACGCGTCGAAGCAGGCGCTTCCCCTCCTGCCTCCGCACCCGGACCGCCGCCACCAAAGTAGTAGGAAAGGACGACGAACAACTGCATCTCCGGCGATTTGTGATTCACGCCAAACAACGGCGAGACATCCAGACTCGTCGCGCGAGTCGGTTTCCAAGACGCCGTCGGTCCAATGACAAAGCTGTTGTAAGGGCTTCCTCTGCTGAACTTGTCGCTAAAGCTGCGGAATTGACATTCGATTCCGACCTTTAGCTCTTCCCATGGGGCGGCAGTCCCAGCAACCGGTTGAACATTTTTAGTTCGGACGTTTTTATTATCAGGGGCTGGAGTTGGCAACGAAGCTGCGTGAAACAGGTGAAGTGGCGTTTCCACACTTTGGGCGATTCCCCACTCGCGACCGCGATCACCGGCCGTTTCCTGTTCGAAAAACGCATTTAGTGCCCATTCCACTTTATCGAAGAAATCTTCGGACAGGAGCAAGCGCACTTCGTAGGCATCGGGAATGTCTTGGCTCTTGTCGAATCCGCCGGGACCAAATTTGTGCGCTGGAGTCGGCGCGCCTTCGTCATGCAGAATGTCACCAATGCCCATTTTGTATTCGGCGAAGATTGTCGGATTGAGCGGGATTTTGTCCCAGTCCGCAAAGGCGTAGCGCGCTTCAAAACTGAACGTCGCATCCTGCAAATCGCCGTCATATCGCTGGACATTGTTTTCGATGGCGACGTTGAAGCGATAAGGCAAACCGATTTCTAATTCCTGCGTCCAATGATGATCGGGGCTTCGGAAGTGCACGACATCGAGTTCGTAAATGAGGCTCGTGTAGACGCCGCCGGGCGGAAGCACGTAGGCGTTGGTAAGAGGTGAGAATCGCGATTCCGAAAAGGCGGGCGGCGCGCCGTACGCGCTGGGCCACCCCGGTGCTGTGACAACAATCTCCTGCTCTGCAGCAACCTGCGCACGGATTGAAAGATTAAGAGCAGGGCACACGAACCACGCGGACGCGATCAATATCGTCAACCGCGGTAACGTTCGACGGACACAATACGTTCTTTGCATAAACGGAGTCAGGTTAAGGTTTGTTAGGTTGATCGGATTTCGCCGCCGACATTACAACAGTGTAATGAATGAGTATATCAGATCAGACCTACTTATGACGTACGGTTCTGACCTACACCTAACAACGGGCCTCTAGGAAATGATATAAAACCCTACGCGCGGTCGAAAAATCTTAAAAAAATGTTGACATAATTTGTGAAGGGCTTGCATTCTCGTTCAAACTCAAACGGAGGACACACAAAATGAAAACCCCTGCACTCATTGTACCGTTGTTGTTGGTGGCATTTGCTATCACTTCTGAGAACCTTAACGCTCAACAATCAAATGGCTTTTCTGCCCAGCTTATTTCACCGAGGCTTGGACAGGTCCTGTACCCTGGAGAGCAATTCAGGATCGAGTGGACAGCGTCTCTTCCCAAGACGAACGCACACCTGTGCGAGATGGAGCTTCGGCTGTCGCTGGATGGCGGCAGGACGTTCTCGACGTGGATTACGACGGAGATGCCTCCGAACACTAGATATTTTGATTGGACCGTTCCGAACACACCTACTAATGCGGCGGTCCTGGACATTAACTTCGGGTGCGAGTTCTACTACCCTGAAAGCTTCAGTCCCCAACCTGCATCCACCTTTGTAATCGCGCAGACTGCGCACTGAATCGTACTGACGGAATCGGCGCTGTGAAGCGGGCCGGGCCATCGCTTGGAATTCTTGCAATAGTCATGCAATGGCCAAGCGTACACGGGGGAAGGCATAAGCTCTCTCAAGGCTGTGCCGAATTATTCGGCATTTGGGAAGCGGAATGATTCACGCGTGACTCGTTGAAGTTCGAGAAACGCGGTCAGCAATTCATCGGCGTGCACAACGAAACGCTTTCCATTGTCGCGATGTGCATCTGCGATCCAGATCGTTCGCCCTTGATGATCCACGGCTGACACACAGCCCCCAACTCCAACCGGCTTTGCCGAGATTGTCCGCGATGATTTCCCAATACTTCATCGGAGTTCAAGCGATCTTCCAATGCCGCAATTCTGGATACTTTTCTTAAAGTAATTTTTGGTCGTTTTGATTTATCCGGGAATATTGTTGGGGAATAGCAGCTAACAGGAAAACTCTGCTTCTCACATGAACGATGGAACCGATGGATACTTAGGTTATCTCAGCAAGGAGATGAACATAATGGGAATTCTCTCAACGTTTTGCGTAGCGGTTCCCGCATTGGTTTTGGAAAGGCTCGCGTCAGCAGCGAAGGATACCGATCTCGCTACGATCTGGACTAGCGGCAAAACGTATTTTTGGATTGCGTCTGCGCTGTTGCTCGTTTCAGCATCCCTATTTTACAAGCAACGTTCGCTCCTCGCATTTTATTACGGCAGAATCGCTCTTGGAGAGCCGCCACTGCCTCACGTCTCCGTACCAGATTATAAAACATGGACAGACTGGGCTGATTCCTGGACGACATGGATACCATATCATGCTGCTTTTTGGGTCGGTGTGGTTGCGATATTGGAGTACGTCTTCGCACTCGTCTCATATAAGCGAGCGTCCATTCAAGAACACGTGTGCGGTTACATTTTACTTCCCACTCTCGTTCTTGCGATCGGATTGATAGTAATGGCGATAGTCCATAAGGACCGACCTATCCGATTCTCAGACAATGCCTGGATAGTGGGCATAAACAGAATGTTCAAAAAGACACCGTAACTTTCAGTGCGTCATCATTTGCCTCATTATCACGCCTACGCTCGCATTGCCCATTCAAAGATTCACGGCGTCGGTGTCAAAGCAATTCGACCGATTAAGAAGGGTACATACATGTTTGCTGGTGATACAGTGCCGGTCATTTGGATAAACAAGGCTAGCGTCAAAAATTTGCCGAGACATCTGACGAGGCTCTACAAGGACTTCGCAATTTCAAAAAAGGGAAAGTATGGTTGTCCACCCAGCTTTAATTTGCTCACACCTGCTTGGTATTTGAATTGTTCGAAGCGCGCCAACGTCGCATGCGATGCAAACTACGAATTTTACGCGCTGCGAGACATCAAAAAAGGTGAGGAACTTACCATCGACTATGACACCTATTCAGATAAGGAGTAACCGGGCTACGCTGTTTGGGAAATTCATCCGATGATGAAATTGGACGTTCTTTGAAAGCGTCTTTGTGCTTATGAATGTCCTGCCGTGTGGGAAATCCACCCAGTGATGGCGTTGCAGGTCGTTCAGTAAAAACCCAAGATCGTTTTCGTTGGCGCGCATAACCTTTCCTTCGCACGCTTCCCTTGATAATTTGGCACGATGGCAGCGGAGGAGCGGGAAAGTCGCGCGGTGCAACCGGGGACTCAATTTAAGACTCCAACACGGGCTTGGCTAGAGACTAGCCGCGCGGCCTGCGCGAATCTGTCCCGAATAGATGGTAAAATCGTCCGCCCCTAAGCAAAAACGCGTTCCGGCGGCGTCTGGAAAGTGTGGAGCGCGGAAATTTGAATCCACCAGCCGGGTTGCGCGCATCTCATGAATGGATGGGTGACGTTTCGACAATCCCAGAGGCGGGACGACAAAATCCCGGAAGCGACAAAAGTTTATCGTCATCTGCTTCGCAGGATTCAACTCAACCAGATGGACTCGAAGGAGTTATGAGTTTGGAAACAGCCCTGGCACGAGCTTTGCAACGTCTCGGAGGGATATGATAGCCAAGCGAAAATGGCAGAACGGCCTTGGGGGGACCACGGGCTGCGACGTTTACGAGGTCCGTCCCCACAAGAGCGGGGATGGCGTTGATCTAATCAGCGATCGGTTTCGAGCCGGCCCGATCTGGTATGCAGGGCCAGACGCGGTCCGTAACGCGGTCGCGTACGCGAAGTACCGCTCTCTGTCGGGCTCGCACCGGGCAAAGATCCGCGTGTTGGACGACTACGGCGCTGTAATCCAGACGCACTAATCCAACAGCGATTTTCGCCAGTGGCGAAGCGCCGTTCGTTTTGGCTGTGTCTGCGAAGCAGCCCGGAGGGCACGCGGGCCGTTGACACCATGTTGACCGTACCACGGTCGTTTCTGTTCTTTTACGGTCGCGCATGTTCGCAACTGTGCGAGGGAGCGAATCTTTCACGAGGGGCAAACACTAGATTTTGAGTCCAGCGCGTCTTGCCAATTCCGCCACGCCGGGCACGCGTCGCACGTCATGGAAGGATTGCCGGACGAACTTTTACCCGGCAGTGCCTTTCAAGCGCCCGACTCATGCGCGAAGCGCCAACTGCATTCATCGAATGGATTGTAACGTGGTGCGGGAACACGCCGTGTTTTTCCATCCACAGCACGACATCGTATCCGGTCTTTTCTTTAGCTGGTTGTTGACCCAGTGTAGCTTCGTAAGACAGATCGTGATCCAGTGAGGCTTCTGTAACCTTGCCGGATTTCAGTAATGCGATAGCTTCGTCCGCAGTCTTTGCCCATTCCCATCCGATGTGACCGTATTTCCACGGTGGCCTTATGTCATCGAGCCAGAGTTTCATTGCAAGGGGAAATCGACCGCGGCATCCTTAAGAGCTTCTGACACGGTGAGCCCTTGGGCCGTCGCATCGGCTAAAAGCATGCGGTATTCTGTGAGTGTAAACTCGACTGGCACACATTCGCCGACCGAATCTATGACAATTATGCTGGCGGCCATATCGAACAAATAAAGCATCCCGTCAAAACCAGCAATCCGCCAATGACGCAGGCAACCGCCCACAAGATCATTGGCGTGATCACAGTGTCTCCCCGTTTTGCGACTGGTGAATGTCGGCATCGGGCGAAGGCGCAATTTCCCAATAACGCTCCGCGTCTGCCGGTCGCACCACTTCCCGATACGTGCTGTAAAGCAGCGCCGGCGACGGGTGCCCGAGTTCGAATGCCACTAGTGGCGCGTCCTTCGTTTGCTCCAACCGGTACGAAGCGAACGAATGCCGTAGAGCGTTTTGTTTCCACGTCACGCCCGACTCTTCGCAGACCGCTTCGCGTTTGTAGCGCGCTCCCTTCGGCAACACAGCACCAGTGCGGCCGGCATACGGTTGCAGCCAAGCCATGAGATTCGGCTGGATTGGAACAACGCGGCGTTTGCCGGCCTTGGTGACGGTGGCCGGAAGGTCGATGTGCCCGCGCTTCAAATCGACCATGCTCCATTCCAAGCGGCTGATTTCTCCCTCCGACCTCACACCGGAGAAGGCGCAAATCGCCACCATCGGCAATATGTCTGGTTCGATTTTCTGAGCGGTTTCCAAAAGAGAAGTCAATTCATCCACGGTAAAAATCTCTGGCGTCTTGCTCGACTTCTTCGGCTTCTCAATTTTAGCCATCGGACTCTTGTCGATGTATTCAAGCCGCACGGCTTCATTGAACATGCTGGAAATTACAGTGTAATGATTGCGCCGGTTTCCGTTCGTGAAGTTGAGAAGCCACTTCTCAATTTCGACAAAGCCGATTTCGGCGAGTTTCAACTCGCCAAACACGGAGCAGAATTTGCTCAACCGTGTTTGCAAATCGCGGATGTGCGCCTTGCTGAGTTCATTCCCGGCTCGCAATGATTGTTTGGCCGATAGATATTCGTCTTTGAACTGCTGAATGGTGAGATTGCAACGCTGGGTCGCCTTTAAGTGCCCGACGAAGAATTCAGTCGCGTCGCGCAGTGTTTTACCAAGAGGTTCGAGGGCTTTGCGGCACTCGTGAAACAAATTGCGCTCATGGGTTGTGAGCACCCCCTCTGTGCCACAATTCGCAAGCCCGGTCTCTATTTCTTTGTGGCACTTTCCCGCCTCAACCAGGTCTTTGAAATACTCTCGGTTGCGTCCCGGTCCTGTTGACTTGGGATATTCTACGCACCATATCTGTTGGCCTCGACCCGTAGAGACTCGGTAGAGTTTGAGCTTTGTTCGCCTCGGCATTCATGTGTCTATACTATTGGGTTTTGACTTTTATGACCATCTGTTGCCCAGTCGCCCCGTATCCCCCGAGGGAAAGCATGAGAAAGCCACCAGTTTCGTAAACCGCAGGTCACGGGTTCGAATCCCGTCGTCGGCTCACTTCTTTCACAGAAGCATTTCACGAATGAGAATCATCGAGAATTCCATCTCAATCATTGTTCCAACCTTGAACGAGGAAGAAAATATCGTGCCGCTGGTTTCGGAAATTACCGCGTGCGCTGTTCCTTTTCGGGAAATCTTGTTTGTTGACGATCATTCTACCGACGCAACTCGCGACAAGATTCATGCTCTCGCGGGAAGCTGGCCGATCCGCTTAATCGAACAGGACGGCGCAGGTCCTGGATTAGCGGGTGCGATAATGTCGGGCGCGCGCGCCGCACAAGCAGAAATTCTTCTTGTGATGGACGCCGACCTGAGTCATCCGGCTGATCGAATCAAAGATTTGGTGGCGCCGCTGTTCGCCGATACAGCAGACCTTGTGGTTGGAAGCCGCTATGTGAAGGGCGGATCGACACCCGGCTGGCCAGTATGGCGACGCGTTGTGTCGCGAACAGGCGCGGTGCTTGCCTATCCGCTCACTGGCTTGCACGATTCGATGTGCGGCTTCTTTGCGATCGGTCGTTCGCGTTTGCTGGAACTTGCCCCGCAAACCAGCGGTTTCAAAATTGTTTTCGAGACAATGGTGCGCGCCCGCGGAACGCTGCGCGTACGCGAAATTCCCATCGTCTTTCGTGAACGCGTACGCGGGAAATCGAAAATGTCGTTGGGTGTTGCACTCGGATTTTTTCTCCGCTGGTTGCGCGCGATTTTTGAGCATCTGATCCACGACGTGTCGCCGCGTGAACGAAGCGCAAACCTGGCCGACGCAGCGGAGGCTTTACATCCAGAGGCTCCAGGAGAGTAGCGCGGATGCATCGCGCCAGACGCGGCTCGAGCTGTCGCCCAACACTACGACGATCACGTCCTTACCGGGACGCGTACCGCTGGCGATCAAACATTTGCCTGCGGCGTCGGTATAACCAGTCTTCATCCCGTTGCAGTAGGGCAGCCGTCTGAGCAGCTTGTTCGTATTTTCAAGCTCGCGCGTGCGACCGTTAGAGAAGCGAAAAACAAGCTGCGGAAGACAAACAATCGACCGGATTGTCGGATTCGCATAGGCGACGCGCGCTATGAGCGACAGGTCTCGCGCGGTGGAGTACTGCCCCGGAACCGGCAGACCATTTGGATTCACAAAGTGCGAATGCACGGCTCCAAGTTGTTGGGCGCGTCTGTTCATGACCTCGGCAAACGCTTCGATACTGCCGGCATTATCTCGGGCCAGACATCGTGCGATGTCGTTAGGGCTTTTTACCAGCAACGCGCGCAGAAGATCGATTCGCTGATAAGTGTCGCCGGCCTTGATATTCAACTTCACCGGCTCAGCCATTGTATCTGTTGGTTGCACTGTGACCTGTCGATCAAGAAAACCGCTCTCCGCCACAACGAGCGCCGTAAGTAGTTTTTGCGTGCTCGCGGCGGCCCTGAACTGATCCGCATTCTTTTCGTACAACGTTTTGCCGGTATTCGCGTCCACCACGATCACTGAAGCTGCGCTGGTCTTTGGTATTCCCTCGGGAGTGTACTCGGTCGGCGCAGGGATTGTTTCTGATGTTTCTTTCGCCTTTGCGTGCGTGCGGTGCGAGCGGGCGTGAGTCGATTTCGAGGTCTTTGCTTTGCGAGTCGGACTGGGTTCAGCATCAGCATCCTCATCGGCTTTCGCTGTAACAGCCTTCGCCTTCCGGACCGACCCGGACACCCCGCTGGGGCGTACGGACTCGGAGTCAGCGGCGTCCTGGCTCCATACGCTAGGAACAGATGACAGGATGAAAACGCAAAGGAACCAGAGCCAATTGCGTGACGATTTCATGGGTCGGAAATTAGCGATAAAACTTTTAATGGCGCAAGCGCCGGCGCATACGTCTTTTCTTGTGGCTACGATTCCCCCGCGCGCTCGATCAATTCGATCTCGTAGCCTTCCGGCGCGTCGATGAACGCGATTTTACCGCTGCCAGTTGAATGCGGCCCATCGGACAGCGGGTAACCTTTCGTTTCCGCTTCCTTAGCGAACTTTTCCAGATCGTCCACTTCAAATGCTAGGTGCGTCAGATCGGGGCCGACCATTATTGGCCCGCTCTCGTCAAATTTACAAATTTCAATCTCCTCGTCACTGTGGGGTGCTTTTAAGAACACAAGCTGCGATCCACGACCCGAAGTGTGACGGCGAAGCTCCTTGAGCCCAAGCACATCCTTGTAGAAGGAAACCGTTTTCTCCAAGTCGTGTACGCGGTATCGCGTGTGCAGCAATCTTTTGACCATGGCTTATCTTATCGTTGCGGCAAATGGATTCAAACTCTGGCTCTGGACAAAGCCGTTAAAACGGCTTGATTGCGCGTGCCGGGGAGCACCGGGCTTAACCCCGGGATTAATGAGAGTCCACGAACTCGATTCCGTCTGGTGTCATGTCGAGCGAAAGCTCGCTCTGAGCGAGGTCGAGTGGGTCGAGGCATCTCTTGCTGAGGTCTGAAGGTTCCAGAGATTTCTCGACTTCGCCTCCGGCTTCGCTCGAAATGACATTAGCTCAACTATGAAAAAAATCGGAATTCTTTTTGGCCAGGAGCACAGTTTTCCGCCGGCGTTTGTCGAGCGGGTGAATCAGAAAACCGGCAGCAAAGATATCCGCGCGGAATTCGTCAAGATCGACAAGGTCATCCAAGGCGAGCCGTGCGGTTACGATGTGGTCATCGATCGCATTTCGCAGGATGTCCCGTTCTACCGAGCCTGGCTCAAAAACGCAGCGCTCAGCGGAACAGCAGTCGTGAACAATCCTTTCTGGTGGAGCGCCGATGAAAAATTCTTCAACAACGCGCTGGCGACCAGGATTGGCGTCGCCGTTCCGCGAACAGTATTGCTTCCATCGAACCAACCGCCGACGGACACAAGCGACAAGTCGTTTCGCAATCTGGGTTACCCGCTCGATTGGGACGGAATTTTCAATTATGTCGGCTGGCCGGCATTTTTTAAACCGTTCGCGGGTGGCGGTTGGAAGAACGTCTATCGATTGCATAACCCGGAGGAATTTTATCGCGCCTACAGCGACACCGGCCAGCTCGTGATGATGTTGCAGGAGGAAGTGAAATTCGACATGTATTTCCGCTGCTATTCAATCGATCAACGGCACGTGCGAATTATGCCGTACGAGCCGCGGCATCCTTATCACTTGCGATATCAAACCGAATGGCAGGCGCCGAAAGATATCCTCGAAAGAGTCGAGCAGGATGTGCTGACGCTGAACCAGTTTCTTGGTTACGACTTGAACACAGTTGAGTTTGCGATTCGCGACGGCGTGCCGGTCGCCATTGATTTTTGCAATCCCGCACCGGATGCGGAAGCTGCCAACGTCGGTCCGGCGAATTTCGAATGGGTGGTCGAGGCCGTTTCCGAAATGGCTATCCGCAAAGCGCGCGAGCACAAACCCGAGCGTGATAATTTGAGCTGGGGCAAATATGTGCAAGCTGCGGTGACAAGGCGCGCGCTGGGCGAGCTCGCGTAAGATCGCCAATCTCTACTGTGTGATCCTGATCCCACAGTCGCGGGAGGACCCTCACAATCGTAGCGGTAGTCCCAAAGCGCTCGCAGAACCGTAACGAGCCTATGTGTGGTCCCTCGTCGCCTCGCGACTCGGGATGACAGCGCATTGTTTTTGAGAGAGAGTTGCTCCCCCTGATGAGCGCAAAGAACCACGTCTTTACTCTCGGTATCGAAGAGGAATTCGCGATCATCGATCCAGAGACACGTGAGCTTCGGTCGCATATCCAGGAAATTCTCGAGGGCGGCAAAGTTACGCTCAAAGAGCAAATCAAGCCGGAGATGCACCAATCGGTCGTTGAGCTCGGCACTGAAATTTGCCAGTCGGTTGTCGATGCGCGTGGCCACGTTATCGAACTGCGCACCAAACTCGCGGAACTTGCGGGTTGCAGCGGACTAAAGATTGCTTCGGTGGGCACGCATCCGTTTTCTCACTGGCGCGATCAACTCATTACTCAAGGCGAGCGCTATCAGGAGATCGTCAAGGACATGCAGCAGCTCGCACGCGCCAATCTCATCTTCGGATTGCACGTGCATGTCGGAATCGCAGATCGTGAAATGGCCATCCACGTTATGAATCAAGCGCGTTATTTTCTGCCGCATATTTATGCGCTTTCGGTGAACTCACCGTTCTGGGTCGGCCAGGACACGGGCTTAAAGGGTTATCGACTCAAGGTGTTCGAGCGCTTCCCCCGCACCGGGATTCCCGACGCGTTCGAGAGCCTTTCCGAGTACGAAGATTACTGCAAGCTGCTGGTTAAGACCGGCTGCGTCGACAACGCGAAAAAAATCTGGTGGGACATTCGGCTCCATCCGTTCTTCGATACGCTGGAGGTCCGGGTGTGCGACGCGCAATCGCGGGTGGACGACACGCTCGCGATTGCGGCTTTGATTCAAGCCGTGATCGCGAAGCTGCACAAGCTGCTGCGACAAAACATTACCTTCCGCGTTTATCGGCGCCGGCTTCTCGATGAAAATCGGTGGCGGGCGTCGCGTTACGGCATTGACGGCAAACTGATCGATTTCGGTCGCGAAACCGAAGTCGACGCACGCAGTCTGTTAAATGAATTGCTTGAGTTCGTCTCGACCGAGGTAAACGAGCTCGGCAGCGAGAACGAAATGGCGCACATCGAGCGGATCATGCGCGAAGGCACCGGCGCAGATCGACAACTTGCCGCCTGGGCACGCACCCACGATATGAAAGCCGTCGTCGATCATATCGTCGCGGAAACATACGAAGGTTTGAGTACTCGGGCTCCGCATCCCAGCTGATTTCAATTTTGGCAATCAAG
>DASZGW010000141.1:0-16061 GCA_035938475.1 Candidatus Udaeobacter sp.
ACCGCCGATTAATTTGGAGAATTGGATCGAAGAAAACCGCGAGAAATTCCAACCCCCGGTAGGCAATCGTTATCTCTATGACGGCCGTGATTTTTTCGTAATGGTGATCAAAGGGCCCAACGCGCGGAACGATTTTCACCTCGTTGATTCAGAGGAGTATTTCTACCAGCTAAAAGGCGACATCAAGGTGCGCGTTCGCGAAGGCGACCGCATCGTGGACCACATTGTCAGAGAAGACGAAACATTCTTTATCCCGCCGAATGTGCCGCACTCGCCTCAGCGGCCGCCGGAGACAATTGGGATCGTGGTTGAACGGCGCCGGCCGCCAGGAGAAAAAGAGCACGTTATTTTTTACTGCGACAATTGCGGAGCATTGGTGGAAGACATCCATTTCGACTGCGCAGACATTGTTGAGCATTTCAGTCAGGCGATGCTCGATTTCTGGAATGACGATGCGCGCCGTACCTGCAAAAAGTGCGGCACAAAAGTCGAGAAAGCGTCGCCAATGGAACCGCTGTAGTGCCTCTGTGCCGGCTCCGAATGCTTTCGGCGTTCGCAGAAACGCCCTAAAATTCCACCCGTGAAGATCGATCTCCATACCCACATTCTGCCGCGGAACTGGCCGGACCTCGACGCGAAATACGGTTACAACGGATTCGTCAGGCTTGATCATTACAAGCCTTGCTGCGCTCGCATGATGATCGGAGACCGTGTCTTCCGCGAGATTACCGACAACGTTTGGGAGCCGAGGCGCCGGATCGAGGAGATGGACTCTGCTGGCGTTTCAATGCAGGTACTCTCCACCGTGCCGGTGATGTTTAGTTATTGGGCGAGGCCGAAAGACGCTCTCGATCTTTCAAAATTCTTAAACGATCACATCGCAGAAGTTGTCAGGGAAAATCCAAATCGCTTTGCCGGTCTCGGGACGATCCCCTTGCAAGATGTCGATCTGGCCGCTCAGGAAATCGAACGTTGCGTTAGTCAGCTAGGTTTGCGCGGGGTCGAAATCGGCACACATGTCGACTCAAACGAATATTGCCATGGCTCAGATTGCCGGAACCTGGACCATCCATCGCTCGACGTTGTCTGGAAAACCGCGGAGCAATTGAACCTCGCCATCTTTGTCCATCCATGGGATATGATGGGCAAGGAGCGAATGCCCAAGTACTGGCTGCCCTGGCTTGTCGGCATGCCGGCTGAAACGTGTCTTGCGATTTGTTCGATGATCTTCGGGGGCGTTTTTGAGCGATTTCCAAAATTACGTGTCGCCTTCGCCCACGGCGGCGGCGCATTTCCATTCACCATCGGTCGCGTCGAGCACGCCTTTTATGTTCGCCCCGATTTGGTCGCGATTGACAACAAGACCAATCCTCGAAGTTACCTGGCGACTGACAACGCGCCCGCGCGATTTTATGTCGATTCACTTGTTCACGACATCGAGGCATTGAAAATTCTGCTCAAGCTATTTGGTCCGAAACGGGTCGCGCTCGGCTCCGATTATCCGTTTCCGTTAGGCGAAGCCAAATCGGGTCAACTGATCGAATCGACGGAATTTTCGACCGAAGAGAAAGCGCAATTGCTTTCTGATACCGCCCGCGAATTTCTTAGCCTTTGACTTCGACGTTGGACTTGGGCGCCTGCGCGCGGTTTATCGGCGTTGAGCGTTCGGCGTGTGCCTGGTGTCCTCACATTTCGTGTCTGATGGCCCAGAGATCATGAAAGATGGGCCTGAACAATGACTCTTTCAGGAATGGGACACCAGGCGATCCGCCCGTACCTTTCTTGGCCCCGATGGTCCGCTCCACCAGTTTGATATGCCGGTAACGCCACTCCTGCAGTCCTTCGTCAAAATCGGTCATCAATTCGAAGAGAATCGAACATTCGGGGGAATTCTTGTAGAGCCGCAGAATTTCCTCCTGCACGCGCTCGTCGGCTTCATTCGATTTGGTCACGTCGCGATTCTTCAAGTCTGCCGGAATCTGAGCGCCACGCGCGGCAAGAAAATCATAGAAATGATCGACCACGCTCCGTTCGCCAAGCAGTTTCTCTAACCGATCATACCCTGGGAAATCCGGCTTCAGATAACGGAGTGTCGATGCGCGTTTGTATCCCAGCGCGAATTCAATTTCTCGAAACTGTACGGATTGAAATCCGGACGCCGTCTCGAGGCGGTCGCGAAAACTTGAGAACGACGACGGCGTCATCGTTTCAAGAATATCCACCTGCGCTACCAGGACCTTCATGATTGTGCGCACGCGTTTGAATGCGTGAATCGCGCCGAAAAGATCGCCCGCGGAAAAATCTCGATTTATCTTTTCGAACTCATGCAGCAACTGCTTGAACCACAGCTCGTACGTCTGATGAATGATGATGAACAGCGTCTCATCGTGTTCCGGTGGACTTGAGCGCGGTTTCTGAAGCGTAAGCAGCTTCTCCAGATCGAGGTAACTCGCATAAGTCAGGGGCGGCATATCCTTACTGGATATTAGATTCGTCGCCTCAATTTATGAAGCGAAGATAATAGCGGTCCCATGCCGCCGGGATGCTCTCGCGCGGTGAGTAGGGACCTGGCTCGTATGCGCGCGAGGCAATGCCTTGCTGGCTCAATTCGCACACGTGCCAGTCCTGCTTGTTTGTCATGTCCCAGAATTCAATCGCGTCCTCCGGCTTGAAGTCTTCTCGCTCGAACGCTTCGGCATTAAAAAACCAATCGCATAGGATCAGCGTTCGGTCCGGCGACAGCGGACGAAGCTGGTGCACCATCACATAATCAGGATGCAAACTCAGCAGCATGTTCGGGAAAATGGAATAGTAAAAGACGTACCTGAAATCTTCGTTGCCGAAATCGCCTACGGGCAACGCGCATGCCTTGCTACTCATCGTCAGACTCTTGTCGCTCGCAATGCGCATGAATCCCCCCAAAAACGGTCCTTCGGTCAGATCATTCTCTGCCGAATCGGAAGGCGAGATTTTTGAGAGCTCAGGATGCACACCCGCGCAGTGATAACACTCCGAGTAATTTTCGAAGATCAGCTTCCAATTCGCCTGCACGTCATACTCGATCCGTTTCGCTGACCGCAACACTGGCAGGTTCCAAGGGGAAAATTTTCCGGCCAACGGCGCGAACCAGGTGTCGAGTGATATGTGGCCGCCTCGCTGTATTGAGGCGTTCTCTGAATCCGCCACATTTGCAAAGATGAATCCTTCCCACAGACTGAGATGCACCGGGTGCAGTGAATAATCAGTCTTATCAAAGCCGGGAACACCATCCATATGCGGCGCGCCAAGCAGTTGCCCATCGAGTCCGTAAGTCCACGCATGATAAGGACACTGAATTGCTGACGCATGTCCGTTTCTGTTTTCGACAAGTCGCGATCCGCGATGGCGACACACGTTGTAAAACCCATGAATCTCTCCGCGCTTGTCGCGAACAACGATCAAGCTTTCGCCGGCGAGTTGTGAAGTAAGATAGTCACCGGCTTTTGCAATCTGACTTTGATGGCCAATCAGCACCCATAGCCCGGAAAAAATCTTCGTCTGCTCCTGCGCGAAAATTTCCGGGGAAACAAAATAGCGCTGCGGTAAGGTCTTGGCAGCAGCTGTGAACGTCTCCGTGGTTTTGTGAAATGCTGGGGCTACGTTGGTCTCCGTCGTTGCCATTGATTCTGGGATTCTAGATGCTGGATGCTCGATGACAAAACCTGGTTCTGGATGATCCTATCAAGCATTCAGCATCCAGTATCGAGCATCGCTTTCATTCCCTGCTTAGCTCGATGTCTAGTATTGCGCAGTTGCCGTTCGATCTTTTTCTCGCGTGCGTTTATGCCAGCACCGCGCGGTGAAACTCGTACCAATCATCAAGATTGTTTAAATTCACCGCGTCTTTCGGAGCCGAAGCATCATCCCCGATGCCGCATGTGCCTAGAACACCCTTGCGCGTTTCGTCATCGTGAATGTAACCGCGCACTGCGGCGTTATGCTTGTCGATTGCGTCTCGACTAAGTGACTTCGCGTTCTTCTTCACCCAGGCTTCGAACTCGGGATAGGTCGGCTTGTTTTGCTTGATGTAATCCTTAACCGCCTGCTCTTCGAGTCCGAGCGCCGCACAAGTCATGGCATCGAAACCTCTGCCGATGCCCGGATAACCGGGCGCGAGTTTGCCCTGTTCCTCAAGAGAAATTTTAAGCCAGAGACGTGGAAGATGCAGAACGCCCAACGGTCCAGCAACGCCGGAGCTGACCATTGGAACGTATGTGTTGGCCATAGTATGGTTTTGTTAATCCTGCCTCAGGCAAATTGCAAGCTCCTGCGTCCTGCTAAGTGACCTCTTAATCGCTTTCGATATCCGGCTTCGGCAATGGCGAGGAGATTTCGACCTGTGTAATTTTACTGTCCGGCTCGCGACTAGCCTCGAGTTCCACTTCTTGCCTGGGATCGGTGCGCGTGCTGAGAAACAAGATCCTCGTGATCTTGCCGTTAACACTGATCTTGTTAAGACTCTGATTGAGATTGTTCGCTGCGGCTGCTACCGCTTGCCAGCTGTCCGCAATTTTCTCTGGAGTAAGGGATGAGGTGCCGGTCTGAAGGATCTTTACTTCGTCATCCACGATTTTTTTCGCTGGCCCGCCAGCAGCCTTGAATTCTGGGGTGGCCGGTGTCCAACCCGGTAACACGACTGGTCCCGGCGCTTCGAGTTGCTTCTTCAGCGCGGTCTGTAGTTTCTCCTTATCACGTTTTTCCTGCTCCTCCTGTCGCGCTTCCTCTTCTTTCGCCTGTAACAGCATTTCCGCGAGTTTCTTTTTCGTGCCTGGCGCCGTCGGGTTTTGTTTCTGAAGTTCTTTGGCTTCCTTTTGCATTTCCTGCGCCTCCTTTAACATCTCCTTGAGATCAGGATCGTTCGGCGGATTATCCTGGGCAGAAAGAAGTGGGGCGAAAAGCAAGCAGCTGATAACGAGAAAAGAAAACAGGCGAGCGTGTGGGTGCATCACAGGAGAATACCAAGCCCGCTCGGCTCCTTACAATTCAAATGACTGATTGAGGTCATAGAAGGGTTGCCAGCGCAAAACCCGTTCGATCAGAGGATGGAGCTTCCTTTTTCGCTCGAGCTGTTTTATCGCTCGGTTCACATCTATCTCGAAAAATTCGAGTAGCGAATTCTCTCGTTGACGATATCGTATACTACGATATAGTAACAAAATGTGAAATCTTACTTTAGGCAATCGGCCATCAACGAAGCCCTGGCGAAGGGAGATGGCATCCATGACTGACGTGGAATTGACGCGCGCGCTCGAGCGAGGCGAGATCGCCAACGATAATTTCAATCATGTTTCGCACTTGCACGTCGCATGGGTCTATCTCGCCGAATCCTCATCGGTGGGGGAGGCTGCCAATAAGATGCGCGATACTCTGCGCCGATTCGCCGCAGCCGCTGGCAAACCGCAAAAATATCACGAGACCATCACATTGTTTTGGGTGCATCTTCTCTCACGTGTGCATGCGGCCGGTCGCGGAAGACGTTTGGAAGATATCGTCAATGCAAATCCGCAATTGCTGGAAAAGAATTTTCCGCTCGCTTACTATTCGGCCGGGCGGCTTTTCAGTGACGAAGCGCGAACTTCATGGGTAGAGCCCGATCTGAAGCTGCTTTCAATCGATGTCTTTGCGACTTGTTCATCCAGTCCACCGCACGACGCACCGCATCGGTCTTTATCTTGACGACTTGCGGGAACGCGGGTTGACGCAGGGGGAAGCGCATATTTTAGCGCTGCTTGCTTATTCCCGCCGGGCGAACGTAGCCGATCTCCATCGCGGCCTCGCGCACAAGAGATCGACTTTAACCAGCATTCTCGATCGACTGGCAAGACGCAGATTGGTGACGCGCGTAGTCGGCCAAAAAGATCGCCGCACGTTCGTCGTGAGACTAACGGCCAAAGGGCGAAGACTGGCGCAGCGTGTGCAGCGTCATTTACGCTCACTGGAACGAGCCGTTGCCCGCCGCGTTAGTGCCACGGATATCAAGCGTTTCATCAAGGTACTCACAGCTCTGGAACAGGAGGCGCATGACCGCGTTGGCTCCAGACGAGCTCGACCGAATCGCAAGCGTACGAAAGTGGTCCTGTAAAGTCGACGGCTTACATCGATTTTATTGCCGCTGAGAGCGGGGGAGCAAGGTTGCGAGCGCCAGGATTCCGATCAAAACGAGCGTGACGAGAACGGCGTAAAGAATTCGGTCTTGCAGACGCGCCCGCCGCGCTGCTTGCGCGTATGGGATGCGAGTGAAGGTGACCATTGCATAAAGCGGCAGATACACTCCAGGCAATGCGGCTTCGAGCAGGTGGTCGAGTTTCTTTTTCGCGCGAAATGCCCGGGACGCGGTTTTGTCGCGCATCTCAATGAAATTGCCGATAGCGAGATCGGCCAGCGCGTCGGCATTTTCTTTTCGGCGCTGGAAATATTCGGCAAACGCGCGCTCGCGGTTGTCGGCAAATTTAGCCAGGCATTCATCGAGCACGATGCAATCTTCGAATGCGGCGTTCATTCCCTGCCCATAAAATGGAACGACCGCGTGGGCCGCATCGCCGAGCAGGCAGACCTTCTCATGGCAATACCATGGCGCGCAACGAATCGTCACAAGCGAGCCAGTTGGGTTGTTCTTGAAATCGTCAAGAAGCGTCGGCATGAGCGGAACGGCATCCGGGAATTCTTCATCGAAGAAGCGCCGGACATCGTCATCCGTCCTTGTTGTGGCGAAACTGCGCGATCCTTCGAATTCCCAAAAGAGCGTGCAGGTGAACGAGCCGTCCGGGTTTGGAAGCGCAATCATCATGAAGCTTTTGCGCGGCCAAATATGGAGGGCGTTTTTCTCGATTCTCCATGACCCATCCGGCGCAGGCGGAATCGTCAGCTCTTTGTATCCATGTGCGAGGTAACTTTCGTCGTATTGGAAATTGTCGAGGTTTCGCTGCATGGAACCACGCACCACGGAGAATGCGCCATCCACCCCGATTACTGCGTCACCACGCACGGTCAATTTGCCGGTCTCTGTTTCCAAACGGCAGACCGCTTCGGTCGGATCGACGTCGGTACATTTGCGATTGAAATGAACGCGCACAGTTGGATAGCGCTGCGCCGCTTCGATTACTGTGGTGTTAAGTGAAGCGCGCCCAATGGAGTTGATGCATTTCTCGGGATCGACATCGTAAGGCGCAAAATGCAATGCGCCGGATTTATCATGAATCATCCGGCCACGCATCGGGATCGCGTGCCGTAGCGCCTCGTCAGCGATCCCGATTTTTTCGAGTGCATGAATGCCACGCGTCGAAATTGCGAGATTGATTGAGCGACCCCCTACAACGTTGCCTTCGCGCGGATCGGCCCGGCGCTCGTACAGATCGACATCGTATCCGCGGCGGCCCAGGTATGCTGCCAGTAATCCGCCAGCGAGGCCGCTTCCGATGAGAACAAATTTGGTGGGCATCAAGAAATTCTTAACCGCCGATGACGCGGGTATCACGGATATTCAAAGAAGCAGACCTTTAGCTTTTCGGTTGATTCACGGCATTAATTTCTCCTCTGCGGCTACATGAAATCCGTACGAGACTATCGCGATCCTACTTGCGATCCATAAGGATCGCTTTTGGAAGCCTCTTCATTCCACACCAAACTCACCTGATCGACGGGGAGCACGGGAGCTCGAAGCAAACCCCTGGCAAGCAAGTGTTCCCGATAACGGTAATTTTCCTTTGTTTGACAAGGGGCGGTCTGAGTGACACCGGCTAATTGCTGCGGGTCGTGTGACGCGCACTCTATTGCGTCGCCGGCTGCCTTGAATCGCTGTTGCTAGCCCGCTCTTCGCGTGCCGAGCGGGCTTCGTTGACTTTATTGTTCGTGACTTTTTTGGACTGCTCCTTGCCCGTTTCGTAATCCTGCAGCCACGCGCTCCATTGCATGTTCTCTTTCCAAGCAGTGATCCCGGAATGGCCGTAATGCTGTTCGACCTCGTACTCGTCGTCTTTTATGACTGGGCACCAGAATAATCTGCCGGCCCTGCGCCAGCCATCGAGGATGATTCCGTCCTTAAAAGGCTGGTTACGCGCAGTCACTACAAGGCAATTGTTTTCGCTCGATGTGTGATCATAGGCCACGCCCCAGTGAAGAACCAGCGTCCTGGGTTTAAGTTCTTTCAAACGCGCTCCGATATCTGCCGCCCAATGGCCGCACCAGCCACGTTTTCGCAGGCCGACGTTAACCAGGAAGGCTTGAAACTCCGGATTTAGGACGACGTGATAGTCGCGTGCGAGACTACGCGCGGTAGTGTGAGCTGCCGCCGCTATTTGCTCAGCCTCGGCAGGATCGACGTCAGCCGCGAGCCCCGCCAAGGCCTTGCTCAGATCCTTGATCGATCGCTCGTCTTTGGCCAAGGCGGTATGGGTGAGAATAAGAAATACAACAGCCCAAGGAACGTGGCGTATCATTTTCAACATCTTCATTCGTTGGTCAGGTTTTTCGCACCTCTCGGGCGTAATTGCAATGATAACGACATTCTTAGTCGCGGATCAGCTGAAACAGACTTATTTTCGCCGCATCCCAGAAATACTGACAAAACACTGGGAAGACTGTTTGAAAGCCAAGGGCGACGAGCGTTGCACCGGGCACGACTAAAACGTCAAAATATCTTGCAATCGCAACGGGCTGCTCTCATGCGCCCGAATGCCGCTCGTGTTTAAGCAGAGCTGATGATAGATACGGCGTTTTCGTGACATGCACCTCCGCCAGCTCGTTTATTGCGCAGTACTGATCGGAATTTTCGGCGCTTTTGCAAAAACCGTGCCGCCCACGTGGCGCGATTTGTGGCAAAAATGTCTGCGCGGGCTTTCCGCTCTTGCCCGTCACAAGACTTTGAGTTGGGTCGGATTGGGCGTGTTCGTGCTCTTGGTGCGGGCGGCACTTCTTCCAATCTGGCCGATCCCCAAACCATCCATCTACGACGAGTTTAGCTACCTTCTGCAAGCTGACACTTTTTCGCACGGCCGCCTAACGAATCCGGCGCATCTGCTTTGGCGGTTTTTTGAAAGTCCTTACATCATTCAACAGCCAAGCTACGCTTCTCGTTACCCGCCCGCACAAAGCCTTGCGATGGCCTTGGGACAGATACTCTTAGGTCATCCCTGGTTTGGCGTGTGGCTAAGTGCGGGCCTGCTTGCGGCAGCACTTTGCTGGGCGCTGCAAGGGTGGCTGCTGCCGGCCTGGGCGTTGTTGGGGGCGTTCATCGGTCTCGATCTTTGTCTTTTCAGCTACTGGATGAATAGCTACTGGGGAGGCGCAGTGACCGCAATCGGAGGTGCGCTGGTAATTGGCGCATGGGTTCGCATTGTCCGCGCAAAGCAGTGGCGCTACGCCTGGATTTTTGGAATTGGAGCCGTGATTGTGATTTTGGCGCGGCCGTTTGAGGGATTGCTGCTGGTTGTTCCAGCACTCGTCGCGCTAGGTTTAGCAGACCGCACGGCGCGCGTCTGGCTGCCGATCGCCATTATGGGTGTTTTGGGCACTTCCTGGCTCGCGTATGATAATTACCGCGTCACCGGTCATGCATTGCGTCTTCCATACCGGGAGTATTACGAGCAATACGAAGTTGTCCCTCCCTTTTCGATTTTGCCGACTTCCGCCACTGCGCGAACGTTTCGGCATTTCGATCTGGAGTCGAGGAATCGCGAAACATATGAGCGCGCGCGGAACTGGCATCTTTTTATTGACCGTCCATTGGATTGGCTCACTCTGCTGCGTTACTACTGCGGCAACCTCATCTGGTTGCTGCCGGTTCTCGTGTTTATGCCGACGCTGTGGCGTTCAAGGAGGACGCGGTTCGCCGTAAATCTGATGGCAGTCATCGGTGTAGCATCGCTGATTGAAGTGTGGTGGTATCCGCACTACGGAGCGCCGTTTCTAGCGGCGATGTTAATACTCGTGGCGCAGTCGATGCGTTGTCTCGGGCAATGGAAGTATCACGGGCGCCGAGTTGGCAGTTTCCTGGTGAATGCAATGCCGGTTGCGGTATTTTTAGTGACGATCACCTCAGAAGCAGAGGCGATTGCGACGCATCGGACGACAGATCAGATTCAAGCGAGGAACGCGCAAAACGCGCAGAAGGAAAGCATTGAACACGGGTTGCTGAAAAAGCAGCCGGGCCAGCACGTAATCTTTGTCAGTTACGCAGGGCTGCCCAGCCCGCATGAAGAATGGATCTATAATCCGGCGAACATCGATGCCGCTCCGGTCATTTGGGCAAAGGATCTTGGCCAGACGGAGAACGAAAAGCTTCGCCATTATTATGCGGCACGATCCTTCTGGCGCTTCAAGCCTGCTGAGTCAATGACTCTCAGCCCGTATTAGAAGAGTCCCTCAGCGGCATTCACCAAACGCGAAGAAAGCTCGCAGCAAGTCCGCTGAGCGTACAGTGTAGCTTATCTCCATATGAAAGGCCGATCTCGCCAACTATTCGTTCCGGTCATTTGCATTTTCGCAATCGTACAATCGCTGATCGCGCAAGAACCAAACGCTGACAAGCCGAAGCAGTTCATTTATGTGTTGCGCCTCGTTCCGCGGTTATATGCAGATTCAGCTTGGACAAAAGAAGACGATGCCGTGCTCAAGCGGCATTTTGCCCGGTTTCAGGAAGCCGCCAAGTCAGGTCTATTGATCCTTGCGGGGCGAACATCAGAATCAGGCGACAAGACGTTTGGCATTGCGATTTTTGAGGCGCCCGATGAAGACGCAGCGAGAAAGTTCATGCAAAAAGATCCAGCCGTTGCTGGCGGATTGATGACCGCCGAGCTGCATCCGTTCGCAGTCGCCCTTCAACGCAAGAATCCGTAGACGGGCCGTTGTACGAGAATCGACCGAGCAACTATTGATGCTGAGCCAGGGTCCTGGCAAAACGCCAGACTTCGTGAAAGGTGTTGTAGAGGGGGGTAGGGGCGACGCGGATGACGTTGGGTTCGCGAAAATCGCATTTCACGCCGGAGGCTTCGAGTTCCTTCAATAATTCTTTCGGGTGCTCATGTGCCAGGGTCGACAATTGGCAACCGCGCGCGTCGGGCTCGCGCGGTGTGATGACGGTAAATTTTTTCGTTAACAAGAATTCGAGATAGCCGGTAAGCCTGATGGACTTTGCCCGCAGGGCCTCCATTCCGCCCGCGTCATCGAAGATCGTAAGCGAGGCACGCAACGGGGCCATCGCGAAAATCGGCGGATTGCTGATCTGCCAGCCATCGGCCGAGGGAACCGGGACAAATTCAGGTTCGAGATGTAATCGGAATCGCGTGTTCGGATCGTTGCCGAACCAGCCGGCGAGCCGCGGCAATTTCGTGTTAGTCGCGTGACGCTCGTGCACGAACACACCTGCCACTGCGCCGGGACCCGCGTTGAGATATTTGTATGAACACCAGACAGCGAAATCGACGTTCCAATCGTGCAGTGAGAGCGGCACGTTCCCAATGGCATGGGCAAGGTCGAACCCGACGACGATGCCGTGTGCCTGCGCTGCAGCAGTGATTCTCTCGACATCGAACAGTTGACCCGTGAAAAAGTTCACCCCGGCGAGGATCACCACTGCGAGTTGATCGGCGTGTTTCTCGATCAGACTGACAATGTCTTCTGTTCTAATTGTGAACTCGTTCCTACGCGGCCGTGCGAGAATAAGCGCATCTCTTGGATCGAGCCCATGATGCGCGATTTGCGTTTTGATCGCATAGGTGTCGGAAGGAAACGCCGGCTCTTCCATCAAGATTTTGAAACGCGATTTGGTTGGCCGATAAAACGTCGCCAGCATGAGATGAAGGTTCACCGTGAGGCTGTTCATGCAGATCACCTCCAGCGGTTGTGCGCCGACGAGCCGCGCGGTCGGCTCGCGGAGTGCCTCGTGATAGGTGTACCACGGCGTGTCGGTTGCGTGATGCGCATCGACACCGAGCTTCGCCCAGTTGTCTAATTCTTCTTCGACAATCGCCCGGGCTGCTTTCGGCATCAGGCCTAACGAATTGCCGGCGAAATAGATCAGAGGTTTGCCATCCTTGCCACGCGGAAGATGAAATTTGTCACGAAAAACGCGCAGCGGATCCTCGGTATCGAGTTTCAGTGCGAATTGCTCGTCAGTGGAAAAAGTCATGGTCGATTAGGACAACGTTCAACTGTCAACGCTCAACGTCCAACGCTCAATTCAAACGCAGCGGCGGAGTCTCAAGCATCAACTATCAGTTGGTCGCGGTTGTTGCATGAATTCAATAGTCGTGCCGTCTGGATCGCGGACGTATACGACGCGCTTTCCGGCGTTCGGGCCCGACTGAAGAGTTTGCGGTTTACCCGCAGCTTTCCAACCGGACGCGTCGATCGCGCTCAAAATCGCGTCGAGATCCTCGACGATTAACGCGACGTGCACAGAACCGACATCGCATGGCCTAAGATTGACATGTCGTTTACGATCAGCCGGTCCAAGATATTCGAGCAGTTCGACCTTGTGACCACCCGGTGCTTTCACGACGGCGAGCTTGATCTCAGCACCTGCGACACCTGTGATCTCTCTGGCCATTTCACCCGTCTGATGGGCCGTATTTGAAGGCTCGAAGCCGAGAACATCGCGCCAAAATGCGAGCGCCCGTTCAAGATTCGAGACCGTGATGCCTGTATGGTCAGTGGCAAGAATGCGAAATGGCATGGCCTGGTTCCAACTAACTGTAGAGGCAGGCGTGTCGCCTGCGGAATCCTAAAGTTGCAGCCGGCACGGCTGCCTCTACAGGAAACACCAAATCGGACACAGAACGCTTCCTTCAGCCTTAACTCCGTTGATTCACGGAATTCGCGATTGAGTCTCTTATCCTATCGCCGCAATGACTTTGAGCTCGATAGCAATCGGCGTAGGCAATGCGCCGACTTCAATCGTCGTGCGCGTTGGATTTGGTTTCCTCTCGCCGGCAAAATGTTCGGCGAAAAGTTTGTTGTAGATTTGGAAATCCTTTTTCATGTCCGTCAGGAACACCGTGACATCGACAATGTCGTTCCAGTTCGCGCCAGCGTCTTCCAGCACGAGCCGAACGTTCTCAAAAACCGCGCGACATTGCGCTTCGATGTCGTAACTCACAACGTTCCCGGCTGAATCGAGAGTAACCCCGGGAATTTCCTTACTGTCGCGTTTGCGTGGACCGATCCCGGACAGAAACAATAGGTTTCCAATGCGTTTCGCATGCGGGAACGCGCCCACCGGCTTAGGTGCGCGGGTACTTTCGAAGGTTTCGTTCATTAATTCGATCTACAACGAGGGATTACGCTGATGAACACGGATTTTTCAGTGGGTTATGCGGCATTCGTCTCAAACGTCGGAGCCGTCATCAACTCGCAGCGTTTCACGTCAGCTCGAACAAGGACAACTACTGCTAATGGGACCTGTTCATTCGCCACCGGCTTAGTGATGGTTGTGCGCGGGGACAACCGCGCCATTGCTTGCGCCAAAACGTTTCTCCGAGCGCGCTCGCGCTTTCATCCTTTGAACTTCCCGATTACGCGGTGGCGCATCCGTCACTAACGATTCGAGGAGATGATGTGCGACGTGCGCGACGTCATCTACCGCGCGATTGAATGCGTCTTCATTTGCGCGCGACGGCTTGGTGAATCCGCATAGCTTGCGAACGAATTGAAGCGACGACGCGCGAATCTCATCACTCGTCGCGGGCGGACTGAAATTATGCAGAGTCTTGATGTTTCGGCACATGACCGACCATCGTCAATTCTCGATCCAGGATCAACTATTTCGCGATGCAGACGTTCTTTGCCTCAGTGAAGAAGCGCAGCGCTTCTTCGCCGCCCTCGCGACCGACGCCACTTTGTTTCATTCCGCCGAAGGGGACACGCAGGTCGCGCACTAGCCAGCAGTTCACCCATACTGTGCCTGTGTTAATCTGTTCGGCGACACGATGAGCGCGACTCAGGTTTTGTGTCCAAATACTCGATGCCAGGCCGTAGTCGCAATCGTTGGCGTATTTGATTACTTCTTCTTCGTTGTCGAACGGTGTGATGGTGACAACAGGGCCGAAGATTTCTTCGCGATTTGTCCGGCAAGAAACTGGCAGGCCTGTGATTACCGTGGGCTGGAAGAAACAACCCTCGCGGCAACGTTCGTTAATCGATTCCGGCGTTTTGCCCCCGAGCGCGATGTTGCCACCTTCTTTCTCAGCCAAATCGACGTAAAACTTGATCTTCTCAAGCTGTGTTTTGCTTATGATCGCGCCTTGATCTGTTTCCTCGTCGAGCGGATCGCCCATTTTCAATTGCGACGCGTTCTCGATGAAGCGCTCGACGAAATCCTTGTAAGCGGAACGCTCGACGAACACGCGCGAGCCGCACAAACAAACCTGTCCCTGGTTGGCGAACGAAGAGCGTACACTCCCGGCAATGGCCGCGTCGAGGTCGGCGTCCGCAAAAATGACATTCGGGTTTTTCCCGCCGAGCTCGAGCGAGACCTTCTTGAATAGTGGCGCGCATGCTTGAGCCACTTTGCGACCTGTGACAGTCCCGCCGGTAAACGAAATGGTGTTGATCTTTGGATGCGCGGTGATCGCAGCCCCGACACTTGGGCCAGTGCCATGCACGACGTTAAGGATGCCATTCGGCAGGCCGGCTTCGCGTGCGATCTCGCAAAGCATGTAAGCCGTCATGGGCGTAAGTTCGCTCGGTTTTGCAATGGCCGCGTTTCCGACCGCGATGGCCGGCGCGATTTTCCAGCTCAACAAATAAAGAGGAAGATTCCACGGCGATATGAGTCCAGCGATGCCGCGTGGCTGTCGCAGCGTGTAATTGAAGGCGACATTGTCCGTGATATGCGCTTCCGATTCGGTGTGGAGGATCGCTGTCGCAAAGAAGCGGAAATTGCTGGCGGCGCGCGGAATATCCAGGGTGCGGGCAAGTGAGAGCGGCTTACCTGTGTCAATAGATTCGGCACGCGCGAGCTTTTCCAGATCGCGTTCGATCAAGTCCGCAATACGCAGCAGGAATTTTGATCGCTCTGCCGCCGATTTTTTAGACCAGTCTACGAACGCCTTCTCGGCTCGCGCGACAGCGGCTTCGACATCGCGTGCGTCGCTATCGGCGACTAACGAATAGGGCTTGCCGGTCGCAGGTTCGAAATTGTCGAGATACTTTCCCCCCAGTGGCTCAACGAATTCGCCGTTGATGAAATTTTGAATGCGAAGTCGTTCTGTTTGCACAAGGGAATTTAGACCTTTAAGTCGCCGTCGCCAATCAGCCTTCGTGTAAAGCTACGCAGGTTCGCAACAGGCGCTCAACTGCGATTAATTGCATGCAGCTGGTAGAATCCGTCTTCCGTGTCTTAAAATCTTTTACGGATCCGGGCCTGGGTGGCGGAAGGAGCTGACCTCCTCGAACTAACGCGGCAAATGGAGCCAGTTTCTTAGGTTCTTCGTCGTTGCCGGCTTTGAAGCCCGTGGCGTTCCCGGCCAGACTTTTTGCCACTGGAAGAATGCGGACTAACGCTGATTGGGAAAGTTGGGGTTTGTTTCCTTTGCTCTACATATTCGCAAAAGGCCCTCAGGCATTCATTGGCAATCCTAGGCAACCCGACGCCATAGATCCGATCGATACCTTCGATCTTCTCCTTTAGGTCCTTCGGAATTCGAATCGTCAAACGGGCATTCTTTTTCATCCTAACCACCCTGGGGGGAGGTCTCCATATACTTACTTATACGGAAAACCGCAGGACGAAGGTTCCTATTATTTTGCAGGCAGCCCCCAAGCAAAGGCTTTTAGATTTCAGTTGACATCACTGTCGGCGTTTGATGCCATAGGCGTCTAACGACTCAAAAATTACCGAAGTCGCTGATGGGGGCAAACATGTGTAACTCTCAGAATCTCTGCAAAACCGCCATCGTTATCCTGATCTGGAACGGATTTTCCGCGCTCGCAACGGTTTATGATTCCGACGGTTCATCAATAGGTGTACAATCCATCCATGACCTACTGGCGCAAAACGGCGACACGATCGCACTGCCGATCGGAAC
>DASZGW010000142.1:0-4933 GCA_035938475.1 Candidatus Udaeobacter sp.
CCTCTGTAGTTTCTTTATTCCCGGACTCGGGCAATTGCTTCAAGGCCGGTTGCTGATGGCAATTGTCCAGTTTTGTCTGGCGGCGATTCTTTGGTTTTTCTTGCTGGGATGGGTCATCCATCTCTGGTCCATCCTCGACGCCGCACTTTTTAAGCCGCGCTAATAGATCAACCACTAATTAACACCCGCCTTCGCCTGGTTAGGGTTCTTCGTTGAATGAAAGCGCAATTTCCAGAAGAGCAGACCAAGTCCGGCGAATTTCAGCGGCAACCAGACGCGTTTCGCGAATGGGTCTCTAACGACGGATCTACCTCCTACAGCGCTGCGGTAGATCGGTATCATCTTTATGTTTCGCTGGCCTGTCCGTGGGCTAGCCGCACGGTCATTTTCCGGAAATTAAAAGGACTGGGGGAGGCAATCGGTATGACCATTGTCGATCCAATTCGCGACGAGGAGGGCTGGGCGTTTCGCGATCCAAGCGGCAAAATATCACCCGGTGTGCCGTTTGAATCCACTGATTCGATCAACGGTTTCCAGTTTTTGAGCGAAGCGTACAAGGCAACCAATCCATATTACGACGAGCGCGTCACTGTGCCCGTGCTTTGGGACAAACAAACAAAGAAGATTGTGAACAATTGCGAGGACGACATCTGCCGCATGTTCAACGATCGGTTCAATGATTTTGCCCGTAACAAAGACGTCGATTTTTTCCCGCGAGAGATCGAAAACGAGCACGCGAAGCTCTCTAGTTTGCTACATGACAACGTGAACAACGGCGTTTACAAGGCCGGTTTTGCCACGCGCCCGCGACCATACGAAATTGCCTGCCGAAAATTATTTGAAGCGCTCGATGACCTGGAAGAGCGCTTATCCAAAAGTCGATATCTGTTCGGTAATCGCATTGTTGAAGCGGACTGGCGACTTTTCTGCACGCTGATCCGGTTCGACGTGGTTTATCACGGCCATTTTAAGTGCAACCTGCGACGTATTATCGACTACCCGAATCTTCAGGGTTACCTGATGGATTTATATCAGCAGCCAGGCATCACAGACACCGTCAATTTCGACCACATCAAGCGCCACTACTACATGACGCACACTCACATCAATCCGACTCGCATCGTTCCAATCGGCCCCGTGCTTGACCTGGAAAAACCGCATGATCGCGAGCGATTGAGTTAGGAAATTCGGGGCGCCGCTTGGCGCATACCATGCCTTGCTCTCCAGAATGCCTCGATCTGTTCCAGAGTGCGCCCCTTGGTTTCCGGAACAAAATAATAGGCGAAGAGCCACGACGCCACCGAGGCAAACGCGTAGAGCAAGAATGTCGAGCTCGCACCGAGTTTCTCGACCAATGTCAGAAACGTAAGCGAAACGATCAGGTTCGAAGCCCAGTTGAACGTGGCCGCCGTGCCTTCGGCGAGACCGCGAATTTTTAGCGGATAAATCTCAGCAATCAAGAGCCAGAAGATCGGTCCGAGACTGATCGCAAACGAAGCGACATAGCCCATCAGGCAAATCACAGTAATCCACACGAGCTGTCCTGACGGATTTGAGATGCGGAAACTCAAGCCGAGTACGGCAAGCGTGATGATCATCCCGGCGATGCCGATGAGCAACAGTGGCCGGCGACCCGCGCGGTCAACTAAAAACATCGCGACGATTGTCATGGCAACATTTACAACGCCTACGCCCACGGTCGCCAGGATCGCGCCGGAAGCGGAATTGAATCCGGCGGTCTGAAGAATCTTCGGCGCGTAGTAGATCACCGTGTTGATGCCGGTAATTTGCTGGAAAACGGCGAGACCTAATCCAACGACAAGAGCTGGGCGAACCTGCCGACGCAACAAATCGGTCCACTGTCCGCCCTCAGTTTGTTGCGCCAGGCTCGCCTTGATTTCTTCAATCTCGACGTTGACATCGGCAAGCTCGCGGATGCGCACGAGAACGCGGTGCGCGACCTCATGGTGACCGCCTCGAATGAGCCAGCGCGGAGTTTCTGGGAGGAAAAACATGCCCGTGCCGAATACCAGCGCCGGAGCGACCGCCAGACCGAGCATCCATCTCCAACCTTCGACACTGGCGAAAGCGTAATCGATCAAATAGGCAACGACGATGCCGATAGTGACGGCAAGTTGAAAGAGCGATACGACCCAGCCCCGCGCGTGCGGAGGAGCAACTTCGGATAGATAAACCGGAACGTTTGTCGAGGCGAGACCAATGGCCAAACCGAGAACGACCCGGCTCACGATCAATACGGGAGCCGATGGCGCCACTGCGCTGGCGAGCGCGCCGATACCGAAGATTGCCGCTGTCACGAGCAGGACTCTTCGCCTGCCGAAGAGATCGGCGGCTTTCCCACCGACTATCGCGCCAAGGGTCGCTCCCAATAAAACGCCACTGACAACAATTTCCTCAGCCGCAGTCGTTAGGCCAAATTCGCGCTTGATAAAAATGAGCGCGCCAGAAATGACGCCCGTGTCGTATCCAAACAGGAGGCCGCCCAATGCGGCGAATAACGCTGCGATGTACACGAACCTCGTGCCGCGCAGATGTGAATCGCTCAACGCGGCAATCTCCTTGTCGGCCATATTTATGGACCTTACTCAGCACAAGCACCGCGAGAAATCCGCTGTCGCGCTCTAATCTTGATCGCGAAGAAATTGGACGGTGCGGCGATTTCGGTGTACGGGTTCCCCCGCAAAGGCGAAGATGAACGAGGATCGAACGAGAGATTCATACCCCGGTAAAAGCTTGCGTATTCTGGTTGTCGAAGATCACGGCGACACGCTGGAAGCTTTGTCCCGTCTGCTCACACATTTCGGTCACGAGATTTCCGTTGCGGATGATGCGCAGAGCGCGCGGAAAATCATTGGTTCAAAAGAATTCGATGTTGTCCTTTGCGACATCGCCTTGCCGGACGGCAGCGGCTACGATGTGATCGCCGAGGTCAAAAGAAAACGACCGGTTAAAGCCGTGGCGCTCACTGGATTTGGAGCGCCTGACGATATTGAACGCGGCAAAGAAGCTGGTTTTGATTTTCATTTGACCAAGCCGGTGGATTTTCACGAGCTGCGCGCCGTTCTCGGCCAAATCGCCGCATAGCGATCACGCACGAAAACTGCCTTATTAAGGCACTGGTCACTTCGAGACTCATAGAAACCGTTCCCGGCGGGAATCGAACCCACATCTAAGGTTTAGGAAACCTCCGTTCTATCCGTTGAACTACGGGAACAATTTCAGAGGTCGGATGTCAGATGCCGATCTTAATGCAAGAGGCCAATTGAGTAAATCGCGCTGTACGATTCATCGCATCAGCGTCATAAGCCGACTGCGGCTGGGGACTTCGAGTTTGCGGAAGATCGCGTGAAGATGCTTTTTCACCATCGGCACACTCAACCGGGCATTATCGGCAATCTCCTGGTTGCTCCGCCCATCGCAGACAAGCCCGGCAACTTCTTGTTCGCGCCTCGTAAGTTGGGCTAAATGCGGCAAACGGGAGTTCCGCGGCGCGGCGCCAGAAGCAGTTTGCCCGCGCAAATCTTCGCACTGGACAAGAAAATGTGGCCGCGCTACACCAGCCAACTTGAGCTGCTTCAAGTGAATCGTCGCTCGCAAGCGCGGCTTTCGCGGATGATGCACCTGTTCTTCTTCGCAGCCCACTTGCAGTGCGTTCGAGCGCCGCGTGTGCGCCCATCGTTGTTTGAGCACGCGGCATCGATCCAAGATCTGAGACGGAATCGGCGACCGGGCCTTTGTCCTTCGCGCTTCCTCCGGCCCTTTTTCCCACACGGCGCAGAAGTCGCGCGCCGCCCTGTTTTGATAAATCAGCCTTAGGCCCCAGCGTAAAATAATCGTCGGCCATGGCAACCGGCCCACGAACTCCTCCAGATCAATCAGCACTGATCGTTGGCGTTCGAGCGACTCGAGCCTGCGAAGGACAGCGAGAAATTGGGGGTAAAGATGGCGAAGCAACTTCGCCTCCGCCGGCGACAGAGCGCCCTGGACCGCGGTACGCAGGATTGCGATCACACAAACGAGTCTCTGGCCTTTCCAAAAAAAGAGACCGACGCCATTCGCGCATTTTTGAGGCCATGTAGCGGCGGTAAAAAGCCGATTTCATGAAGCTGCGTCGATTGGAATAAAGGTCGCCAATCCGCACGAACCTTTGGCGCGGTCGTCTGGCTAGGTAACTCTGGAGAGGTTCCGCAGCGAAGAAGCCATGGGGCATCGGTTGTGTCCATCTCGCGATCAGCGGCAAAATCGGATTGTGCTGCAGGGTAAGGCCGATCACGCGATTTGGCATCGCGGCGGAGAGCAACTGCTGAACGGCTTTCCAGAACGAACGGATGTTCATGGCCCGGTGCAAACTGAGCAGAGGTTTCTCCAGCGCCGGAGTCGATCACCGGAAAAAAGCAAACGATGAAACTCCAAATCAACGTGCCGGTCAGCGGCTTGGACTTGGCAAGCTTGCTCCAGGGTGAAGAAGGGTTTTTCCTCTGCCAAAACAGAGGGCAAAACTTCGTTACTGTAGCAAAGGCTGGTCACTCGATCGCCTTCGGGCCGACGCCAATCGGCCGGGGCATCATAGAACAGCCGTCAGCTACGCTCGGACCGGAGCCCTGGGTTGTCACGAAGATAAGCAACTCGACAGAGTTTGCCGAATTCGGGAAAGCTGGGCCAGTCAGCAGATAAGACGCGCCAAAGCAAAAAGAGAAGAAATCAACCGCCCCGGTGGGGAAACTCACCGGGGCTTTTGATTTTTCTCCTCAGCGCGCGACAGCCTAGTCGCAAACATTAGGTCACGCCTGTTTCCAACCGTTGCCGTCCCCATCTGACGCTAGCGCAGGCGCCATTTCCGGCGTAAGATCCGCCTCTTCGGGCGCATCTTCCCAGCCTACGTCCATGAGAGATTTTTCGTGATGCTCCTTGG
>DASZGW010000143.1:0-5191 GCA_035938475.1 Candidatus Udaeobacter sp.
TTGCTGGTATCTTCATTTTTAGTGGCAGTCTATATGTGATGGCGCTGACAAATCTTCGCTGGCTCGGAGCAATTACGCCGATCGGCGGTCTCTGTTTTCTGGCGGGCTGGGCATGGCTGGCGATCGCGCCGCGTCCGTAGATGAGGTTGGATCGCAAAGCTGGAACGCGTTGTCCTGAACGCGTTAACAATTAATACTCCCCACGCGACCGTCTTCTGGCATCGTCTTCAGGAGAAGCCGATCCACCTTGGCGTTGACACAAGAATACTGTTCCAGCTGCTCTCTTTTGATATACTCCGGCCGGATGTTTAGCGCATTCTCCGAAGCAGAGCGAGATGCGATCACGGTGATCGTATTTATCGGGACCTTTTTTGTGGCGCTCGGCGCAGGGCGGTTTTTAAAGCGACGCGCAGGGGTGCGCCTTGGGCTGCTATTTCGGCTTTTCTGTCTGACGCTGGCGTTCTACGCGGCCATCACCGTTTACGGAGTTCATGCGTCCTGGCGAAATCACATTGGCGCAGCAGTGATCTTATTGAGCACGGCGCTCGTCGTCGCGCTGGTGAATCGTTACGTTTGGGATCTTTATTTCGAAAAGAAGCGGCACACGCTCATTCCACATTTTCTACGCGAGGTTGTTGGAGGCATCATTTTTCTAATTGCGCTCCTTTTTGTCCTGAGTTCAGGCTATCACGCCGAAGCGCAATTGAAAGGGCTCCTCGCCGGCTCAGGGATTGTGGCGATCATCCTCGGTTTTGCGGGGCAAAATCTTTTCGCCGGGATTATCGGTGGAATATCAATCCAGATTAACCGGCCCTATAAGGTCGGCGACTGGTTGCAGGTGGGCGAGCGCTTTGCCGAAGTGATGGAGATTAACTGGCGCTCGACACGGCTGCGCACCAACGACGCCATTTATCTCGACATCCCAAACAACGAGATGGTGAGCCACACCATCGTCAATCTTCACTACCCAACCGAAGTCCATGCGATGCGGATTCGAGTCGGAGTTGAGTATAAAAACCCGCCCAATCGCGTGAAGGACGTGCTGTTCCGAGCCGCTTCGACTGCGGAGGGCGTCCTGACAGAACCGAAGGTCAAGGTGTTTCTGGTCGATTTTGCAGAGTCCGCTGTGATCTATGAGATCAAGTTCTACATGGGCAATCACTCCAGAATCAATGAGATCAACGACGCCGTGCGCACCAATGTCTGGTATCAGCTCAAGCGCCAGGGAATCACCATCCCCTTCCCGATTCGCACATTGCACGTCGAGCGCAAAGCGGCCGCAGCCATGCAAGAAGAATACGAGGAAGCCCGGGCGATTTTGCGCTCTGAAGCTTTGTTCGAGTGCTTGTCGGATGAACAGATCGACAGCCTGGTGCAGCAATCACGGGTCAGTCATTTTGGTCGGGGTGAGCGGGTGATCAGAGAAGGCGCCGAGGGTGAATCCATGTTTGTGTTGTTGAGCGGGGCAGCAGAAGTGTCGATTTCGAAAAATGGTACTTCAATTCCCGTGGCCACCTTGAAGGCCCCCGATTGTTTCGGTGAAATGTCTCTTCTCACAGGTGAACGTCGAACAGCAACGGTGCGCGCCGAGACCGATTGCCAGGTCATGGAGATTGGCAAGCCAGTAATGGCAGAGTTGCTCCGCGCTTCGCCCGATTGCCTCGAACGGCTCAGCGAACTGCTCGCCCAACGGAAAATGGAAACTGAAGGTTTACTGAAGGAGGCGGTTTCCCACGGGCAGCACGAGCGAAAAGAACGCGAATACAAGGCCACTTTCCTGCACCGTCTGCAGACGTTTTTCGAGCTGTAGCCAAAGCGCTGTGTCGCCGTGCCGCGGATTACATGATAAACGCCTCCTCACAGCAGGGTGGTTGCATGGCGTACACCGGAAAAGGTCGAAATCTGGACTTCGGATTGTTTTCAATAACGAATTGCCAGTGGATGAAAACCCACTAAAGTCCCCAACTTTCAGCCGGAACGTTCATGAGCATTTTACTTGGCCTAACGATTCTCAACTCAGGCGTGCCATTGTCGATGGTGTGCGCCGTGATTGGACTTGCGTTCGCGTTCTGTTTGATCGCGGTGGTGATACGGTCGCCATCTGGAACTGAACGGATGCGAGAGATCTCGGCTGCCGTGCAGGAAGGCGCCAAGGCCTATTTGAATCGGCAAGTCAAGAGTATCAGCGTCATCGCAGTGGTCATTTTCATTTTGCTTTTCTTTTTCAAAGATCACCCGACGGCAATTGGATTCGTAGTCGGCGCTTTCTGCTCGCTCGTGGCGGGCTTCATCGGCATGCGGGTAGCCGTTCTGGCAAATGTTCGCACAACGCAAGCCGCCAGTATCGGACGACTCAATGCGCTGCGCATGGGATTCAACGGCGGCTCCGTGACCGGTCTCCTCGTAGTCGGACTTGCGTTGCTTTCCGTGTCCATCTTTTACACGGTCGCTGCAAAACTGATCGGGAGTGACGCTGCGATACGCAGTTTGGTTGGACTCGCTTTGGGCGGCAGTCTCATCAGCGTCTTCGCGCGGTTGGGTGGCGGCATTTACACCAAAGCCGCCGACGTAGGCGCCGATCTCGTGGGCAAGATTGAGAGCGGCCTTGAGGAAGATGATCCGCGCAATCCGGCGGTGATTGCTGATAATGTCGGCGACAACGTAGGCGATTGCGCGGGCATGGCTGCGGATGTTTTTGAAACCTACGCCGTCAGTCTGGTCGGCGCTATTCTGGCGGGGCTGTTGACGCTTGGCGGAAATCCAGCGGCCATTGTCTATCCGTTCGTGCTTGGGGGAATTTCCGTCCTGGGCGCGATTTGTGGAATTGTGTTTGTAAACGTTGCGCGCGGTAAACCGGCGGCTGTGTTGATCGGAGCAGTGTTAATCAACGCGCTGATCTCGGCAATTTTGTTTTGGCCTGTCACGCAAAACCTCTTTCCCTCGGGCGTAACCATCGACGGTGTGTTGCGATCACCTGCCCAGCTCTACTTTGCCTCGCTGGTGGGTCTCATCATGACACCGGTTATCGTCGCGCTCACAAATTACTACACCTCGTCACATTACCGACCGGTGCAAAAGATTGCGCGGGCATCCGAAACCGGTCACGCCACGAACATTATTGCCGGACTCGCGGCTGGAGAACATGCCACAGCGCTCCCTGTGCTCTTCATTGGACTGGCGATCCTGCTCACTTTTCATTTCGCTGGCCTATATGGAATCGCGATTGCGGTGATGTCGATGTTATCCATGGCCGGTGTGATCATCTCGCTTGATTCATTCGGCCCAATTACTGATAACGCTGGCGGTATAGCGGTGATGGCCCGGTTGCCCAAGGAAATTCGCGTCGTCACCGATGACCTGGATGCGGTCGGGAACACAATGAAAGCCGTGACCAAAGGTTACGCTATCGCGTCAGCCGGGCTGGCGGCACTAGTTTTGTTTGGATCGTACGTGGAAGAATTGCGCGGGCATATCACTGCCCGCGGCGAAGTGTTTTCGTTTCAATTCTCGCTCAGCGACCCGAAAGTAATCATCGGACTTTTCATTGGTGGATTGCTGCCGTTCACTTTTACGGCGTTCAGCTTGGACGCTGTAGGCAAGGCAGCCGGCGCGGTTGTGCGCGAGGTGCGGCGTCAATTGCAGGAGAAGCCGGGAATCCTGACCGGGCAGGACAGGCCAGAATATGGGACTTGCGTGGACATCGTAACGAAAGCGGCACTACGAGAGATGATTGTTCCAGCGTTACTGCCATTGGTCGCTGTGGTGCTTGTAGCGGTCATTAAACCGTTGGGGCCCGTGGTACTCGGCGGCTTGCTGGTCGGCACAATCGTGACCGGATTATTTATCGCCATCGCGATGACATCAGGTGGGGCTGCATGGGACAACGCGAAAAAATTTATAGAGGAAGGAAATCTCGGCGGCAAAGGCTCTTTCGCACATGCCGCAGCAGTAACGGGCGATACTGTAGGCGACCCTTACAAAGACACCGCGGGTCCTGCGATAAATCCCATGATCAAAGTCGTTAATATTCTGGCGATCTTGATAATCCCGATTTTCTTTTAAAGCCTTGGCGGCGCGAGTGCCCTGCTATTGTGGGCTAAAAACGCTTGGTTTCGTCAAAGACGCGTGGCAAAGTCGGACGCTCTCGCGCCATGTCTAGCGTTTCAGCATCGCCCACACGACTCAAATTTTGGGGGACGCGCGGTTCCATTTCCGTACCGGGGCCTGGCACTCTCCGTTACGGTGGCAACTCCACGTGCGTCGAGATTCGCGCGGATGGCGAGATTATTGCGCTCGATGCGGGCTCCGGGATTCGCTGCCTTGGGATCGCTTTGGAAAAAGAATTCCAGTCGCAACCGATCAGGCTCTCGCTATTGATCACACACGCTCATTGGGATCATATCCAGGGATTGCCCTTCTTCGCCCCGGCATACGAAAAGAAGAATGAAATCCGTGTACGCGGCTACGACGGCATCGATATGAGCTTTGGCGAAATTATGGCTGAACCGATGAAGGCGCCATTTTTTCCGATCGCGATGCGCGAACTTTCCGCCAGAGTCGACATTAAAAAACTAACCGAGATGGAGTTCTCCTTGGGAAAAGTGCAAGTCCGCGCCAGGTTCGTAAATCATCCTGGCATTTGCGCGGGTTATCGTTTGTTCACCAGCGCCGGGTCAATCGCTTTCCTCCCGGACCATGAGCCCTATCGATTTTTGCACTCAGCACGGGCCAATGACATGAGTCCGGAACAGGCAAAAAAGACTGCGACAGAGGAGCGAATCGCCCTTGTCGAGTTTCTTCGCGGCAGCGATATTCTGATTCTCGACGCGCAATACACCGACACAGAGTACGAAAGTCACGTCGGATGGGGACACGGTTCGGTTTCCAGTGCCGTTTCGCTGGCGCTCGATGCGGAAGTCCACAGGCTTCTGCTTTTTCATCATGATCCAAGTCACGATGACGCAATGGTCGATGCCATGGTGAACGATGCGCGACGACTAATCCGCGAAAGTGGGAAAGATCTTGAAGTGGACGGCGCACGCGAAGGCGAAGAAATATTACTCCCCGCCGACCACGCGAATGGCCCCAAATAAAAAGCAATTGGAAATCATCAGCTGATTCGCGTTAATTCGCGTGATCGCCGGGAGACCTCGACGTTCGGATTTTGCGAATTTCGCATCAGCTTTCGCTG
>DASZGW010000144.1:0-6841 GCA_035938475.1 Candidatus Udaeobacter sp.
TTGTTCTTCGTGAAATCGCAAGCTCATTCCATCCTTGGTGATGAGCACGATCTCGTTATTGCCATTCGTTAGCTTGGCATCAATCAACCGGTCGCCTTCCTCGATCTGGATGGCGATGATGCCGCCACGGCGGACATTCGCGTAATCGGAGAGATTCGATTTTTTAACAATACCGGACTGCGTGGCGAACACGATGTGGAGATTTTCGTCCCAGGTCTGATCGACAGCGCTTGGTCCCGTGCCGGATTTTTTTGACTGAATCCGGATCGTCGCGGCGATTTTTTCATCGGGCTTTAACTCGAGAATATTCGCGATCGAGCGGCCCTTGGCGGCGCGGCCCATCTCGGGAATTTCGTAAACTTTTTCCACATACGCGCGTCCCGTCGCGGTGAAAAACATCAGGTAATCGTGCGTGGTCGCGGTAAAAAGATGCTCCACAAAATCGCCTTCCTCTTCCTCGGTAGCGCCTTCGCGCGTTTGCATGCCGATCACCCCCTTGCCTCCGCGCCGCTGCGCACGAAACGCGCTCACGGCAGTGCGTTTGATGAAACCGCCATGGGTGATGCTGATGATGCAACCCTCGTTCGCGATGAGATCTTCCATGTTGATCTCCGCTTGATCGGGCACGATTTCCGTCAGGCGCGGCGAGCCGTATTTGTCGCGAATTTCCCTGAGCTCTTTTTTGATAATCGTGAAGACACGCTGCTCTTTGGCCAGGATGTCGCGAAGGTCTTTGATGGATTCGAGTAGTTCCTTGTACTCCTTGTCGATCTTTTCTCGCTCGAGCCCCGTGAGCTGATACAGCCGAAGGTTAAGGATTTCGTCAGCCTGATGTTCGCTGAAGGCGTAGCGGCCATTTGTCAGCCGGGTCTCGCTGCGAATCAATATGCCAATTTGCTCGACCTGACGCTTGGTGAATTCAAAGGCCAGCAATTTTACTCGGGCTTCATCGCGACTGGCCGATCCGCGGATGATCCGGAGAAATTCGTCGAGATTAGCGAGCGCAATGAGGTAACCCTCGAGCGTTTCGGCGCGCTCTTCCGCTTTGCGCAACTCGAAGCGGGTTCGGCGAAGTACAACCTCGCGCCGATGCTCGATATAGCAGGCGTTTGCTTCCTTGAGTGAAAGCAGTTTGGGCCGCCCGTGATCAATCGCCAGCATGATCACCGCGAACGAGCTTTCCATGGCAGTGTGCTTGTAGAGATTGTTGATCACGACCTTTGGATTGCCGTCGCGCTTCAGTTCGATAACGACCCGCGTATTTTCATCGGACTCGTCACGAACCGCGCTAATGTCTGTCAGCACTTTTTCGTTTACCAGCGACGCGATGCGTTCGACGAGGGTTGCGCGATTGACGTTGTATGGAATTTCAGTGATGACGATTTGTTCTCTGCCGCCTTTGAGCTCTTCGATGCCGGCCTTGCCGCGCACCTTCATACTGCCGCGGCCGGTTTCGAGATATTGTTTGATTCCCGACACGCCGCAGATGACGCAGCCGGTCGGGAAGTCCGGCCCTTTCACGTGTTTCATCAACTCTTCGGGCGTGATTTCCGGATCGTCGATTTGTGCACAGATTCCATCAATCACTTCACTGAGATTGTGCGGCGGAATATTGGTCGCCATGCCCACGGCGATACCGGTTCCGCCATTAACGAGCAGATTTGGAAAGGCAGCTGGGAAAACCGTCGGCTCGGTGCGTGTTTCGTCATAATTTGGGACGAAATCGACCGTGTCCTTATCCATGTCGGTTATTAGCGCTGCGCCGAGATGCGTCATGCGTGCTTCGGTGTAACGCATCGCCGCCGGGGGATCGCCTTCGACGGAGCCGAAGTTACCCTGACCGTTGACCAGCGTTTCACGCATCGCCCACGGCTGGGCCATGTGGACCAGCGTAGGATAGATCACCGCTTCACCGTGCGGATGATAATTTCCGCTAGTGTCACCACAAATCTTCGCGCATTTGCGGTGCTGTCGGCCCGGGAAAAGAGAAAGATCATGCATCGCGTAGAGAATTCTGCGCTGCGATGGCTTGAGTCCGTCGCGCGCGTCCGGCAATGCGCGCGAAATAATGACCGACATCGAGTAATCGAGGAAGGACCTCGATACTTCTTCGGCTACATTTATCGGTTCAACTTTCTCGTTTGGGTTTAGCATGACGTTTGGATCTATCCATGAGCTGGCAGGTACGCGGAAGGACGCTCGGTAAGAAAGCGCTCTTCCCAAATTCGGGAAATTTCGTCAGCCTGTCTGATCGTTACGGGAGGACCGATGTGAGTGTCGCGCGGCAGCGAGATTTTCAAGAAATCCAGCACATCGCGGATGGTTGCCTCATAGTTCCGGTATAGTTCTTCGTACTGGACTTGGAAGGGAGCAACGCCGATTCGCTGAAAAAATGTGTACCAGATATTTTCCTGTCGCTCGGCTTCTCTTAGAGACTGCTCGATCAACTCTGCATCAAATTCCGGTTCTCGTGACGCGGTTTTTCCATCCTGCACTTTCCAAAGACCAGTCTGAAGAGCTCGAGCTGTCGACAAGGCTTGCCGCAATTTGTGGCGCCGGACGATGTGCACAAAGCGAAGGCGTGGAAAGGCATTTCGTAACATAGTGAAATCATCAGTCGCTGCGTCGCCAAAAGCATGACTAGCTCGCAGTCGGGCAAGGAAATCGTCCAGATACCAGCCCATCAATTTAAAGCCGAACACCTCATTGCGGGTGGTCTTCGCGTCTACGAGGCCACGCACGTAGCCCGGATAATCAGCATTTGGATTCAGTCCGAGCTCCGCACCGTAGCGGTCTTCGGACTTTGGGAGGAAGAACTGTTTCGGCATGCCCGCCTGGCGCGTGGCGCGCAAGCCATCCGTCAACAAATTGCTACCCGAACGCGGAATTGTGCAGACAACGTAACAGCGTCGCGGATGGCGTAGTTTGTGAAACAGGCCTCCCATCTTGGAATTTACACGTCGAGATTGCGCACATTCAGCGCGTTGTCTTCGATGAATTGCCGGCGTGGCTCGACGACGTCTCCCATCAGAATCGTGAACATTTTATCGGCATCGACGGCGTTATCGTCGTTCAGGTCCACCTTCAGGAGTTTGCGTTTCTCCGGATTCATCGTGGTCTCGAACAACTCCTTGGCGTTCATTTCACCGAGACCTTTGAACCGCTTGATTTGCACTCCGCGGCGGCCAATCTCCAAAATCTTCTCCAGGATTTCGGGAATTGAAAACAGCGGATGCAAAGCCGCTTTTTCACCTTCGCCTTCGATCAATTCAAAGATCGGCTGATCGCTGGTCGCGTAATGAGCGACTTTCAAACCTTTGCGGGCCAATTCGGCTATAATTTTTTCGATCGCAGCCGATTCGTGTAGCTCTACCAGTCTGCCGCGTCTGCGACTCCCGTCTGTCCGCACTGGCGCTTCGCTCAGCGGAAGCAATTCCTGGCCAAGCTCGGTGTCGAACAGATTCAGGTCCAGATTCTCTTGATGAAATTTGCGGAGCGCTTTCTCGTCGTGAAAATAATGCACGGTCTCGTCGTTTCCCTCGCGCACCTTCACCAAATGCGTTGGAAGCTTGCCCGACTTCGCGTTTCGTTCAGCAAAATAAGTTTCGAAATCACCGCCATGGCGGCGCACTGCTTCGCTTAACTTCGCAAGTTTCTCGAGCGATTCGAGAATATCCTTCAGTTGTGCAGCCGGGATTTCCTTATCATCGGCCAAATTTTTCAATCGAACGTCCTCTGCGCCGAGCGAAATAAGTATTTTGTTTAACCGGGCGTCGTCATCGACATATTCTTCGCGTTTCTTCCGCTTGATTTGGTAAAGGGGTGGTTGCGCAATGTAAATCCTGCCGGCGCGCACAAGCTCGGTCATTTGCCTGAAAAAGAAGGTCAGCAACAGAGTGCGAATGTGCGATCCATCGACGTCCGCGTCTGTCATGATAATAATCCGGCCGTAGCGCAGCTTGGTGATATCGAAACGCCCTTCGTCTTTGCCGTTGCCATCCTCTTTGGATTTGCCGATCCCGGCGCCGATAGCCGTAATCATCGACTGGATCTCATTGTTCTTTAGGAACTGATCCTCGCGCGCCTTTTCCACATTTATCAATTTTCCGCGAATCGGCAGAATGGCTTGGTAACGCCGGTCGCGTCCCTGTTTGGCGGAGCCGCCCGCTGAATCGCCTTCGACGATGTAAAGCTCAGTCAGTTCCGGATCCCGCTCGGAGCAATCAGCCAATTTCCCTGGCAATCCTCCACCAGTGAGAGCGCCCTTGCGAATTGTCTCCCTGGCTTTTCGAGCCGCTTCCCGCGCCCGCGCTGCCGTGAGCACCTTGTCGAAAATGCGTCGCGCGACCGGCGGGTTCTTATCAAAAAAAGTCATCAACCCGTCGTAGACGACTGAGTTTACGATCCCGTCGATCTCAGTGTTGACGAGCTTTACCTTGGTCTGCGATTCGAAGCGCGGATTGGGCAATTTGACGCTGAGCACACAAATCAATCCTTCGCGCACATCGTCTCCGGAGATCGAAGGGTCCTTCTCTTTGAGAAAATTGCTCGATTTCGCGTACTGATTGACGGCCTTGGTGAGTGCTGTGCGGAAGCCAGTCAAATGCGTGCCGCCATCCGGATTCGGGATTGAGTTGGCGAAGGGCAAAATCTGGTCGTTGTAGCTGTCGTTGTATTGGAGCACTACATCGAGAAACACTTCATCACGCTGTCGCGAGATGACGATCGGCTTGGGGTGCAAGACCTGTTTGTTCTCGCCGAGCTGCTTTACAAATTCTTCGATGCCGTGTTTGTAAAGGAATCTTTCTTGCCTCGCCGGATCGGCACGTTCGTCGGTAAGCGTGATTTCTAGACCGGGATTAAGAAACGCGAGTTCGCGCAACCGCGTTGCGAGACGCTCGAATTTGAACTCCGTCGTGATTGTGAAAATCGTCGGGTCCGGAAGAAACGTAATCAGTGTGCCGGTGGTCTTCTTGTTTTTCACCTCGCCGATGACAGTGAGTTTGTCCGTCGTCTTGCCCTTGGCGAAAGCCATGTGATAGACCTTGCCGTCGCGCGATACTTCTGCCTTGAACCACTCCGAAAGCGCGTTCGTGCATTTCGCGCCTACGCCGTGCAGGCCGCCGGAATATTTGTAGGCGCCTTGTCCAAATTTTCCGCCGGCGTGCAGATTTGTTAGCACCAATTCGATCGCCGGCATTTTCCATTTGGGATGAATATCTACGGGAATTCCACGGCCATTGTCGCGCACCGAGAGCGATCCATCGACATGGACGGTCACTTCTATTTTTGTACAAAACCCAGCGAGATGTTCATCGATCGAATTGTCCAACACCTCGAAAACCAAATGGTGCAGACCTCGCTCGTCAGGATCGCCGATGAACATTCCAGGCCGTTTTCGAACCGCCTCTAGGCCCTCCAATTTGTCGATTTGCGCGGCGTCGTACTTTTGTGCCGCACCGATTCCAGTCGATCCCCGGCCAGACAAGTTTTCGACCGGAATTTCTTCTTGAGTTTTTAGCATAGATTAAGGCCGGAAAGACCCTGGTAAGACGATATCCAAGATGTCCCGATAAACAACTAATATCTCGTCGGTAATTCTGGCGGATTCACCCTAGCGATTGGGCACCCCAGGTCAACAGAACACAATATATTGTGTTTAGAGTAAGGCCATCATTCAGGAGCGCGATAGAGCGTTCGTCGCTGCTTGACCACGCGATTTTTAAACTGGAAAATGCGGACCTCTGATGCGCACGCAAACGCTCCTCGAAGCACGTTGGATTCTCTTAATTTTGGCTTTGGCCGCAGTGGCAACGTGGTTTATTTCGGCGTTGTTATCGCTCATTTCTCTGGCGCTTTTTCTTTTTACCGTAGCGTTTTTCCGGGACCCGAATCGTCCTGTGCCGCCAGATCGGAATCTGATTGTGGCTCCGGCCGATGGCAGAGTCAGCGACATTGTTGAATTGGATGAGAAGGAAATTCTAAAAACAAAAACGCGGCGCATAGGAATTTTCCTGTCAATTTTCGACGTTCACACGAATCGGGCGCCGATTACTGGACGTATTGTTTATCGTCGACATCACGAGGGTCTTTGTCTCGATGCTCGCGATCCACATTGCCCTGAGAAAAATGAAGCGATGACATGGGCGTTCGAAAATTCGCGAGGAACGATTGTCGTTAGGCAGCTCACCGGCGCGATTGCCAGGCGCATTGTGGCTTGGTCAAACGTTGGAGATGAATTGAAAAAGGGACAACGCTTCGGGATGATTCGCTTCGGTTCGCGGACGGAATTATATTTACCGCTCGAAGCTCAAGTCCTAGTGAAAACAGGCGATCACGTTTCCGGAGGATCGACAGTCATCGCGCGTCTGCCCGACTGATGAACGAACAACCATCTAAAATTTACCTCCTGCCCAATTTGATGACGGCGGGAAATCTGTTTTGCGGGTTTACGGCCACACTGAAAATTCTTGAGGGCGCGCTGCTGCAGGCGTCTAATCCTGATGCAGCCAGCGATGCTTTTCACACTGCCATTTGGTTTGTTCTCGGCGCGTTCGTTTTTGATTTTCTAGACGGACGCATTGCACGTTTGGGTGGTCACGAGACTGCGTTTGGGCGCGAGTTCGATTCTTTGGCGGATATTGTGTCATTCGGTCTTGCCCCCGCGTTGATGGTTTACCGCGTCGTATTGCAGGAGTTCCCCCGCGCGTGCTGGATCATTGCGTTCATTTACCTGATGTGCGGAGCACTGCGGTTGGCCCGTTTCAATTCTGCAACGGTGAAAGATGATGGAACCGATCAGCAACACACTTTCACAGGTTTTCCCATCCCGGCCGCAGCC
>DASZGW010000145.1:0-5155 GCA_035938475.1 Candidatus Udaeobacter sp.
CGCAGCCTGGCAGTGCACAAGACTGGAGTCCGCCAGGATATGGTGCTGGGCTTTTCTAACCCGCAATGAGCTCGTCGATTCTTAAAGCGTGTGATTTTTGCGGGTTAGCTTCATGGACATGCGACGCCGGATCGCGCAGGAGCGCGTCCCTACCAGCGGCAACGCTGAACGCCGAACGCCGAACGCTTCTTGACTTGGCCTTTCGGAACGGCAAATGCTAACAATTAGTGTAAAGCTCAAAAGATCTATGACCGATCATCAAACGCAAGACTGTTGCCCTCAAACTGCGTGCGTATGAACACCGAACATGGCTTGGCTCGCCCGGATATGACCCGCGGCGCTTGCGGGGTCGGCGCCCTGGTGGATTTAAATGGAACAAAGACCCATCAGTTAGTCGAGGATGGGTTGCGCATTTTATGCAATCTCGATCATCGCGGCGCGCGCGGTGCAGAAGAAAAGACCGGTGATGGCGCTGGGATGCTCCTGCAGAAACCGCATGACTTTTTTCATGGAGAGATCCCTACTCTTGGGGACTTTGACTCCTATGGAGTGGGACAGCTATTTGTTCCGAAGGATAAATGGAAACAGATCGCGCTGAAAAAGCTGATCAAAGGGGTCTGCGGCGCAGCGGCTTGCAGACTGATTACCTGGCGCGACGTGCCGACTGATGACGCCGACCTTGGAAGGACCTCTCTCCAATCCGAGCCGGCGGTCAGGCAAATGTTTATTGAACCACTGGACCCGCTGACCCCGGAGCAACTTGATACCCGGCTTTACGTACTGCGGCGCCTGATCGAGAAAGCCGTGACTCAATCCGGCATCTGTGGACTCGAACTTTTTTATATCTGTTCACTCGATCGCCGAAAGATAGTTTACAAAGGGCTGCTCACTTGCAAGCAGTTGCAACTCTACTATCCGGATCTGTCGAATCCCCGAGTCAAGACCAGTCTTGTTCTGGTCCACTCACGTTTTGGGACAAACACGTTGGGCGCCTGGGAGCTGGCGCATCCCTATCGTACAGTGGTTCATAATGGCGAGATCAACACATTGCGGGGAAATTTAAACCGCATGAAGACACGCGAAGCTGCGCTGGCGAGCGAAAAATTCGGCGATGACATCGAAATGATCAAACCGATAACAGCAGATGCGCAAAGCGACACCGCCGTTTTCGACAACGTGCTCGAGTTGCTGCTCGAATCCGGCCGGAGTCTGCCGCACGCGCTCCGAATGTTAATTCCAGAAGCATGGAATAAAGACAAGTCGATGGACGCCAAGCGGCGCGCTTTTTACGATTATTTTTCTACGATTATCGAACCCTGGGATGGTCCTGCACTGATCGCTGCGACCGACGGATATAGAGTTGCGGCAATCCTGGACCGTAACGGTCTGCGGCCCTGTCGCTATTGCGTCACCACAGGGAACATCCTGATCATGGCCAGCGAAACGGGCGTACTCGATACACCCGCCAGCGAGATCGTTTTTCAAAGCCGACTTAAACCGGGCGAGATGTTTCTCGCCGATACCCTTGAAAAGCGCATCGTGCCTGAGCAGGAAATATTCGATGAACTCACGACACCGGATTATTCAGGATGGTTGGCTGAAAATCGGATCCGGTTGAAGGACATTGTTGACCCGGACGCGGAGGCTAAGGCAGAGGAGATCGGGGATATCACGGCCTGCCAGCGAGCCTTTGGTTACACGACGGAATCACTGCGCTCCTTGGTGCAGCCGATGGCCGAAGACGGCAAAGACCCGATCGGTTCGATGGGAAATGATACACCGCTGGCTGTTCTCTCGACCCGGTACAAGACTTTATTCCAGTATTTTCTTCAGCTTTTCGCCCAAGTCTCAAATCCGCCGCTCGACTATCTACGCGAGGAGCTGGTGACTTCTTTGGAAAGTCACATTGGTCGCCAACGTAATCTACTTGAGGAAACGCCCGAGCATTGCCGGCAGCTTTTCCTGGAGTCACCGATCCTCACCCAGGTGGACGTCGCGGCGATCAAAAAACTTGACCGATTCCGCTCTTGCGTGATTGATGCGACCTTTCCGAAAGACACTTCTCTGGCAACTGCGATTGGCGAGCTTCGGGAACGTGCAGCCGACGCCATCAAACATGCTTTCGAGATTCTGATTATTTCCGATCGACGTATTGGCCCTCATCGCGTGGCCTTGCCAAACTTGTTAGCCGTCGGCGCCCTGCATCACCACCTGATTCGGGAAGGTCTCCGCACGCGCGCTGCGCTCGTTCTTGAGGCAGGTCAGCCATGTACTGTCCATCATTTTTGCACGCTGATCGGATATGGTGCAGATGCGATTTATCCATGGCTTGCCTATCAAAGCATTGCCCAAATGGCGCACGACTCCTGGTTCAGCGGCGATGGAGGTGAAGCCACCGCTAGATTCAAAAAGGCGATTGAGGGCGGCATTCTTAAGGTGATGTCGAAGATGGGAATCTCGACGCTTGAAAGCTATAAAGGCGCTCAGGTTTTTCAAGCCATCGGGCTCGACCGTGATTTGGTTCAGGAATATTTTTCCGGGACGACTTCGCACCTTGAAGGCGTCGGCTTGGACCAGATCGAACGCGAACTGATCCAACAGCACGATCTGGCGTTTGGCGAGAAGATTGCCGGAAATCTCCCACTTGATGTCGGCGGCGACCTTTACTGGCGACGCGACGGCGAGCTACATCAATGGAATCCAGTGACGGTCGGTAAACTGCAGGACGCCGTGCGCACTGGCAACTACGAGGCCTATCGCGAGTTCGCAAGCTACTTGAACGACCAGGACGAACGCCTGCAGACAATCCGTGGCTTGCTCGATTTCGATATCGTTGAAAATGAGTCGATCCCGATCAACGAAGTCGAGGCAGTCGAGGAAATCTGGAAGCGCTTTTCGACCGGCTCCATGTCACTCGGAGCGTTGAGTAACGAAGCACACGAGGCGCTGGCAATTGCGATGAATCGAATCGGTGGCAAAGCGGGCACAGGAGAAGGTGGAGAGCAGGTCAGCCGGTTTGGCACCGAGCGGGATTGCTCGATGAAGCAGGTGGCGAGCGGCAGATTCGGCGTGACGATAAACTATCTTGTGCACGCGAAGCAGATCGAAATTAAAATGGCCCAAGGGGCGAAACCAGGTGAAGGCGGAGAGCTTCCCGGACCAAAGGTAAACGAAGAGATCGCTGCTGTGCGTTTTACTACGCCTGGAGTCGGACTGATTTCCCCGCCGCCGCACCATGACATTTACTCGATCGAGGATTTGGCACAGTTGATCCATGACCTGAAGTGTTCGAATCCTGAGGCAGAAATTCACGTGAAACTTGTCTCCGAAGCCGGTGTCGGGACGATTGCAGCAGGCGTGGCGAAGGCACGCGCCGATGCAGTGCTGATCGCCGGCGATTCCGGGGGCACCGGCGCAGCCATCAAGACCTCGATTAAATGTGCCGGCGCACCATGGGAACTTGGTCTGGCAGAAACGCAACAAGTGTTGCTGGCCAATAATCTGCGATCACGCATCCGGGTGCGCGCGGATGGCGGCTTGAAGACCGGACGAGACGTCGCTATCGCGGCTCTTCTCGGCGCTGAGGAATATGGTTTCGGTACCGCGCCGCTGGTGGCTCTTGGCTGCATTATGCTGCGAAAATGTCATTGCAACACTTGTTCGGTCGGTATCGCTACTCAGGATCCTCGGCTACGCGCGAAGTTTGCCGGCAAACCGGGACACCTGGTCAACTACATGCGTTTCGTCGCCCATGAAGTTCGGGAGGTGATGGCCGCGCTCGGATTTCGCACCATGGACGAAATGATCGGCCGGGTCGACAAGCTGCGCCAGCGTGACGTTCGGCACCCCAAAAACGGACGGATCGATCTATCACAACTCCTTTACCAACAGCCGTCATATGATGCCCCGCGAAAGATACGCAACCAAAATCACAAACTTGAAAATAAGCTTGATCATCGGCTGATCGAGCTGGCCGCGCCGGCAATCGACCGCGGTGAACCGGTCTTAATAGACATGCCGATCAAAAATTCTGATCGAACAGCCGGTACTATGCTGAGTTCGCTGATCGCAAAGAGATTTGGTGCCAAAGGACTTCCGCCGGATACCATCAAGATTCGGTTCACCGGCTCGGCCGGTCAGAGCTTCGGTGCTTTCCTTGCGCGCGGTATTAGTTTGCACCTCGAGGGGGCGGCGAATGACTATGTTGGGAAGGGTCTTTCCGGCGGAAAGATCACAGTCGACACGCCCAGAGATGCCGCGTTCGTTGCGTCAGAAAACATCGTTGCGGGCAACGTAGCATTATATGGAGCGACAAGCGGCGAAGCTTACTTCAACGGAATGGCGGGCGAACGTTTCGCAGTGCGTAATTCCGGGGCGATGGCCGTGGTCGAAGGTGTCGGCGATCATGGATGCGAGTACATGACTGGCGGTGTCGTCGTGATTCTTGGCAAAACCGGAAAGAACTTCGGTGCAGGCATGAGCGGCGGCGAGGTTTTCATCCTGGATCAGGACGGAAGTTTTCCGGCGAGACTCAATCGAGCCATCGTGCGGATTGAAGCGTTTACAGAGGATCGAGACATTGAACTGGTGAAGCGCATGCTAGAGAATCACGTCGATTACACGAACAGCTCGCAGGCAAAACGGATCCTCTCGGAATGGCCCGAGAGTGTTATGAAATTCGTAAAAGTGATCCCTGCGGCGTATGCCGAAGTCATCGCGCGCCATCTTGCTGCGGGCAAGGATGTCCGTCTCGTGCCTCCGCCGCGCGCGGAAGAACGGAAGGCCGCCTGATGGCCCGCGAAATGCGCTAAACGCGAAGAGAAAAAGGAGAAGGATGCCCGCGAAAAGACGCGAAAAGGAGAAAAGAGAAATTTGAGAGGGATCGAAGAGCGATGCTGCGATTTTCCGGTAACCCAAGTGAGCCGTTCATGTTCAGGCTTTTGGAGGGGAGTTGCTTGCAGCTCCTCCGGCGTTGCAAGCAACGCCCCTCCAGCACTAGGAGCGACCCAAGTTTACGAATCATTCCTTTCCCTTCTTCCTTTCGCGTTTTTTCGCGTGTTTCGCGGGCAAGCTCCTCCTCTTTCCGCTCGCGTGTTTCGCGGGCACTAAACTGATCGCTGAGAAATGTCACCGGATGCATTGATTTTTAGGGATG
>DASZGW010000146.1:0-41968 GCA_035938475.1 Candidatus Udaeobacter sp.
TTCGAGTTAAAAATACGGTCTCGCTATCGCAAGGGTGTCCAAGCACAACGGTCAACAACTCTGGGAAACTCCGATTTACTATGGAGCCGGCAGTCGGATTCGAACCGACGACCTGCTGATTACAAATCAGCTGCTCTACCAGCTGAGCTATGCCGGCAAAAATGCGGCGCACATTAACGCACACCGCCGATTGGAACAAATTGCCAAGTTATAAGCGTGAACGCGTCGTGACGGAGAGCGGCTCGGCCGTCTCCAGGTTCTTGATCACGGTGCTGAGATAAACCGATTTGGGATAAATTGCCCTGTATTTCGTGATCTCCGCCCGGTTCAGCACTTTGAATCCGTAGCGCTCGAACATTTTCTCTCCGCGCCGACTTTCAAATGTAATAATCTGACCGTAGACACGTTTTTCACCGGAGCGGTAAAGATAACTTAAGTACGCGCTCATCAAGGCGCGTGTCGTCGAAACCTTGCGCGCGTCTGGCAGCAGATTGATATGAAAATGTGGCGTGCGTCTCGGCGCTGCCGGCACCTCACGCCAACCATACACAAGCAGCCACCGAATAAATCGGCGCGAGCGCTCGTGGTAGCGGAAATATCGCGTCAAGGAGCGAAAAAAGAGCCAGACGTTTTGGTAAAGCGCGTACACCTGGTTTTGCAGAGGCTTGCGCGACCCCAGAAGATACCCGCGAATTTCGCCATCCACTTCAAGGAGAAAACACGACTCCGGTTCGTGATCGGTGTAATAGGTGGTGAGAAAATCAGCGAACAATTCTCGATCTTCATACACGGGATCAATCGGGTCGCCGAGAAATCCGGTATCGCAGCAGAGCTTTCTTACCGCTTCGCGGTCCGATCTGCGATAGCCACGAATGAGGAACGGCTTATGGTTCTCGCCCGTCATCTAAAATCGGCGGTAGTTTGCGCGAACCTCGCGATAAATGCAAAACAGTTCCTCAAATACGCGCTGCCAGCTATAAAGCTTTTCGGTTGCGCCCGCGGCGGCCTTCCCCAAAGCGGACATTTTTTTAGCACTAAAATCTTCGATCGCATCGGCCAGCGCTTCCAGACTGTTCTCTTGCGCCCACGATTTCTGGTCGTGACAAATAATTTGATCCATGTAACTCCCGCGAATTCCCACTACGGGTGTGCCGCATGCCTGACTTTCCAGCGCCACAAGTCCAAATGTTTCCTGAACGCCTGGATGAACGAAAAGATCGGCAGCGCGATAGTAACGGGCGAGATCAATGGAGTCTGCGCAGTATGAAATCCAAGAGACGTTTCCAGCGCGCCGCTGCAACTTTTGCACTTTGTTCCGTTGCGGTCCGTCGCCGATAACCAACAGGTGAAATTTATTCGGTCGCCGCTGGAGTAGAAGCTCGAAAGCTCGAAACAATGTTTGTGTGTTTTTTTCTCTCGCCAATCGACCCGCGTAGAGAAGCAGCGTCCGCCCGCGGCCGATGCCCAACGAGTGGCGAGTGGCCGCTTCATCATCGGGCACGGGCTTGAAAACGCCAGTGTTCACGCCGAGCCGCACGGGCCGCACATTTCGCACACCCCATTCGGAAAGGAGCTCGGCCAGCTTTTCGGACGGCACCAGCGTGGCTTGAAAACGATTGTAAAGTCTATGCACATAAGCGCGAGTCAATTTCATCGCTCGCTGCGTGCCCCGTTTGCCCAGAAATTTCGTGCCCCCGCGCAGATACGCTTCCGGAAAATGGGAATGATAAAAACCAACCACTGGAATTCTTAGCGCGCGACCAGCGGCAATCGCTTTCCATCCGATCTGATACGGATCGCTTGATTCGATAAGATCAGGGCGCTCACGTTCCAGAATTTCTTCAATCGCGCGGAGATTTAGGAGTGCGCGATAACGTGAGCTTCTAGATACTAATGGCGAGCGAATCGAATAGATTCGCGACCGGCCATTTGTTGTTACCTCATTTTTCGGTCCGGGGATGATAAGCACGTGCGTGTCGTCAGGCGAACAGCTGCCGATGTACGCAATCTTTTCATGAACGTACCGTTTCACGCCTCCACTTACCGGAGAGTAAAACTGGGTGAGGTCGCAGATTTTCAAGCTTGCACTGTAGCCGTCGCCCTGTGGACGACGCAATGCAGGGATGCTGAAAACACCGGCGCGGCGCTTCGCACCCGCCTTCGCTGCACTTCGGCGTAGCAGGCAGCGAAGCGGCTACAGAAGCGACAGTCAAGCATCGACCTCCAATTGGCTCAGGTATTTTTCCGCATCCATAGCGGCTGCGCACCCGGAGCCGGCCGCCGTCACGGCCTGCTTGTAGACGCGATCGGCCACGTCGCCCGCAACGAACACGCCGGGGTGCCTGCTCTCGACGAGGTTCTTCGTGATCAAGTAACCGTTCCCATCCATGTCGAGCTTGCCTCGATACGCCCTGCTGTTGGGATCGTGACCAATTGCCACGAAAACACCGGCCACGGCTAATTCCTGCTCTTCATTCGTTTTCACGTTACGCAGGCGAACACCGCGCATCTCGCCTTTTTCGTCGGGAATGTATTCAGTAACCACGGTGTTCCAGATCGGTTCGATCTTCTTATTCGCAAACACGCGATCCTGCATGATTTTGGAAGCCCGCATCTTATCGCGTCGATGAATCAAATAGACCTTTGAAGCGAAGCGGGTGAGGAACAATGATTCCTCCGCAGCAGAATCGCCCCCACCAACGACGCAAACCGGAACGTTCTTGTAAAACGCGCCGTCGCATGTGGCGCAAGAGGTCAGTCCGTGACCGATCAATTTCTGTTCATTTTCGAGTCCCAAATATCGCGCTGAAGCTCCACTAGCGATGATTAGCGCCTCCGTCTCCAACCACTCATCATCGGCTTTGATCCGAATATGCCGGTTGCTGGCATCGAAATCGGTCGCCTCGGCGTACGAAAATCGGGCGCCAAACTTCTCGGCCTGCTTGTGCATGTTCAAGATGAGCTGAGGGCCATCGATTCCTTCTGGGAAACCGGGATAGTTTTCAACCAGCGTAGTAGTCGAGAGTTGTCCGCCGGGATGACGACCTTCCAGCACTAACGGGCTCAGATTCGCGCGGGCCGCGTAAATTGCCGCTGTCAATCCAGCGCAGCCGCTTCCAACAATGATCACTCTTTCCATCGATAAAATCTAGCACACAGCGCAAGTTGCTGCGGGGGCGACGTCGCCGCGCGGTGACAAGCCACCTCACGCCGCTACGCCGTCACTCGCACGCCAATCTCGTGTAAGCCCGCTACGCCGGAAAATGGCCCTCTATCTTCGTCCCATTCCTGCACATCGCCTTTTCCGTCGGTGGCCCGGACGACCAACGTGTAATCACCTGCCGCATCTGGCATCCATTCCGTTTTCCAAAGCGACCATGCCAGATTGCCGCCGGAATAATAGATCTCAGCGTCGCGCCACGATTTGCCGCCGTCGCTGCTCAATTCTACGCGCGAGATACCGCGGTTACCGCCGTAGGCGATCCCCTTGACTTCAATCGGCCCGTTCAGTTTGCGCAACGCAAACGACGACCAGGGATCCGGCACATCAATTCTCGATCTTGTCGGAGTGATAAAATCGGGGCCCCACCCTTGTGTCTCGTAAAATCCTTTCGCGGTCGCGTCGGTCACTTCAATTCGGGTGAGCCATTTCACATGTTTTTCGCCGAAGTAACCCGGCACGATGAGACGCAACGGATACCCGTGCCGATCAGGCAATTCTGTGCCGTTCATTTCATAAGCAAGTAACGTGGTTGGCTCCAGCGCTTTCTCGAGGGGAATCGTATCGGTGTAATTGTCGACACCATGAAAGCGAACGCGCGCAGCGCCGGAAAGTGGCACCGCTCGATCAAGAATGTCATGCAGCGGAAAACCTTTCCAGACAGCGTTGCTGATCAAGCCCGCGTCCAGACCGTTGCTGATGCACATCAGCGTTGTTTCCTGCTCCTTCATTTCGAATCCCAACAGATCGTCGAACCGCCACGTGGCAGCGTTCTTCACGAGGCCGCCTACTTCAAGATGCCAAAGATCGACATCCACCCGCGGATCGACCACATTCTTCGTCACGCAATAAAACAATTCGTTAGGCGTGATCGGCTGGACAATGCGGCCTTTGTACTGCGTGCCGTCGTAGCTGAAGGTCGCGGCACGATAAAGCTTGCGAGCCAACGCGATCCCACCGCCCGTAATCGCAGCTCCGATTGCGCCAAGGACAAAAACACGGCGTCCGATTGCGGGACTGAACTCATAATCCTGACTCCCGATTTTTCGTTGGGCAAGAAATCGAAAACCGGCGACTAGTGTTCGTTCGAACGCAAAAACGCACAGTGCGAAACCGACTAGCGTGACCAGACGCGCAGCGCCGATGGGCAGGCCAATGTAACTTGTGCCCAAAACCGGCCAAAGCGCGATTGCAAGCACAACGATCGGCAACAAAACGAATATCGAGATGGTCCATAGCGCTGAAGCTCGCGCTGGATTTCGGCGGGAGAACAATCCAAAGATCGCTCCGGCAATTGCGCCAACAACGAGTTGACCAGCTATCGTTGATCCAACGCCGAGCTGCTTGAGATGATTGTAACCCCCGACCTTGCCCATAAGCCAAAGAAACGGACCCGGTGAGATGAAAACCGAAAGGCGGTCGCCGATGATCACAAGCGGCGTTGCCACCCTCAGCACAGCAAGCAACAACATCGCGGCCGTCATCACGATGCCGGCGAGTAATCCGGCAAGGAGGCCAGCGGAGATTGCTTTTGTCCTACTCACAACGCAGGCCGATTTTATCAGCGTCAGCGCAGCAAGGGAATCAAATTGCGCGTGTCCCCAGCAAACGTTTCCAGTGCTGTAGTGTCCGCTGTCCTCAGCGGATGTGTTTGTTGCCCCCGGACGGTGAACTGAAGACAGCTCACACGACAGCGGCCGATTCAGTCGCGGATCTTGTGGTCGAAAGAATTTTCTGTACGCGCTCTACCACCGTCGCGGACGTAACTTGCTTCATGCAGGCGTGACCAAACGGGCATTGGCTCAAGCGACGGTAATTGCATGGCGAACACGGAAGATCCACGCGCACGACCGATTCTGGTCGCTCGTATGGGCCGATGTGAACCGGGTTGGTCGGGCCGAAGACACTGACCATCGGTTTGCCGAGCGACGCGGCAACGTGCATCGAGCCGGAATCGTTGGTTACGGCGACCTCAGCACGTCGAATAAGGGCTGCCAAATCCGCGGGGGTTGTCTTTCCTGAAAGATCGCACGCACCTGGCGACGCGGCGGCGATTTGCCGGCAGCGTGGTTGGTCGCGTTTGGTCCCCGCCAACGCAACGGCAAATCCTTCGCGGAGAAAATGCCGGGCGACGCCTGCAAATCCTTCAATCGTCCAATGCTTCGTCTCCCAAATGGTTCCTGGCACCAGAACAACCAGCGGCTGGGACACATCCACACCTCTCTCTTTCAGCAATCGCTCAACGTTATGTACGGTTTCCGAAGAAAGATGAATTGTTAGATCTGGCGGGTTGTCGTCGAATCCAAGCAGTTCTCCGACCCACAGGTAACGATCGATTGCATGCACGTCGAGCGTCGGAATAGGAATACGATGCGTGTATGCGATCCATGAACCCTCTCGCGCGCCGCGCCAGCCATGGCTGGGTACGTTCTTGAGATCGTGCTCGGTGGAAATTGTAAGCGTCCGTTTGACCGGTCGATCAAACCCGATGCGCACGCGCGCGCCACTGATGAGCGCGAAAAAAGCCGAACGCACCTGGCCATGCATGTCGATCACCAGATCGTACTCCGCGAGGCGAATTTGTTTGAGCAGATCGAGAAATCCCAGCATCGCTCGCCACCTGCGACCTCTTTTCGAGAAATCGCGCCGAGCAAAAAGAACGACATTCGAAAGCGCTGGGTGGCAGCGCACGATCTCCGCGTTCTCCGGCGTGATCAGCCAGTCAATCCGCGCACGCGGATAACGCGTGCGCAGCTTCACCAGCACCGGGATCGTGTGCACAACATCGCCCAGCGCTGATGGCTTAATTAGCAAGATCCGCGAGAATTCGCCGGACCGCAGTGCCAATGCGTCGGAATTCCTTGGGGTTTCAATCTGACCGTTCAATTGCTGAAAAGTAAATCAAACCGGGCAGCGTAGCTACAGCTCGCTAGTCGGACGCTTAGGCCGCCTGTCTTTCCCCTGACAGCGCACCGCGCATTTTTTTCATCCACGCGGAAAGCCGATGGCGGTTTTGCTCACGCCGTACTACCGCCTCACTTGTAACCCAGTTGAATTGAATGACGCGGCGCGGACCGGAGAATGGCTTGTGACCGTGCCATGAGTTATTGCTGCGGCGAAACGCCAGCAGCGTGCCTTCGGTCGGCGGGACTTCGAGAATGAGGTCTTCCAGATTCGTCCCGGATCGCAGCAAGCGAAGCTGGCCGCCAGAAGATTCCCAATCCGAATTCATGTAAACAAGAATAGTGATGATCTTTGTCTCAGAATCGGTGTGTATCTTACCATCTTTCTCGCTACAACGTCCGCGCACGGTGATCATGTCCGGGCGATTGATCAGATCGATGTCAAATTTCGCCTCGAACGCGTTGCGAAACTCCTCGCTGCGCATCTCCTCGATCAGCTTCGCAAACGCCGGGCCATAAGTTACCTCTCGAAGCGGAAAGCTACCCGCACGGGCAACCTCGGGATAATCCTTATCGATTCCAGCGCGCGCCTCAGCCTTTACGAACTCTGGAACAATCAAAAACTCAAACGGTTCACGGGTGAGCGGCGTGGTGCGAAATCTATCGAGATCAAGCATCGAAACCATAGGGCGACGCTACACAAAAACTGACGAACTGCCAGATGGAATCGACTACCCGAGAGCGACGCGCACCAAGGTCGCAGCAATACGCGCACCGGCGACAAATGTACCACGCAACGTGCCTGACACTTTGGATTCGCCACCTGCACGCCGCCGGTGGTTTACTGGGATTTCGAGAACGCGCAGGCCGTCGCGCGCGGCTTTCATCTGCATCTCCAAATTCCAGCCATAGGTCTGCTCGCGCATGTCGAGCCGTTCGAGCGCATCACGACGAATGGCACGAAATGGAGACATGTCCGTATAACGAACCCCGTAGAGCAGTCGCAAAATCAATCCGGCGACTCGTCCGGCAAAGATTTGCTGAAGATTCATGCTGCCCGGTTCGCGTTGTCCGCGAGTTCGTGATGCGATCACGAACTCGTGCGTCCCCTGTGCCACGGGTTCGACAAGCTGATTCATAAACGCGGGGGCGTCGCTGCCGTCGCCATCGAGAAAAACCACAATGTCGCATTTGGGCGAAAGCGCACGAACGCCGGCGGCACACGCGCGTCCGTATCCGCGTGGCGCGGTTACCACGCGCGCACCGGCTCCACGGGCGCGTTCGGCCGTACGATCAGTACTGCCGTTATCAACGACAATGACTTCGTTGGGCAAACCTGTCGCAAAGCATTCCCGCACGACGCCGGCGATCGGTTCCTCCTCATCAAGCGCGGGGATAATCACTGAGACGCTGCTCATCACAAAACCAGCCACGCACTGGTGAAATAAATCACCAGCGCGAAAAAATCCGCCAGCGCCAGCGTGATCGGTCCTGCCGCAATTTTCGGATCCAGCTTGAACCGGTGAAGAAGCGACGCCACGCCCAGGCCAAACGCGCACGCCGTGACGAGCGAAAGCGCGATGCTGCCGCCGATGACGAACGCCGCGGCGCCATTATTTCGCCACAACCAAACAATCAAACCGACCACAAGACCACACGCGGCACCGAGCAAGAGCGCGGTCACCAATTCTCGACGAAGTGCTGTAGCCAGCCAGCCCCACGTGACTTGAGCAGAACGTAACGCGTGAATCGTTACGCTCATCGATTGCATGCTTACGCTTTCATTTAGTCCCAGTACCATTGTGAGAAAGAACGCCAGCACCAAACTGTGTGCGAGTGTCGCTTCAAAAAGGCCAGCCAGGATTGCTGAGAGCGTGCCGCCCGCGACCGTCACCAGCAACCACGGAAAACGGAACCGGAAAACCCGCCACGGCGACGCGCCGCGGATCTGTTCGATGTGAAAGCCGAGAGCCTCAAAGAAATCCGGACTCACCTGAGTGATAGGACTCCCCCCTTCTCGGACTATACCGTCGCCGGCCTCCAAAATTTCTTCGGCGAAAAGGTTGGCGTCGATAATGCCCACCACGCGGCGTTCCTCGTCCACAACCGGAAATGCGAGAAATTTGTAGAGCACAAAAAATTCGCAGGCGTCGAGAATTGTTGCGCTGGCAGGAACAGCCACAACGCGCGGAACCATGATCTGGCGCAACGGTGTTTCCAGCGATGCCGTCAACAAACGTCGGGTAGGAACGACGCCAACTAGCCGTTCCTCCTCGTCGATCGCATAAAAATAAATGACGCGTTCACCCACGCCTTCACGCCGGATGCGCTCCAGCGCTTCACCAACCGTCATGCCCGCGCGGAGCAACGGAAAATCCTTTCGCGCGTGATCGACGACCGGCGCATTAAAATCGGGAATGGTGGCGGCGATGTTCATCGCTTCACTCGATGAACGATGCCTTTGTTCTTCAAAATGTCGCTGGCTTCGCTGAAGTAATCGCGAATGTCTGATTGCGCGCGAATCCAATCAATGTAACGACCGATGCCTTCGCTGAGATCGACAACTGGTTTGTAACCGGCCGAGCGAGCGAGCGAAGTGTCACTAATGAGATGACGCATTTCGCCGGGACGAAATTCGCCGTTGATCTCAGACGCGATGTCGACGCTTAGAGCGTCGGAAAGTTGTTCGGTGATTTCGCGAATCGGCGTGCCCCGGCCACTGCCAATGTTCACTGGCAATCCGTCGAGTTCATCCGTTTCCGCGGCGAGTAAATTCGCCCGGGCGATGTCTTCCACGAACGAAAAGTCGCGTGTTTGCTGCCCGTCTTCGTACAGCACGGGTGGCAGATTGTTCAGCAAACGCGTGCAAAAAATCGCGATAACACCGGTGTAAGGATTAAAGATCGATTGGCGCGGTCCGTATGTGCATGAGTAACGCAGCGCGACAGTGGGAATACCGAGCTGTTTCCCCCATAGGAGGACCAGCCTCTCCTGATCAACTTTCGTCAGGCCGTAAACGGTTTCGCCACCGACCGGTGCATTTTCCGGAGTCGGAACGCTTGTTGTGGTTGCGCCGCAGAGTGGACAATGCACCTGCCAATCGCCGTTGCGCAATTGCTCGACTGGGCGCAGCATCGGAAAAACCAATCCATGTTCAGGACAATCGCCGGCGCCTTCGCTGTAGACGGCCTGCGAGCTGGCGACGACGACTTTCTTAACCGGCAGGTGTTTCTCGCGGATGACTTCGAGCATTTGGGCGGTGCCGAGCGAATTTACATGCACAAATTTCGTGATCTCTGGCATGTAACCGCCGTAGGCAGCTTGGTGAAAAACGACGTCTATCTTGTCTAGCGCGGTGATGATCGTGCCGCGATCACGCAAATCACCGTGAATGAATTCCGCCTTCTTGTTGATCCAAGCCGGCTTTCCCCGACGGTGGGTTTGCGGTTCCAGGTTATCGAGTGCCCGAACCTTCCAGCCTTCGTTCACGAGAAGGTCGACCACATGTGAGCCAATTAAGCCGGCGCCGCCGGTAACTAATGCGCGTTTCGCCATGCGAATGTGAGGCTAGTCACGTAGCTATTAAAGGACAACTGCTTCGGTTGGGCTCAGGTTCAGCAAACAACGCGCCCGCCCTACAACGACCAAATCCGTTCGCGACCATCGCGCGCGATAAGTTCGCGCAGAAATTTTTGAGTCTGAGGCGCGATAGTATCGCGCGCATTTTTGCCCAGCAGTTCATCGCAAAGTCGATGTAGCGTCGCGCGATCATCCACGTCAAAGCCGCGAGGCAACTCGTGAACACCGACACCAATGTGCGTCGCACGCTGTCTCGTCTGCTCGAAAACCCGCTCGGTACTCCAGTCGATTTCCTCGAAGACTTCTCGGTGCAGCTGTTTCAAGCCAATTAAATAATAACCACCGTCGTCGCAAGGGCCCAGGACGATATGGTCCCCCGGTAACGAAAGAAGTTCCACAGCCCTGGCAAAATTCTCAGCGGGAATTGTCGGGCTATCAGAATCAATCAGACAAACGCCCTCGAAGCCGCAGTTAAACAAGTCCTCGGCCGCAAAATACAGGCGTTCACCGAAATTTTTGCCACGCTGTGACAGCAAACTGAAATCGGCTGGCAGAATATCGGCATAGTCTGATTCGGAACCGGCCGGCGTGTAAACCGCAACCCCACGGATGATTGGCCGGCCGGAGCCTGGCGCAGTCAGGCCGCGGCAACAGACAGAAATCGCGGCACCTGTATCCTGCAAGAAACACCTGTTAAGTTGCGCGGCTTCCTCATCGGTGAGCGGCGGTACAAGGCGCGTTTTTACCTGTCCGGCGCGAGGCGCCTTGGTCATCAGCGCCAATGCCAAGCAGCCACCAAAACTCTTAGCCGCTTTGTTCGGATCAACAACGCGATGATCCCTTCTCATTCGTTGCGCCGTTGCTTGCTATCCTTTTTCGCAAAGCGCGTACTGGTAGCGTCCATCTCTCCAAGTCCTAATCTTCTTCCATGGTTGCGCCAGGAAAAGATTCGCGAATGCATCCCCCGAAAATACCGTTGCTTTGTATGGTTCCCGAAAGCCATTTTCGGAGGGAACTAACCCCACCAGAAGCCACATCGCCAAAAGTGGAATTGATGCCCAAAAGGCGTAGCGCGGTTCGGCAACGAAACAGCGCCCTCCTGGCTTCAAGACACGATACATCTCAGCGATGACGCCAGCTTGTTCGGGCAAAATAGTAAGTAATCGCGAAGCCAGGACGACATCAAACGCTGCATCGGGACACGACAACTTGAGCGCATTGATTCGTTTAAAACAGCAATTACTCAGGTGAAGCGCCTCGGCTCGCTCGCTGGCCCACTGCACCTGTTTGCCGGAACGATCGACTCCAGTGATTGAGATTTCCCGAAAGCGCTCTCCTAATCGGCATGAGTAAAACCCTGGTCCGCAGCCGAGTTCAATTAGAGTTGTTCCGGGAGCAGGACGTTCCTCTGGCCAAAGAGCCGTGATAATACGTCTCGTATCGTCACGAAAAAGATGTTCGCGACAGAACGCGTAGACCCAAGTGGCGTGCTCGAAAAGGCTGTCATTTTTATAAGGTTGGTACGCACGTGCGTTTGGAATTGTTGTTGGCTCATGAAGTGGAACCTGTTTCTGCTGCATTTTATCGTTGTTTCCAGTAGCACAATCGGTTCTCGTTTTGTTTTTCGGCGTCAAAAAGTTTTCCACAACTGGTAATGAATTTGATGAGAATTTTCACTCTTCTATAGTCTTCTTCTAATTGAGAATAAGTCAGTCTAATTCACCATGTATTTGCCTCATGCTTTTCCCTCGGGATGAGCTGTTGATAACATCAGCATGGAATACCGACAGCTTTGGTTTTTCGAAGAAGGACGGGACTTATTCTAAGTTATTCGAAGATATTGGCTTCTTAATGCTAAATGCTTTAACAAAGCTAAATGCCCATTAAGAAAATCTTCTTGTGGCGCGTATGCCTGTTCGTCGCGGCATTTTCCTCGGTATGGAGCGGCGAGGAACCGTCGCTTTGGCAAATTCAACAGATTCTTGCCGGCAAACGACATGTAGATCTGACGCACGAGTTCGCACCGGGAATCCCGCACTGGCCGGGTTTTCCCGATGAGGCGCGCAAAACAATTTACTGGTACGAGAAGCGTCCTAACGTCATGGGAACAGGCTTCTTCTCTGAACTGTATACGCATGTCGGGCAATGGGGGACGCATGTGGATTCACCTGCTCATTTCATAAAGGGGCTTCGCACCGTAGATCAGATTGATCCGAAAGAAATGGTGCTGCCGCTTGTTATTGTCGATGTGCACGACGAGGCCGCAAAAAATCCCGATTACACGCTGTCGCTTGAGCGCGTGAAAAAATGGGAAACAGATCACGGACCAATCCCCGCCGGTGCGTTTGTTGCGATGCGGACTGATTGGTCGAAGCGCTGGCCCGACGCCGCAAGGATGGAAAACAAGGATGCCAATGGTATTGCGCATTATCCTGGATGGGGTTTGCCGGCATTGAAGTATCTTTATGAACAACGCAAAATTACCGCTTCAGGTCACGAGACGACGGATACCGATCCGGGAGTCGCCACCAGTAATGACGATTACTCGCTTGAAAAGTACATTCTCAGCACAAACCATTATCAGATCGAACTGCTAACCAACCTCGATCAGGTTCCCGAAGCCGGCGCGATTGCCGTAGTAAGCTTTCCAAAACCAAAAGGTGGCTCGGGGTTTCCAGCGCGGGTGTTCGCGATTTTGCCCTGAATTAGAGTGCGATGGGGCACGACGGGAAGGTTGCTGCTGTTTGAGCACGGAGTCCTGGACAACCGCTGTCTGCAGGAATTGGTGTGACCGAACCCAAGCCACATTCATGCGGTTTAACCTGAATACATGGTTTAAAATGTTCTTTCGGTGAGTTGACCGAAAGTCGCGGGACGAACGAAGGTAGGCGCCGAGTCCATGCACATTACCGATATTATGCGGGGGGATTCTCCCACGTTTTCGTTCGAGTTCTTTCCGCCGAAAACTGCACAGGCGGCCGAGACTCTCTATCAAACCATTCGCGACCTCGAATCTTATATGCCGCATTTTGTCAGCGTGACGTACGGTGCCGGCGGCTCAACACGTGATTTGACGCACGGTCTCGTCGAGCGCATTCAACACACAACAAGGCTCGATGCGATTCCCCATCTTACCTGCGTCTGTCACAACGAACACGAGATCGAAGCCATTCTACTTCGATACGCCAAGTCTGCCATTGGAAACATTCTCGCGCTCGGCGGTGATAGGCCGATTGGAATTGCCTACGATAAATCGCGGGACTCGTTCCAACATGCAATCGATTTGGTTAAATTTATTCGCCGGTTCAACCAGTCCGGCGCCCATCCGGACCGCCGCGGTTTCGGCATCGGAGTGGCCGGCTTCCCTGAAGGACATCCTGCCACGCCGAATCGGTTGCTCGAAATGGATCACTTCAAAGCGAAAGTGGATGCGGGCGCCGATTACATCGTCACTCAGCTCTTTTTCGACAATCGCGATTTCCTCGATTTCCGCGAACGCTGTGCGCTCGTCGACATCAACATCCCGATTATCGCTGGGATCATGCCGATTACCTCTGTTAGCGGCTTTAAACGAATAGCAGAACTGGCAGGCGGCGCGCGATTTCCCGCCAGGCTTCTGCGGGCTCTACAGCGTTGCCAAAACGATCCTGAGATGGTCAGGCGCGTCGGTCTGCATTTCGCGATAGAACAATGTCACGACCTTCTGGACAATGATGTCGCCGGGATTCACTTCTACACACTCAACCGTTCCGACGCCACCCGGATGATCTTTGACAGCCTCGGCATTCCGCGTCGTAGAAATGCAGAGCCCTCGAGTGTCTAGGTAGGTGATATGAATTTCTAGCCCGATAATGCAACAGACGAGATTTGCGCTAAGTCAGTGACGCGACCAGAATTCGCGGATGCTGAAAGTCAGCCGCGCGATTTGCTGCCAAGCTGGAGCGCTCGTTATCGCAATTGTACTAGCAATTGTGCTTTCGCGCTTCCTTCCGATCGTCAGTTTCATCGAAACATCGCAACAGCGCGTGATGAGCTGGGGTGCCTGGGGAGCCATTTGCTACCCTCTGCTTTTCGCCGCTTGCAATATTCTTCTGCTTCCCGGTGGCATTCTCGCCGTCGGCGGAGGTTTCTTTTTTGGGTTGTGGTGGGGATTTTTTATCGTGTTGGTGGGTAACCTCATTGCTACAGCAATTTCCTTTGCGATAAGCCGATGGATCGCGAGACGATGGTTTCAGCAGAAACTTTCACGTAATCCAACACTGCGTGCGCTGGGGCCTGCGGTAGAACGCGAAAGCTGGAAGATTATTCTGTTGAGTCAGCTGCATCCATTTTTCCCAACGAGCTTGCTGAATTATTTTTACGGCATTACGCGAATCCCGTTTGGTACCTACATGCTTTGGGCGTCGATCGGAAGGGCGCCTGGTCTTTTTTTGTACGTTTACGCCGGTACCCTGGGTCAGTTTGCAGTGCGCATTATGCGGAGCAAAAGTTATCCTCGCATGATTGAGTATTGGATATGGGGAGGCGCGTTTGTGACGACGGCGCTCCTTCTGATAGTGCTTGGCCGCATGGCATACGCTGCAATACAGACTTCCCACGATTCGACAAGACCAAGAAAGGAAGCGAATGCCCGCCAACGCATACATATAAATGGCTAATCATTAATTAGTTACGTAAAGTATGAGATTTAAGTTGCCAACAAACTATGAAGTATTGGTCGTGGGCAGCGGCCATGCCGGAATCGAGGCGGCACTAGCCGCCGCACGAATTGGATGCCGGACTTTGATGTTGACTCAAAATTTGGACACGATTGGGCAAATGTCGTGCAATCCAGCGATTGGTGGGCTCGCCAAGGGGCATATTGTCCGTGAGATAGACGCCATGGGGGGCGCAATGGGATTGAACGCCGACGCTACGGGAATTCAGTTTCGAATGCTTAACAGGACAAAGGGGCCGTCGGTTCGGGCGCCAAGGGCACAGTGCGACAAGAAGGCTTATCAATTCCGCATGAAGGCCATTTTGGAGTCTGCAGAAAATCTCGACCTTAAACAAGGAACCGTCTCAGGCATCCTTACTGAGGGTGGAAAGGTCATTGCGGTGGAAACCGATTTTGGACTAACAATTCCTGCCCAAAGTGTCGTGATCACTTCAGGGACATTCCTACGGGGGCTCCTGCACGTCGGCCAAGCTACCAAGGTTGGAGGACGAATGGCCGATACCAGTTCGAACCTCAGCGATAATCTTCGGCAGTTAGGCTTCCAAGTCCGCCGATTCAAGACAGGCACACCGTGTCGCTTAAATGCGCGCTCGATTGATTTTTCCAGGTGTGCAATCCAACCTGGCGACGAACCGCCGCCGACCTTCTCCTTTTATGAAGAGGAAATTGGTGACCATGGGGAAGAGATCTTTACGCTGAACCGCGTTCGCAACGAAAAGTTCCACGTGGAACAAGTGCCCTGCTGGATAACTCATACTAGCAAAAGGACGCATGAGATCATTCGCGCCAATCTACAACGTTCGCCGCTTTATACCGGGCAAATTAAGGGGACCGGACCCAGGTATTGCCCATCGATCGAGGACAAGGTTGTAAAGTTCTCGGATAGAGCGTCGCATCAACTTTTCCTCGAGCCGGAAGGCCGCCACACAAAAGAATATTACGTAAACGGCATCTCGACCAGTTTGCCATATGACGTTCAACTGGAATTCTTACACTCAATCCCCGCTCTGGAGCGAGCTGAAATAATGCGCCCGGGATACGCCGTGGAGTACGATTATTTTCCGCCAACCCAGCTGTTCCCGACTCTCGAAACGAAGCTGATCGATGGATTGTATTTCGCCGGCCAAGTTAATGGTACTTCGGGGTATGAGGAGGCAGCGGCTCAAGGTTTGATTGCGGGAGCTAACGCCGCCTTGAAGCTTCAAGGTCGTTCGCCACTGGTGCTCGAGCGAAGCGAAGCGTACATGGGAGTTCTTATCGACGATCTCGTCACTAAAGGTACCGAAGAGCCTTATCGCATGTTTACAAGTCGGGCCGAGGACCGGTTGTTTCTGCGACACGACAATGCTGATCAGCGCGTGACGACCCGTGCATTTGACGTAGGATTAGTAGGTCGGGGACGGTGGACTCGCTATAAGGAAAAAGTGCGTCTTCTGGATCAAGCGCGACTGCTGGCCGTGCAGACCAAGCTCAATGGCCTCCCGATCGCTCAATTACTCAAAAGGCCCGAATTTGGGGCCAATGACCTACCGTTGGAACTTCTTTCTCTCCTGCCGACGGCAATCTGGGAGTTAGTTGAAACCGATTTCAAATACCAGGGTTATGCAGTCCGACAAACAGACCAGAACCGACAGCTCGAGCGTAGGCAGCAGCAAGTGATTCCAAATTGGGTGGACTACGACAAAATTCCTGGCCTTCGCTCTGAAACGAGACAAAAACTAGCGACCACCCGGCCCAATTCGCTAGGACAGGCTGCCCGCATAAGCGGAATTACTCCAGCTGATGTTGCAATAATATCTATATGGTTGTATAAGAATAACTTACATATACAACAGACTATGAAAGTGGCTGCAGATTTCGAGTAACCTCCGATGCTCGCGTTCGCCGTCGTAGTGACCGGGAGCTATCTATTGGGATCAATTCCGTTCGGCTATCTGACTGGTCGAATCGCAGGAATTGACATTCGAAAGTGCGGTAGCGGCAACGTCGGCGCCACTAATGTTATACGCACACTCGGAAAGGGTTACGGCTATCCGGTGTTCGTGGCGGATTTTTTGAAGGGTTTCGGTGCCGTGAAGATATCGATGCTGGTCGCCACAAGACTGCAGCCAGGATGGAGCTCATCAGAAATGTTTGGAATTGTCGCGGCGATATCTAGCGTGTTGGGGCATTCTTTTCCGGTCTGGCTAAACTTCAAAGGCGGCAAAGGCGTTGCGACTTCAGCCGGAGCGCTTTTCTGCTTGGCTCCGGTGGCGGCGCTGGTCGGTGCCTCGGTTTGGATCCTAACCTTTTTGGTCACGCGCTATGTTTCGGTGGCCTCAGTGGCAGCTGCGGCCGCGTTACCCGTCATCATTTTGATTATAACGCGGCTACGCGAAACCGGTGGAAAATCGCTATTTTACTCGTCGGTTTGTCTCGCGGCTGTTGTGATTTGGCGCCATCGTTCAAATCTTTCGCGGCTCGTCCGTGGGACAGAGGCGCGTTTTACTCGAAAGTGAAAATCGGCGAAACAGCAATTCTTGGTGCCGGCAGTTGGGGAACGGCTTTGGCTTGGTTATGGGGCAAAGATGGACGTAAAGTTTCGCTTTGGGGTCACAACGCCGATCGTGTGGCGCGCATGCGAGAAACGCGCGAGAACAGCGACTACCTTCCAGGAGTTACACTACCTGGATCAGTGCGTGTGACCTCCGATCTCAGTGATTGCGCCCGAGCGGATCTGATCGTTTTCGCAACACCATCAATGGCGTTGCGAAAAGTTGGAGCTCAACTGCGAGAAGCGATTGGCAATGTTCGCTCAGTGCTATTGAGTTGCGTGAAAGGTATTGAACACGGTACCGGGATGCGGATGAGTCAAATCCTAAGGGAACTTTTTCCAAAGCAGAAGATCGCGGTTTTATCGGGGCCGAATCTAGCCTTAGAGCTCGTACAAAACTTTCCGACTGCGACCGTGGTCGGTTGCAACGACGGTGAGTGCGCGACAAGTCTGCAGGGCATCTTGGGCAGCCAACGCTTTCGTATTTACACTAGCCAGGAGGTCACCTCCATCGAACTGGGCGGCGCTTTGAAAAATGTGTTCGCCGTGGCGGCTGGAATCAGCGACGGACTCGGATTGGGCGACAATTCGAAAGCGGCGTTAGTGACGCGATCGTTGGCGGAGCTGGTGCGGCTCGGAGTTGCCATGGGAGGAACCGCGCAAGTTTTCTATGGGTTAAGTGGCGCGGGCGATCTGATTGTGACTTGTTATAGTGAGCGAAGCCGTAATCATACAGTCGGCAAACGTCTCGGCCGAGGTGAATCACTCATGCAGATCACACAATCCATGAAGATGGTGGCTGAAGGAATTCCCACTGCGCGGAGTGCGTTAGAGTGCGCGCGACAGTTGAAGGTCGAGACGCCGATCATCGATCAGGTTTATTCCGTGCTGTACGAGCAGAAAAAACCGACTGTTGCGTTGGACGAAGTACTAAGTCGCGGACAAAAAGCAGAACAGCTCTAGACGCTCGAATGAAATCGTAGCCCGCGACTGAATCGCGAGATTCAAGGTCACAAACCCGCTGCTTCGTATTTTTCGCAAAATTCCGCGATCACAGCCGGGTATAATTCGCGCTCCGCAATTTGAATCCGTGCATGCAGGCTCTCGGCCGTGTCTCCCGGCAGAATCGCCACTTCACGCTGAGCGATGATTTTACCGTGATCGATTTTCTCGTCCACATAATGAACACTGCAGCCGCTTACCTCTTCGCCTGCCGCAAGCGCTTGTTTCCACGCTTCGAGTCCGGGAAATTTTGGCAGAAGCGATGGATGGATATTGATGATACGCCGCCGGAATGCTTTGAGCATCGGCGCATGTAGCACGCGCATAAAACCTGCGAGCACGACGAGCTCGACACCGGCCTCGCGTAACATATTCGCGAGCTCGTTTTCCACCTCCGGCTCTAATCGCGTGCGAAATTGGCCAGGGGGCAAGTATGCGTTAGGAACGGAAAATTCCCGCGCTATGCCGAGGATTGGCGCATCCAGAACGTCCGAGATTACAACACGCGCTTCGGCTGCCAGGTCGCCTGAGTGGATACGCTCAAGGATTGCACGGCAGTTACTTCCTTTTCCTGATCCAAGAATTCCAATTGGCAGCTGTTTCACTTACTCGTCCCGGAGTTAACGATACATGGACATCGATTGCGGCAAGCGCGTCACAACATTTAGCACCCGCTCTTGCATATTTGTTCGAGCAAACGCGAAGTGGAATAGCCAGCCTCAAATCGGATGAAGCGAATCTCGGCGCCGATTTCGTTCAAAAGTGCGCGTTCCTCTTCGTTGAGCGTCTCTGGACTGTAATCCCCGCCTTTGACGTAAATGGCAGGATGGCTTGCTTCGATAAACTTCGTCGCTCGCATTTCCGGAAAAATTGTCACGAGATCTACGCACCGTAGAGCGGCAAGAATTTCCGCACGATCGCGCTCGCCGGTAATCGGACGTCCCTTTCCTTTCAATTTGCGGACTGAACGATCGCCATTCAAGCCGACCGCTAACAAATCGCCGAGCGCACGCGCAGCTTGCAAGTAGCGCACGTGCCCAACATGCAGCAAATCAAAGCAGCCGTTCGTCGCGACCAGCTTTTTCCCGGCAGCACGTAACTGCTCGCTGCGCTCCGAAAGTTCTTCGAGATCGACGATCTTTGCGCTCATGCGTTTTCTCAAAATAGACGAGAACTATGCGTTAGACGCGGGAAAAAGGCGCGGAAAAACTCCTAAACAAGTCGAGATCGGATTTTTGAGTAATTGACGTTCAACCGCAAAAATCTGTGGTTGGCCTTTTGTCGATTTGAGCCAACTTGAAGAAAATGAAGGAGAGAAAGACATTCCACATTTCCAAAAAAGCGGTCGTCCCTCGCGCGGAAGGTGCGGAGCCACACCCTTTGGAACTGCGGCGCTTTCACGGTCCATCGCGTCTTGTTGCGATTGCGCGCGGCCCTTGGAAAATCTTCGCATATTGGAATGTTGACTGGCCATCAATTTTCAAAAATGCAGCGCCTATTGATCGACAGGCTCATCTCCGGGTCCGCTGTGCAGATGGCCTGGAGGAGAAAGAAGCCGCTGTCGAACCGATGGCGGCAATGCATTACGTTACAATGTCGCAACGGCATCGTGCTTGTCGCATTGAGATTGGATATTACCAGCCCGCCGACATTTGGCATTCAGTGGCGATGTCGAATGAGATTGTGATGCCGCCCGCAGAAACATCCGAAACTGAGCATGTGGATCTTGCTACAATTCCATTTCACCTCGGTTTTCAACAGCTTGTCGATTTGTTTGGAGCTGCAAAAGACGATGCATTGGCCACTGTCATCTCGCGATTTCAAACTCGCGTAGTGAGCAGCGGAAGGCGCGAGAGGTTGTCATCCGAAGAGCGCAAAATTCTCCAGCGGACAGGTGTTGCGCTATCAGAGCTCGCCGATGCACGGCGCGCTTTCAATCAAATCGATCGCGAAAAACTCAAGAGAGGCGCCGAAGCGCTTCTCGGGTTAGGCCCAACTAGCCCGTCGCGCGGCTTCAACTCGACCTCATTTGGATCTTGAAGCCTGCTGCTCCTTTAAAATCAGCAGGGCATTTTTACCGAGTCAGCTGAATGCCTTCGGGCATTTCTGGCGGCGGCTCATTGATACGGCTGTGCTGTTTGCCATAGCTGAAATAAAAGACCAGTCCGATCACAAGCCAAACAATCAAACGCATCCAATTCGTCCAGCCGAGACCGTAAATCATCGCGCCGCAAACGATAATGCCGAGAGTGGAAACAATCGGGACAGCCGGTACGCGAAACCCGCGTTCCAAATCAGGACGCGAGACGCGCATGATCCAAACTCCGGCGCAAACGAGAATGAATGCAAACAGCGTTCCAATGCTGGTCATTTCGCCGACGATGTCCTCGGGGATGAACGCCGCGAAAATTCCAGTGAATAAGAAGAAAAGAATATTGGACTTGTATGGCGTTCTAAATTTTGGATGCACGTCGGAGAAGACTTTCGGAACCAATCCGTCGCGACTCATCGAATAAAAAACGCGCGATTGCCCAAGCAGCATCACGAGAATCACGGATGAGAAGCCGGCAATGATCGCGACTGTCACAGACTTGGACAGCCATTCATAGCCGGTCATGTATTTCGTAATCGCGAACGCGACGGAAGCTTCACGGCCAGCGCTGCGGAAGTCCTGCACAGTCGCGACGCCGCTCAACACGTACGAAAAGAGCACATAAAGAATCGTGCAGATGACCAAAGAACCAAGGATGCCGATCGGCATGTCGCGTTTAGGGTTTCGCGCCTCTTGCGCCGCGGTACTGACGGCATCAAAGCCGATGTATGCGAAAAACACAACGCCCGCGGCGCCGAGTATCCCGAGAATTCCTCCATACGAGTGGGTGATGCCTTGCGGTGTGACGTAGGTTGCCGGCGCTGGAATGAACGGCGTGTGGTTCGCCGGATTTATGAAGTGCCACCCGATTCCGATCACGAGCAACACGATGCTCACTTTCAAGATGACGATAAGCCCGTTGACGAATGCCGATTCTTTCGTGCCGCGAATGAGGAGTAGCGTCAGTAATAGCAGGATGAACACAGCCGGTATGTTGATAATCCCGTGCACACCATTCGTGATGTCGTGTTCAAAGGGCGAGTGCGCCCATTGGTACGGTATGCGCCAACCGAACCAGTCGAGTACGCGATTTGCGTATTCGCTCCAGGCAATTGCCACGGTCGCCGCACCGACCGCGTATTCGAGGATTAAATCCCAGCCGATGATCCAGGCGACCAATTCGCCCATCGTTGCATACGAATAAGTATAGGCGCTTCCAGCAACTGGAATCATGGAAGCGAATTCCGCGTAACAGAGACCGGCAAACGCGCAACCGACACCCGCTACGACAAAGGCAAGAACAACGGAGGGACCCGCCCGATCCGCGATAGCCGCCGCGGTGCGAACAAAAAGACCAGCACCGATGATTGCGCCAATACCAAGCGCCACGAGGTTTATCGATCCCAGAGAGCGCTTCAGGCAGTGCTCGCCGACGTCCCGCGCTTCTTCCATCAGGCGATCGACCGGTTTCTTCGCAAATAACTTTGCCATGCCTCGCCTCCTTTGGTTCAAAATGCCGAGTTGGTATGCGAAACTAGTCGGTCAGCGTTTATTCACGTCTGTGATTTTTCCTCGCAAGTTTCCAGAAAAAATAAATTGGCACACCGCTGATAACGATCAGCAAGCCCGGCCACGTTGTTTGTACTCTGTAGGCGAGCAGCACCAGCATGATCGCCGTGGCGCCGACCATATAGAGCGCGGGGAGAATTGGGTAACCAAGCGCGCGGTAGGGCCGTTCTACTTCTGGACGGGTTCGACGGAGGACGAACACGCCTGCAATTGTCAACACATAGAAGATCAGAGCCGCAAAAATAATGTAATCGAGCAAGTTGCTGTACAGATTGCCGTAGGTGACCGCGCCGCTTGCTGGATCAACGTTTCGCGTGCGTGGCAGCACAAGCAACGCAGTCCAGATTCCCTGCAGCACGAGTGCGATGGCTGGCACATGTTTCGAATTCAGCCGGGCCGTCGCTTTAAAAAACAAACCATCCTGCGCCATCGCGTAATAGACACGCGCGCCGGCGAGAATGAGCCCGTTACAACAACCAAACGTGGAGATCATGATCGCTACTGCCATAATGCCAGCGCCTGCACCGCCGAACATCACTTGCATCGCCGCGGTGCCCACGCGGTCATCGGGCGCATGCTGGATTTTGTCCAACGGCAACACACAGAGATACGCCACGTTCGCCAGCAGATATAAGCTGATCACCAGTCCGGTGCCGAACAAAAGCGACAGCGGAATATTTCGCCGCGGTTCGCGCACTTCACCCGCGGTAAATGTGATGTTATTCCAGGCGTCCGCGGAAAACAGGGAACCAACCTGCCCAACACAAATCGCGATAACCATTCCGAGCGCGCTGGCGGTGGCGGTGACCGCGCCGACGAACGGCAGATCGGATGTGATCGGAGAAACAGCGGTCGGCGTCCAGAAATTCGCGAGGTTGGCGTGGAGCGCGTCGGAGTTGCGGCCGATAAAAATACCAAGCACCACCAATGCGAAGAGCGACAGCGTCTTCGCGGACGTGAAGACATTTTGGATGAGTTTACCAAGCCGCAGGCCGCGCGTATTTACGATGGTCAAAAATATGATGATTGCGATCGCGACTAACTGCTGCGTCGAAAGGCTGACGGCATACCGCTGCGAGAGCACGATTGGTGGGAGAATCCAGCGTGTCGGCGAAACGGCATCTGTGAACACACCGAGAAAACGAGCAAACGCGACCGCCACGGCCGCGATCGTTCCGGTCTGAATCACGAGGAACAGCGTCCAGCCATAAAGAAATCCCCAAAGCGGACTGTACGCCTCGCGCAAATATACGTATTGACCGCCGGCGCGCGGCATCATCGCCGCCAGCTCGCCGTAACTGAGCGCAGCAACGAGCGTGAGCACACCGGTCACCGCCCACACGACGAGCAACCATCCGGGAGAACCAACAAGCCGCGCGATGTCCGCGGAGACAATGAAAATTCCCGAGCCGATCATTGACCCGGCGACCAGCATCGTGGAATCAAGCAGGCCGAGTCCCCTGACGAATTTTTGCTCGGCTACGGGTGTTTCAGGTATCGCCGTCGTCATTTGAGCCGGTTGCACTTGGCGGACAGTAAATCACCACTCAGGCGTGCCGCGCAATGACAAAACACTCCGTTCACCAAGGCATCGATCTTAAAAACGCGAAATTGCTTTCACGTAAAAAGAACCGTGTTAGTCTCACGCCCCGTGACTCGTTCAAGCCAGCGCCGATCGTGCCGGACATTTTTGTCGATTTCGTGCGCTGCAGTTGTGCTGGTTGCCGAATTGGCTGCCTTGCCGCAGGTCGCTTATGCGCGAGCAGACACGCGCTTCGTAGCGCTGCCGCTGGTGCGCTCTCGGCAAAATCATTTGATGGTGCGCGCTTTTATCAACGGCAGAGAGGCCTGGCTGACGATTGATAGTGGTGCGCCGGTGAGTGCAATCGCTTTAAATCGTCGCAATTATTTTCGACTCAAACCAATCACGTCCAAGTCGAACCTGCCGTCGCGCGTTCAGATCAACGGCGCATTCAATAACGTAGCCGTCGCGCGCGAGCTTCGGCTCGGAGGGCTGACTCTGATCGATGAACCGATGGTTACTGTCGATCTGGGAAACTCTGCCCGCGCGGCGCGGCTGGTTCACGAAGAGGAAATCGACGGAATCATTGGAGCGGATATTCTTTTTCCAACCCAAGCGGTGCTGGATTGCCAACGACAGTTGCTGATCTTGAAGACCGATTCCGACGTTTTGGGTGGCGCTCCTGGTTTCGACCGGCGCGGGTTGCAAGCTGTTCCGATTCAAGTAAGCGACGATTTTAATTTGTATGTGAATGGTTCGATCAATGGGAAAGCTGCCAAGTTTATGGTCGATACCGGTTCGTTTGCCACGCTCTTGCACCGCTCTTTCGTTAGGCGAATGCGAATTGCCACCCGGGAGACGCCGTATAGTTCTTCGGCCGTGAACCTGAAGGAGCGCGGCCTGCGCGTGGCGAGGATTCGCAAACTGTCGGTGGGCGCGGTCGATATCATTGGCAAGGACATAGGCGTGATTGATATGGGAGGATTAATTCACGATGGCTTGTTGGAAGGTTCGCCGCCGGTTGCCGGGCTGCTTGGTGCGGAAACGCTGCGGCGCCACCACGGCATCATCGATTTCGGCACGCGCACGCTTTATTTACAAAAGCGCGAGCTTCCATGGCAGCGAGCCGGTTGGCGGCGTTCCGCTGGGCCTAACTTAACCTATTAGGAGTACCGAGTAACCGCGCGGTTGCCCTGTAATTTGTGATGGAAACGGAACCAAAGACGATCTGCGGCGGTTGCTTGTGCGCTGCTGTGCGATACGAAGGCATCGGCGAACTCTACAACGCCACTCATTGCCATTGCGAAGATTGTCGCAAGAGCGCTGGTTCGCCATTTGTGACCTGGGCTTCGTTTCAGCGAAGCGATTTTCAATTTACGAAGGGAAAACCGCTTGAAATCGCATGGGCCGGGCGCGTCCGCTCGTTCTGCGCGACGTGCGGCAGCGCGCTAACTTTCATGAGCCAACCCGATGCTGATGAAATCGATGTCACTGTTGCGACTTTTGACCAGCCCGAAATCGTTATTCCAGCCGACCATATCTGGACGGAGGATCGAATATGGTGGATTAAGCTTGCCGACAATTTAGCACAGCATGCACGAGGCAGAACGGAATGAGCTCGAGACCATCCGCATGCGCGCATTGGCGATCGGAGCGCAAAGCATCGGAGCTCTCGCCCTCGGGGCGCTGGCGATTGGAGCGTTTGCAATGGGTGTTGTCGCGGTCGGCCGCCTCGTCATTGGTCGAGCGAAAATCAGGCATCTTGAAATCGGTGACCTTGTCGTGAACAACTTGCGAGTGACGAATTCGCTGGAAATTCCACGCGATTGAGTTAATCGCGCTTCAAATAGTTTCTTCCGCCTTGACTGAGTCTGTGGTGCGATGAATACAATCACGCAAGCTTTCGTTCTCGCTGCTGGGCTCGGTACACGCCTCCGGCCCCTGACCGAGGATTTACCGAAGCCCCTCATCCCGATTTTTCAAAAGCCGCTCATCACTTTTGCGCTCGATCATTTGATTGCGGCAGGCGTGCAATCCTTTGTGATCAACACGCACCGGCTGCCGAACTTGTTTCATGAATTTTTCTCGGGGAACGGTTACCACGGTCATTCCGTTACGCTCGCTCATGAACCGGACCTGCTCGAAACCGGGGGCGGAATCAAAAATGTCGAAGGCATTCTCAAGAAAGAACCCTTCATGGTTTACAGCGGCGATATTTTGACCGACGTCGCGCTCGAACCGCTGGTTACCGAACATTTTCGCGCCGGCAATGATGTGACGCTGGGCCTTCGGCGGAACACCGGCCTCGGGGCGGGCGTGGTTGTGCGCGATGGCCGCATCATCGAGATCTCAACAAAATCCAACCCCAAGGAAAACTTCGATTACGCTAACATTTCCGTCTGGAACCCGGAAATTTTCGCTCGCATTCCTGCCAAGAGGAAAATTTCATTCATTCCCATCCTAATTGATTGGATCAACCAGGGCGGAACGATCGGCGGCCTGGCGCTGGATGACGGGAATTGGTTCAACATCGGGTCACGCAAGCAATATCTCGACGTGCACCGCGCAATTTCGAACAAACATTGGCGACCGGCTTACGTTAAAACGCGGGAGTGGCCCGAGCCAGTCGCGAAAAGCGCGCATGTCGATCCGACCGCACAAGTTCGCGGCTGTTCTGTCGTTGGGCCGGACTGCTGCGTTGGAGCGGAGGCCGTCCTTGAAGACACAATTTTGTGGCCAGCCTCACAAATTGCTTCCAAAAGTCAGCTTCATGGTTGTATTGTCCGCTCCCAAAAAAAGGTCAGCGGCGCCTATCGAAACAGCGACATCTAGTATGAGGACCGAATTTCTTCTCCGGCGAACACGGATGCATTTCCCCCTGCTGGATGTAACCGATGTAAAAATTCAGCCGATCGAAAAAGGCGGGTCCGATCGAAAATTTTATCGGATTCGTTACTTGGCGAATCAGGCGCTCATCCTGGTTAAGTACAATCTGGAGCGCGACGAAAATCGGCATTACGTCGAGATCGCGAAATTCCTCGATATCCATGGAATCCGAGTCCCTAAGATTTATTTTCACGATGAAGCGGAAGGCCTCATCTGGATCGAGGACCTGGGTGAACAGGATCTCTACAGTTATCGGCACGACAGCTGGCTTGTCCGCCGGGCGTTCTACGAATCAGTGCTCGATGAAATTATCAAACTTCACAGTCTGCCGGAGTCCGTGTGCGTCGAAATGAAGGAGCATTTGCCCGCCGAGTTTAACGCCGCGCTTTACCGCTGGGAACAGAAATACTTTTTCAACAATTGCCTCGGCCGCTATTTCACGGTTAGCGAGTCAAAACGCAAGGAGCTGGCGGCTCTTCCCGGTTTGCGCGAAATTGCAAAACATCTGGCGAGTTTACCAAGGGTCTTGGTCCATCGTGATTTTCAATCGCAAAACATCATTATTCAGAATGGAAACGCTAATCTAATTGATTTTCAGGGAATGCGACCGGGGTTGGCCGAATATGATCTGGCATCATTGCTTTTTGATCCGTATGTCGGTCTTTCAGGCGCAGAGCGATCTGAGTTGATCAGTTATTACCGGCAAAAACAGACGGATAATGGGCCGACAGTTGACCGACAGTTCGACGACACCCTGCAACTATGCGCGATGCAACGCCTGATGCAGGCGCTGGGTGCTTATGGCTTTTTGGGTTTGGTCCGGGGACATGAGCATTTTCTGCGATACGTTCCAGGAGCTGTGCGCTCGCTGCGAGAGATCATGGAGAAGATCGACGACCTCAAGCCGCTCGCTTCTCTTCTCGCCGATCTAGCCATGTAACGTGAGAGAGAGCGCTCCGCTACGTGCTGTTGGTCGACTCGGAGTTTCAGCTTCAATAGAACGCGAGACTGTTGACGCTACTCCAGACCGACAAAAGGATTCGTGCGACGCTCGGTTCCAATCTTCGTCGGCGGTCCGTGCCCGGGGAGCACGGTCACGTCGTCGCCAAGCGGAAATATTTTTTTTCTGATCTCTTGTAATAACAGATCGATATCTCCACCCGGTAAATCACCCCGTCCGATGCTGCCGGCAAACAGCACATCACCGCCGATAAGCAATCGATCGTTCGGCAAAAAGAAACAAAGACTGCCCGGGCAATGTCCGGGAACGTCTAACACTTGGAATTGGGAACCGAGAAAATCCCGGCTCGGCGTTTCTTCGATAAGAAAATCAGGTTGTACTGGCTCGATTTCGAGTGCGAACCCGAAACTGCGGAAAAATTCTCGGTCCGAAATCATCGGCGCAGTAAGCGGGTGACAGCCGATTGGACAACCGAACTGCCGCTTGATCCTGGCGACGTCCTGCACGTGATCGACGTGTCCGTGCGTCAGAAGCAAAATTTTCAGATCGACCCCGAGCGACCTGATCCACGCGCAAGCTCCGTCCGGAGCGTCGAAAAGAATCCAGCCTTCCAAGGCTTTGAGCAGATAGCAATTTGTCTCAAAGATGCCGCCGCAAAACCTCTCGTAAATCATTGCGCGTTTCATTCTAACCGCGCTTGGCTACAACTGAAGGCAGGAGTTTTTACGAATATTTGAATGTTCCTCTTTGTTGATTGTCTCATTCACTTACATGTCGATCTCATCTCGTCGTCTTGCGCTCCCCGCTGAAATCTGCGAGTGTCCTAAACCCATTTTTTACCGATGAGACTATCTTTGCGACGATCAGCGGCGCTTTGCGCCATCTTGTTAACGGCCACAATCGCGGCTCCGCCGGCCATGGCGGCGTCGAAAGAAACAATTGCCATGTCGGTTGGCCGCCTCCTGGAGGAGGGCCATTACACCCGTCAAAAGCTAAACGAGGACGTCTCGCGAAAATTCTTGCAGACGTATCTGGAGATGCTCGACTTCAGCCATCTCTTTTTTACTCAGAGCGATGTCGATGAACTAAATGCAAAGTATGGCAGTTCGATGGCCGGGGACGTTCTGCTCGGCAACCTCAAACCCGCGTACGAGGTTTACGCTCTCTATACCAAACGCGTAGATGACCGTATCGCTAAGATAAAGGAGCTGCTGAAGCAGCCGATTGACTTCAAGGGCAACGCGACCGTTGAGCTGAGCCGTCAGAAGTCGTCATGGCCAAAAGATGAAGCCGAAGCCGATCAACTCTGGCGCGGTCGGATTACGAACGAGCTCTTACAAGAACACTTGAGCGAACATCCAATCGAGCCTCCTGCGCAACTCGTTGCGCGCCGCTACGACCGCCTCGCCCGGAACATCCATGAGGAAGATAAGGACGAACAAATGAAGCTCTATCTCGATGCGCTCGCCCAAGCGTATGACCCGCATTCGGAGTACTTGAGCAAGGCCGACATGAAGAATTTCAGCATCAACATGGGCCTCTCACTCGTCGGGATCGGCGCCATGCTTCGCTCGGAGGACGGTTACGCGAAAATTGAAAGTTTGGTTCCTGGTGGGCCAGCGCAAGTCGACGGAAGACTTAAGGTAGGCGACCGGATCACCGCCGTGGGCCAGGGCCAGGCCGATTACGTCGATGTTCGCGAGATGCGGTTGGACAAAGTTGTCGAGATGATCCGCGGGAAGAAAGGCACGCACGTGCGTTTGCTCGTGATTCCTTCGGATGCCACAGACCCTTCGCGCCGGAAAAATGTCGAACTGGTGCGCGATGAAATTAAGCTGAAGGATCAGGAAGCCCGCGCTGATATCATTATTAGGAAAGACGAGAACGGCGATCCTATGAAACTTGGATGGCTTACGCTGCCTTCTTTTTATGCGGACATGGATAAGCACCAGAAAAGCACGACCCGCGACGTGCTGGCATTGCTCAAACGGCTGAAGAAAGAAAACATCGCCGGTTTGGTCATCGACCTCCGGCGAAACGGCGGCGGCTCACTGGAGGAGGCGCTCTCGCTCACGGGGTTGTTTTTGAAATCTGGTCCGATCGTTCAGACGAAAGATTATAACGGGAGCATCAGGGTGTCGGCCAATCCAGATCCGGGCATTGCCTATTCCGGACCAATGGTCGTTTTGACCAGCCGGCAAAGTGCGTCCGCCAGTGAAATTTTCGCGGCCGCCCTCCAGGATTATGGTCGCGCCGTGATCGTTGGTGACAAAAACACATTCGGCAAAGGCACAGTGCAAACGATTCTTCCGATTGGCAGGTTCGCTTCACTGCTGGGCAGCCATTCCGATGAGGACGGTGCGTTGAAATTGACGATCCAAAAATTTTATCGGGTGGCAGGCGGCTCCACGCAGCTTCACGGCGTGGCTTCCGACGTTATTCTGCCGAGCTTGAGCGATCTTCCAGAATTTGGCGAAGGCGCACTAAAGAACGCCCTTCCCTACGACGAGGTCGCGAAGGCGAGATACACGAAGTGGTCGGACAGCCATTCCTTGTTTATCGATCAGCTGCGGCGACGCTCGGAAGAGCGGATCAAGAACGACCCGGAATTCCACTACGTGATGGAGGACATCGGTCGTTTGCGTCACAAGCTCGATGAGAATCGGATTTCGCTAAACGAAGATCAGCGAAAGAAGGAGCTTCAGGACGACAAACTGCGCAAGGAAACGCGGTCGAAGGAACGCCTGGCGCGGAATCAGGAGGAGCCGCGAATTTATCGGGTGACGCTAGACACGGTTGATAAACCGAATCTCCAATTGATCATGTATCCTGGGAAGTTGGCTGAGGCAAAGAAGAATGGCACTGCCCCCAAAGTTGATCCCGACGCTGCTTCGGATGCGGATACGGATTTGATTTCGGGCACTGGCAGCGCGGATGAGGACACAAAGACACCGGCGATCGATCCGGAGCGCGACGAAGCGCTAAACATCTTGGCTGACTTGGTTGATCTCTCGCATGGACCGAAGACGGCCAGCGCGAATAGTGTTGATAAGACGGCGACCGAACAGCGGCCGTAACACAACCTTCGCTCTTCGTTTTCTCTGTTCTGTGGTGGCGGCCGTGTCGGCTGCTTGCGTTTGTATTCCTCGCAGGCCGAAACGCCTTGCCGCTACAGCTCGTTTACACTGCGATGGGCGCCTTGATCGATGGGTGCGGGTCGTAGCCGACAAGCTCGAAATCTTCGAATTTGAAATCGTGAATGTTTTTTATGGCGGGATTCAGTTTCATCCGTGGTAAGGGTCGAAAATCCCGTGAAAGCTGCTCGTGTGCTTGGTCCAGGTGGTTCTTGTAAAGATGCAGATCGCCAAATGTATGAACGAAGTCGCCCGGAGCAAGATCCACAACTTGAGCCACCATGATCGTAAGCAGCGAGTACGAGGCGATATTGAACGGGACACCAAGAAACAGATCTGCGCTTCTTTGATAAAGCTGACAACTAAGCTCGCCGTCCTGCACGTAAAACTGGAAGAGGAGATGGCACGGCGGCAACGCCATCTGGTCGATCTCAGCCGGATTCCACGCGCTTACTATAAGGCGGCGGCTTTGCGGATTTGATTTGATTTGCGTAATCAGATTGTCGATTTGATCGACCCGCACGTCGTTTGCGCCACGCCAGTCGCGCCATTGCGCACCATAAACGCGACCGAGATCGCCGGTTTCGTCCGCCCACTCGTCCCAGATAGTCACACCGTGTTCGTTGAGATAACGAACATTGGTATCACCGCGCAAAAACCAAAGCACCTCGTAAACGATCGATTTGATGTGCAGCTTTTTCGTTGTGAGCAGCGGGAATCCTGGTCCGTCCGTTCGCAAATCAAATCGCGTCTGCGCTCCGAAGACAGATAACGTTCCCGTGCCCGTGCGATCGGTTCGTGGCTGACCTTTTTCGAGTACGAGCCGGAGCAGATCGTGATACTGTCGCATCCCCGAAATTTATCGCGTCAACTGCGCGCGCGAGAAAGAAATTTGTTTCACTGCCTGAGCAATTTTAACACAAGGTCACTCAGAGGTCACAGGCCATTGATCTGTTCAGTTCCCGCCAGCTTGCCGAGACGGATAATCGTTTTCTAAATTGCCATGCACTGTGTTGCCAGCAGGCTTGCCGGCAGCCCGCGCTCCCCACAATAGGAGTGCCGTGCTGGCACACGAGCCGCGATTAGATGGTTAAAATCGAGCCGAATTGGCTCAGTTTCGGTCGAGCCGCAGAACGCGTAATCAACAGTAATCACTCGTAAAGAATGACTTACACTGTGGCAGGCAGGTTGGCCCAAGCCTTGCTATAGAAACTACAGGTTTAACTGGCAGTTTCGCCACGTCGATTCCGCTCGTCGGCGAGCTCGAAGCAGAAAGGAATTTTCAATATGGCTAAAGTTTTAGGTATCGATTTGGGCACCACTAACTCCTGCATGGCCGTGATGGAGGGTGGCGACCCGGTAGTTTTGGAAAATAGTGAAGGCGCGCGCACGACTCCATCGATCGTCGCGTTTACGAAAAGTGGTGAACGATTGGTCGGCCAGGCCGCAAAACGTCAGGCGGTGACCAATCCGCAGAACACAGTCTCGTCGATCAAGCGATTCATGGGGCGCAAGTTTGATGAGGTGCATGAAGAGCAGAAACGCGTGCCGTACAAGATTGTGAAGGCCGCTAATGGTGACGCCCATGTGCAAGTAGAGGTAAACGGCCAGCTCAAGACATTTTCGCCGCCTGAAATTTCGGCGATGATTTTGTCGAAGCTCAAAGCCGACGCGGAAGCGAAGTTGGGCGAAAAAATCACGCAGGCGATCATTACTGTGCCGGCGTATTTCAACGACTCGCAACGCAACGCCACAAAGGACGCGGGCAAAATCGCAGGTCTGGAAGTTTTGCGCATCATCAACGAGCCAACGGCAGCGTCGCTTGCTTACGGCCTCGACAAGAAGAAGGACGAGGAGATTGCTGTTTACGATTTGGGCGGCGGCACGTTCGATATCTCCGTTCTCGAGATCGGCGATGGCGTTTTCGAAGTGAAAGCCACCAACGGTGATACGCACCTTGGCGGTGACGATTGGGATGCGAAAATCATGGATTGGATCGTCAACGAATTTAAAAAAGATACTGGCATCGATCTAACGAAGCAGCCGGACGCGATCCAGCGTATCAAAGAAGAAGCTGAAAAAGCGAAGATCGCGCTTTCCAGCTCGCAGGAATACGAAATTAACCTGCCGTTCATCACAGCGGACGCGAGCGGGCCGAAGCACATTCAGAAAAAATTGAACCGGGCAAAGCTGGAACAGCTCACGGATGATCTGGTTCAGCGAACCGTTCCGCCTGTGAAGGCATGTCTCAAGGACGCACAGGTCACAGAGAAGGACATCAACGAGCTCGTGCTCGTCGGCGGCATGACGCGCATGCCAAAGGTGCAGCAGGTCGCGCGCGATCTAATTGGCAAGGAACCACACAAAGGCGTGAATCCGGACGAAGTCGTTGCAGTAGGCGCGGCGATTCAGGGCGGCGTCCTTAAGGGCGAAGTTAAAGATGTGCTGCTTCTCGATGTGACGCCGTTGACGCTGGCGATTGAGACCGCAGGTGGGGTTGCCACACCGATGATTCCGCGCAACACTACGATCCCGACACGCAAATCGCAGATCTTTTCGACATACAGCGACAATCAGCCCGGCGTAGAAATCAAAGTGCTCCAGGGCGAGCGCCCGCTGAGCCGCGACAACAAAACGCTCGGCACATTCCATCTCGATGGGATTCCACCGGCGCCGCGCGGCGTTCCGCAGATCGAAGTTACATTCGACATCGACGCCAACGGGATCTTGCACGTCTCGGCGAAAGATCTCGGCACCGGGAAGGAACAGAAGATTTCCATCACGGGCAGCTCAGGACTTTCGAAAGAGGAAGTCCAGAAAATGCAGCGCGAAGCCGAAGCGCACGCAGAAGAAGACAAGAAAGCGAAGGAAGCGATCGAGATCAAGAACAACGCCGATATGCTCGCCTATCAATCCGAGAAGCAGTTGAAAGAATTGGGCGACAAGATTTCCGGCGACAAGAAAAAGCAAGTCGAAGACGCCATTGCCGCAGTACGTGATGCGATCAATCGCAACGATGCCGACGCGATGAAGCGGACCTACGACGAATTACAGAACAAGTTCCAGGAAATCAGCGCCGATCTTTATAAGCAGGCGTCAGCCCAGGCCGGACCACCTCCAGGAGCAGGCCCAGGCCCTGAGGCGCAGCCGCGTGGAGGCGCTGAAGAAGGCGCGGCCAAGCGCGAAGGCGATGTGGTCGATGCGGAGTTCGAAGTCGTTGACGATGACAAGAAAAAATAACGGAAACAATTTGCCGGTGACCTCGAAGGTTTCGGGGTCGTCGGCATAACAACAAACCAAAGGAGTAAGAATAACAACTTATGGCAACAGTTAATGTAAAGCCGCTCGGAGATCGGGTGCTGGTGCAGCCGATTGAAGAGCAGGAAGTGAAAAAAGGCGGGATCATCATCCCCGATACCGCCAAGGAAAAACCACAAGAGGGGAAAGTGGTCGCTTTAGGCACCGGAAAAGTCGATGAACACGGAAAGAAAATCGATTTCACGGTGAAGAAGGGCGACAAAGTGCTGATCTCGAAATACGGCGGCACCGAAATCAAGATCGACGATCAAAATTATCTGATCATGCGCGAGGACGATATCCTTGGCATCATTGGATGATCCCGAAGATCAACAACCAACCATCAGCTATCAATTAAACTTATGGCAGCTAAACAACTACAATTCGATGAAAGCGCGCGGCACACGTTGCTGCGCGGTATCGAGAAACTGGCGAAAGCCGTCAAGGCCACACTCGGCCCGAGCGGTCGCAACGTCATTCTCGACAAGAAATTCGGCAGCCCGACGATCACCAAGGACGGTGTGACGGTCGCGAAAGAGATCGAGCTGGAAGATCCATATGAAAATATGGGTGCTCAGCTCGTTCGCGAAGTCGCTTCCAAAACTTCGGACGTCGCGGGCGACGGCACAACGACAGCGACGATCCTCGCGGAATCAATTTATCGTGAAGGTCTGCGCAATGTCACTGCCGGCGCGAACCCGACCTCATTGCAGCGCGGCATCATGAAAGGTGTCGATGCAATCGTCGAGGACTTGAAGAAACTCTCCAAGAAAGTCAGTGATCGCACCGAGATCGCGCAGGTCGCGACCGTTTCGGCCAACTGGGACAAAACGATCGGCGAAATCATTGCCGACGCCATGGACAAAGTTGGCAAGGACGGCACGATCACGGTCGAGGAAGCGAAATCGATCGAGACCACGCTGGATGTGGTAGAGGGCATGCAGTTCGACAAGGGTTATCTGTCGCCCTACTTCGTGACCAACGCGGAGGCGATGGAAGCTGTGCTCGAAAATGCTTACATCCTCATTTACGAGAAAAAAATCTCGAGCTTGAAGGACCTCCTTCCGTTGCTCGAGAAAGTCGCGAAAGCCGGCCGGCCGCTCCTCATCATTTCTGAGGACGTGGAAGGCGAAGCGCTCGCAACCCTCGTTGTGAACAAATTGCGTGGCACATTGCAGGTCTGCGCGGTGAAAGCTCCCGGCTTCGGCGATCGTCGCAAGGCGATGATGGAAGACATTGCCGTGCTAAGCGGCGGGCGTCTGATCAGCGAAGATCTCGGTATCAAGCTCGAGAACATCAAGCTGGAAGACCTCGGTAGAGCCAAGCGCGTTACCGTCGACAAGGAGAACACCACAATTGTCGAAGGCGAAGGCAAAAAGGTTGATATCCAGGGCCGCGTCGCTCAGATCCGTCGTCAGATTGAAGAGACGACCAGCGATTACGATCGCGAGAAACTGCAGGAGCGCCTGGCGAAACTCGCGGGCGGTGTTGCAGTCATCAACGTCGGCGCTGCGACTGAGACCGAGATGAAAGAGAAGAAAGCTCGGGTCGAAGACGCGTTGCACGCTACCCGTGCCGCGGTTGAGGAAGGCATCGTCCCAGGTGGCGGTGTCGCGTTGCTTCGCGCGCAAAAAGCGCTCGACAACATCAAGGGCCTTGAAGGCGACGAGAAAGTCGGCGTGGCGATTGTCCGTCGTGCGATTGAAGAGCCGACGCGTCAACTTGCCGACAACGCGGGCCGCGAAGGCGCGCTTGTTGTTGAGGAAGTGAAGAAGCGCAAAGGCAACGAAGGTTACGACGTCGCCAATGACGAGTACACCGACCTGGTGAAGGCGGGTATCGTCGATCCGACCAAGGTCACGCGAAGTGCGCTGCAAAACGCTGCGTCTATTGCGGGCCTGTTGCTCACCACCGAAGCATTGGTCACGGAGATTCCTGAAAAGGAAAAAACTCCTCCGATGCCACCGGGCGGCATGGGCGGCATGGATTACTAAGTCGAAACTACAAATGAATTACAGCAGCCGGGTCAGCAATGACCCGGCTGTTTTGCTTCGGACGTAAAAATGGCGATTGAATCAAACACCAATGGAGATGTGTCTGTCGAGATTCTCGCGGACAATTTCAGCGCTGAACTTGCAAAATTGGAGCCGACGCGGCAGCAACGCGTCCTCCGCAAGGTTATATTGGCCGCATTAGGAAGTATTCCGTGGGTTGGCGGATTCATGTCTGCGCTCGCAACGATTAAGGAGGATGAAGCTCAGGCAAAGACAGACAACTTGCAGAAGCAGTGGTTGGAAGAACACGCGCGTAAAATTAAAGAACTCGCGAGTACACTGTTTCAAATGATTAGCCGGCTGGAGTCATTCGGAGATGACGTGAAAAAGCGAATCGAAGGCGAGGAATACCTCACGCTAATTCGGAAAGGATTTCGGCAATGGGATGAAGCCGATACGCAGGAGAAGAAGAGACTAATTGCGAACCTATTGACGAACTCGGGCGCGACGCAGGTCACGAGTGACGATGTGATTCGTTTATTTCTCGATTGGATCAATCTTTACCATGAAATCCATTTTTCTGTCATCCGAGAGGTTTACCAAAAGCCAGGCAGCACGCGCGCTGCAATATGGCGGAGCATTCATGGAGAGTTTCCTAGGGAAGACTCAGCAGAGGCTGACCTGTTCAAGTTGCTTATTCGCGACCTCACAATGGGCGGCGTTATTCGACAGCACCGCGAGACGACATACGACGGCAAATTTATCGCGAAGAAACCATCGAGAACCGGCGCAGCAACAGGAACCATGAAATCGGCATTCGATAGCCAGGAGCCGTACGAACTGACCGACCTTGGCAGACAATTCGTACATTATACAATGGAGGAAGTAGTTCCCCGAATCGCTGGTCGTGAGCCACGCAGTTAGAACAGGCAGTAAGGCCGTAAGCCAAACGAATTTGCCGGACTCTTGGTTAATTTCGTTCGTAGGTGAGTAGGTGGAATCCTTGTCCATGATCTGTTTTGTCGCCAGTGCTCTTGATCGCGCAGACGTCGATGCAATCTACGACAAATCCATCAAGCCGGTACTGCGCGAGCTAGGGATTCGCTGCACGCGCGTCGATCGGGTTGAACACAATGATGATATTGATGACAAGATCTTCGCTCTGATGGAAGCCGCGGATTTTTGCATTGCCGACCTTACGCACGCGCGTCCGTCAGTTTACTACGAAGCGGGGTACATGTTGGGTCGGGGAAAACCGGTAATTTACACTGCAAGAGACGATCATTTCCGCGCAAAGGACTCCGATCTACATGGCAATCTGAGGGTGCATTTCGACCTGCAGATGAAGAACATCATTCCATGGTCAGCAGCGACGAATGCCTTTGCATCGAAGCTCAAGCGGAGAATCTCGAAAGTGGTTGCGTCGATGCTCAAAGCGCGCCGCACAGCACAAGAACATCTACAGCATGAGCAAGCGTTTGCGAAGGAATCGATATCAGTTCAGCTGTCGCTCCTGCGCACATGTGCTAAGGGGATGTTTCGAGCCAGAGGCTTTTCAGAGAAGCCCGGGTCGTCCCGTGGGTTCGATTCTCGGCCGCGCCAGTTGCTGGCGGTGACCCGCAGAAATAAGCGCAGTCATCAGGGCATTAACTTCATTCCGATCCACCGTTTAACGAAATCACAGGCCATCCCTGAATGGGCTCTCTCTTTCTATAGGCCAGACGTGGACGGGAAGGTCCAAAGAGTCGAACAAGTTTTTCTATATGCGACTTTAAAAAAAATAACTGATGCTGCGCTTCGATCGATTTTCGAGAGATTGACTCCGGTAGAGCCGTATATTTTAGAACGCCGCTTTAGTCGTTCTGTAGAAAACGGGGAGAAGGAGCCACCTACGACGGTTCGTGTCGCGGTGCTCTCCGATGTGCGGTCGGTATCGGAGTTCAAGCAACGGTTGAAGACACTGCTCAAGAGGCTCAATTACGAATAGTTCCTGTAGCCCTGAAGTATTCGGATCTTCGGCCTCGCTGACGAGGAAGGTTAGTGGCACCTACTCCGGCATCATTTCACCGGAGCCGCCAATCGCAGTCGGAAAGTTGATCTGCAGGAGTGTCGCAGAATAGGTGACGAGTCCCTGCTTTCATGTTTTCCTGAGCGACATGCGCCGAACAGTATTTCTCTTCGTTCTTTGCGGTTTGGTGACTGTGAGTGGAAGCGCGCGAGGCGCGGCAGAGGCCATGAATGCTGTCGCCGAGCGGTACGCCCATCTCGTACTGGCTTTGGGACAGCACGATCCCGATTACGTTGACGCGTTTTACGGGCCGCCGGAGTGGAAGACACAAGCGGAGAAAGAAAAGAAGTCTTTGGATGCGATCGGTGCCGAGGCCGCCGAACTGAGCGCGACCCTGGCGAAAACTCCCGACGCAGCAACGTCTGGCGACGAGATGCTCAAATTGCGGCGCGAATATTTGCAGAAACAAATTTTCGCGCTGGCGGCGCGGGTGCGGATGTTGAAGGGCGAAAAATTAAAGTTCGACGATGAGTCGCGCGCGCTTTACGACGCCGTTGCGCCAACTTTTCCCAATTCGCACTTCGATCAGATCATTGCCCAACTGGAGGCAAAGATTCCCGGGAAAGGTCCTTTATGGGAGCGCTACGAGATGTGGCGCAAGCCGTTTGTGATTCCCAAGGAAAAACTCGATGCCGTGTTTCAACTTGCGATCAAGGAATGCCGCGCGCGGACGCTGGCGCATGTTGCGCTTCCGCCTAACGAAAGTTTCACCGTCGAGTACGTGACCAATAAGCCGTGGGGCGGTTACAATTGGTACAAGGGCAATTTCCACAGCGTGATTCAGGTGAATACCGATCTGCCCATCTTCATCGATCGCGCGGTCGATCTTGCGGCGCACGAAGGTTATCCCGGCCATCACGTTTACAATTCGCTGCTGGAAAAGAACCTGGTCCGCGATCGCGACTGGGTGGAGTTTTCGGTTTACGCACTGTTCTCACCGCAATCGCTCGTCGCCGAAGGGACGGCGAATTTCGGCCGGGACGTTGCGTTCCCGACTAAGACCGAGCGAATGAAGTTCGAGAAGGAAGTCTTGTTTCCCGCCGCGGGAATCGATGCTTCACGCGCAGACGAATATTACGCCGTGCAGGATTTGATGAAGGATCTGAGTTATGCCGGAAACGAGGCTGCGCGACGATTGATCAACGTTGAGATCGACGAGGGCACTGCGGTGCAATGGTTGCAAAAATACGCAGTGATGGAACCAGCTCGCGCTCAGCAGCGGGTGAAATTCATCCAGCGTTATCGAAGTTACGTGATCAACTACAATCTAGGAGAAGACATGGTGCGCCGTTACATCGAGAAACGAAGCGGCACCGATCCCGAGAAACGGTGGCGCGAATTCGGCAAACTACTGTCCTCGCCACGATTACCGAGCGGATTGCAAGAAAAGTGACGTGACGAGCGACGAGAAGCGTAACGAAGCGGAGCCGTGCGCTGCTATTCAGGCATGGTCTCGCCGGAGCCGCCGATCGCCGCGGGAAAATCCTTGAGCTTAGCGAGTCCGTCTCTCATCGGAAGAATCGTCTCCGCATAATTCAGATGTACAGTGGGTTTGAACGGAAAATCTCGCAGGACGCCGAGGCGAACCTCGATCAATCCGAGTGTGGGATGATCGACGCTGATGTGACTGCCGCATTTTGTGCAATACCGGCGGTCGCTGATTTCGCTGCTCTTGAATCGCCCGAGGAACTCCGCTCCTTTGGTAAGGACTACGCTCTCCTTTTTCCACAACGTGAACGCACTCACCGGCGCGGCGGAGTAACGCCGGCAGTTTTCGCAATGGCAATAACCCATCTCCAAAGGATTACAGCGCACTTCGATCTCCACCGCTCCGCAGTAACATCGACCCATATGCGTCTCGGCCATGCTTGCACTCTTACCGCGCGATTCGCTGTGCGGCGAGCAAAACCAACTTATCCAAAATCGCCTGATTTGAAACTCGTTAGGCCGAATCTGCTCAAATTTGCTTTAATTGCCTGCGCGAACGGTGCAGGGTGGAGCGAGGAGGTTATATGACGATCTGGCAAATTATTCTGCTTATCGCCGGCTGTGGAGCGGTCGGCGGAATCGTTAATTGCGCGATCAGCGGCGAATTTAATTATCCGCGGTTTGACGCGGCAGCCAAGGTATGGCGACCTGGTTGGATCGGCAACGTTCTCGTCGGCGCGGTCGCGTCCGTGGTTGTCTGGGGTATTTATGGTCCGCTGGCATCGGTCGATCTGCTAACCGGAGAGATGGCGGGTGTGCATTTGACCGTTGCGCAGCTGCTCACCTCGCTTGTGATTGGGTTGAGCGGTGGTAAAATTCTTACATTGATGGCCGAGAAACAGGCGGCGACGATTTCCAAAGATCAACTCGCTGCCGCAGTGAAAGCCCTAACGAAAGGTTGATATGGTTATCGGAGACCACAAAGCCGCAAAGATTCAGGAGCTTTTGAAGCAGCTTTCCACTGCGGATACGTTTCAATCCGTTGCGATCACCCGGGAAATCAGGGACATCGCAACTGAAACCTCGGAGCAGGAACGTCAGGCCACGACGAGCAAGCCTGTCGCCATTAATCCGGCACAAAGATAGTGCCGCGAAATCCAGAACGTATCGGCGGTTCTGGGATCGCTTCGACAAGCTGCGGCGGTAAATACCATTAGGTAATCGGCAGTCGCAGCCGTATGTTGGATCCGTAATAATCGCAGCGTCAATCGATCGCGCACGTGTGCGGCCCCTTCTCTCTGCACACCAAACTGAATCATGAATGCTATCGCTGCACATAAAGACGAGCTTGAAAGGTTGCTCGTGAACTTGTCGGGCAATACTGCCGTCTCAGGGATAGGTTTCGCAGCGTTCCTGGATGCTTATATCACGTGCCTCGATACGAACTGCTCGGACATCAGCGCCCGCGTCAATCCGCCACCAGCGCGAACAAACGGAGAATTAACATGCAACCAACATTGACCCAGAACTGCGCGCTTTACTACGCCCAACATAAAACTTCAAAAGGTCGTGCTGCGCTTTTCAAGAAGCTTCGCGCTGGGGCCCGCAAGCGGCGGCCGGCTGTTCGGCGCCAGTTGACCTCTGGCGACTTGTTCATCGAAGCACGACTTCATCAGGACAACGGGCGCTGAGCCGCTTGCTTGATTGCCTCATGGGTTCCCCGACTTTCGCAAGTTCACAAAACGAAGAAACCGATTTTGCCGCAGAGCGACGTTGGGAAAACGAAGGGGGAAATCCCGGGCAACTTCAGCGGTCACTGTGTGACGATCGCAAAGAGACGCCACCACCGCGAGGCACGCTGAAGGCATTCTCCCACGAGGTCAACGGCACATGCACCTAATCCAATTCCGCGAAATAATGCGAGATGCTGAAGTCGCATATGCAATTCATCCTATCGTGCGCAAATACCTTCTAACTGCAAAGGACACGACCAAAGCCCTGATCGCATGCGGCGTGCCGAGGGCCGCCAATGTAGCTCAGATTACGAGCGCCTGGACATGACCGCGACCAAACGCTCAAAAAGAAGCAGCCTGATTTGCAACGGGCGTGGACGGGGCGCGATTTCCGCGACTTCGCAGAGAAGAATGACGCGACCGGGCGCAGCTCGATCCTCTGATCAGGAAGTGATGCAACATCTGTCGCGCTCGCAGATTTTCAAAGATTACGAACGGGCTTTCAGCGAAGCCACGGGTTTGCCGCTTAATATCCGAGGACACGATTCATGGTCGCCTGCACACCATGGCAAAACGGACCACGTTTCGTTTGCCGCGATTCTGGCTCGTTTCAACAAGGCTCGCGCCGCGTGCTTGAGGGCCCAAACTGATGCATCCCAAGAACCGGACTCGACAACGCGCACCGTTACCTGGTTTGCGGGACTCTCCGAAAGTGCAGTGCCCGTGTATGTAGGAGACCACATTCTTGGTTTTCTCGAGACGGGTGAAGTGATGCTCAAGAACCCCACTAAGAAACACTTCGCGAGCATTACCCGGCAGCTCCGGGCGTGGGGCTACAAGACGGATTGGAAGCAACTTGAACGGACTTATTTTCGGACGTGCGTTTTATCGCCGGACCGGTATCGCGCGATGCTGCGACTCCTGAGTATTTTTGCTCAACACCTTTCGATCTTGTCGAATCAACTTGTAGTACGGCGCGAAGAACATGAGCCCACGAATATGGCCCGGGCGCGACAATTTATCGAGGACCATCAAGCAGAGCCGCTGTCGCTCGGGCGAATCGCCCACGTGGCTAATACCAGCAGGCATTACTTTTGCAAAATGTTCAAGAAAGCGACCGGGATCAATTTCGTGGACCACCTCTCGAGAGTTCGAGTAGAAAAATCGAAGACCCTTTTGCTCAATCCCAATTCGCGAATTAGCGAAGTTGCCTTCGCATGCGGATTTCAATCCATGACGAACTTCAATCGCGCGTTTAAGCGGATCGTCCGTCGTTCTCCCACCCAATTTCGCGAATCGCTTCCGAAGCTGCGACGCTCGGTATAGCGCT
>DASZGW010000147.1:0-43711 GCA_035938475.1 Candidatus Udaeobacter sp.
CTCGAAGCTGCCAATTCTGGTGCTCTCGATGCACGACGAATCGCTTTACGCTTTGCGCGCGCTGCGCGCCGGAGCAGAAGGCTACGTCATGAAACATGAAGCGATGGCCAATGTGATCCAGGCAATTCGGGAAGTTTTTAACGGACGTCCTTATCTCAGCCCGGCCATGGCGGCACAGGTGATCACAAAATTCGCGCATCGCCAGGCCGAAGGCGAGGCCGACGCCGTTGAGAGACTGAGCGATCGCGAGCTTGAAGTTCTGGAGTTGATCGGTAAAGGCAACGATGTGCAGCAGATTGCGAAAGTGTTACATCTCAGCCCTAAGACTGTCGAGACCCACCGGTCGCACATTAAAGACAAACTTGATCTGAAAAATTCGCGCGAAGTAGCGCGCTTCGCCTTGCAATGGCTGAGCGCTCGTAGTGCGTAGCACAGCCGTGCTGACTGAAGCTGCAGTTCGCCTCCCCAGCAGAAATATTTCTGCGCCCCTCGACAAAGAGATTGCCGCGGCGCCCACAATTTTGGATGCTCGTTCCAAATGATGCAGCCCGCGCTCGACCTTGTCATCGCCGCGCTGGAAAAGATTCGAGAGACAAGTAACCACGCGCCGCGCGCGTCGAGAAACGCGCTGGCACAATTACAGTTCGTTGCTCCCAACAAAGTCCAGATGCTCGCCTCCGTTCGCGAACGCGTTTGTGGTTGCACAAAGTGCGCGCACCTTGCCAGCTCACGCACTCAAACCGTCTTTGGGGTTGGCAATCCGGATGCGGAAATCATGTTCATCGGCGAAGCGCCCGGCGCAGACGAGGATCAGCAGGGCGAACCATTCGTCGGCCGCGCCGGACAGTTGTTGACGAAAATTATTAAAGCTATGGGCTTCGCACGCGAGGATGTGTACATCGCAAACATCTTGAAATGCCGACCGGACATGCCGGCAGGCTCTTTCGGGAACCGTGCGCCCACACCGGCAGAGATGCAGACATGCCGGCCTTATCTTGTCGAGCAGATCGATATTATTCAGCCCAGGGTCCTGGTCGCGCTGGGCGCAGCCGCTGTAGAAGGCCTCCTTGGAGCACGCGGGACGATGCGGGAATTGCGCGGGCGCTGGCATTCATACAACGGCATGCCGCTGATGATCACCTATCATCCCGCGTACCTGCTGCGGAACCAGTCGCCCTCCGAGAAACGGAAAGTCTGGGAAGACATGATGCAAGTGCTCGAGCGACTCGAAAAACCGATCAGCGAAAAGCAGCGAAATTATTTTCTGTAATTCTGTAGCGGCGCTTTTTGAGCGTCGAAAGACCCACCGGCGGTCATAGACCGCTGCTACAGTTTGTCCTGATTGAAGATCGCCTCAATCTGTTTGGGCGATGCGAGATGAATGGCCAACGATAAAATCATCCCACGCACTTCGCGGCGCGGAACTTTGATCGTATGATGCAGCGCGCCGGCGCCAGCTTTATGCAGAAGGGCAAGCGTGCGCGCCCCGATTAACGCCGGTAATACCGTTGCGGCGCGCACTCGCCGGTTCCGGATCGCGTGCGAATATTGCATCCCGCACTCCAAACTATTCTGCGCTTTTTCCATCCATCTTTGGTAGATTGGTTGGAAACGATCCGATTGAGATAAAATCTCCGCCGCACTCAGACCGACAGCGCGAAGTTCATCTTCGGGGAAATAACATCGACCGGCTCGCAGATCACTACCGGCGTCACGCAAGACGTTGATCAACTGAAGTCCCATGCCATAGCGTCGGCCGAGGGGAAGCATTTCGTCGGGGATTAAGCTGGTAAAATCGCGAAGATGCCGAAAGCAAAGTCGCGTCCAGAATTCGCCTACACAGCCCGCGACCAGATATGTGTATTCGTCCAGATCGGCGGCGGTTTGGAGCGCGCGCACTTGCGCCGGATTATCGAAGCGATGCAAATCAAGCATCTGTCCGTGCGTGATCTTCTCAAGCACAGCGCGAATGTCGTCTCGATCTGCTTCCCCAGTTTGCTCGAGCCATTTCAGACAATAGGGCAACGCATCCAGGAGCGTTCGCTCAGCTGCATTCTCTTGTAACGACACGAACGAGGCGACATGATTGATAACCGCTTCTGGTGAAGCTTTGCCTTGAACCCCGTCCGAGAGCATTTTCAAAGTCTCCATTCGCGCGCTCCCCGGAATTCGAGTTGTATCGGCGACGGTGTCTGTTGTTCGCGCAAGCAGATATGCGAGAGCAATCGGTTCGCGCAATTGCGCCGGCAGGAATCGGATTGAAAGATAAAACGAACGAGAGACCGAACGCAGGATGGTTCTCCCTAATGCCTGAGTAGAACAAGGCGGTCGCCAACTCATGATCCGTGGCCGGCATTGGTGATGCAGGCAGATAGCGTTGCCAACAGCGCGATCATCCTTGAAGCCCGGGATCGCCGATCCCGGCTACAGTGTAAAACCTCATCGGCCAATATTTTTGACCTCGATCCGATTCGGCGCGGAGTTACCCAGGCCGATCTGACTGGCATAACTGACATAGGCAGCCAGTGGGCCGATCGCGGGCAGACTGCCGCGTGCGCGCCATTGTTCGAAATACTTCAATGCTACGGAATCCAAAGCGACCGGATCCTTGCTTGCATAGAGTGTGGCATAATGAATCGCGTAGTTGGGTTGTGGTTGCGGGCCGCCAGCATATTGCGCGATGAGGCCATCCATTAGATTGAAAACCACCTTCTTTGCGATGATTGGGTTAGCATAGATCTCCGCGAGACTTTCTGCGCCAAAACGAGAGGCTTGCGCAAAACGGCGCCAGTTGTCGATGTTGGGAATCGTCATGTTGTACATGCAACCGGCGATTCCATTCGTTTCACTAATGCTCATCACTGGGACATTAATGATCTTGTCTACTTCGCTGGAAATGATCTTGGAGAAATGACTCACGTTGCTGGTGTTCTCGGTATCGGACAGCATGGGCATTTTTCCTATATCACCGAAGTATTCCAAATCGCCCCAAACGAGTTTCCCAAGCAAAGGAGCCGAGAGGACTGTTTTCGGATCGTATCCGTCGTGAGGCGCGATTGCCTTTACCTGGTAACCATCAACTGCCGGTCGATAGCCGGCGTCTTTGATCCCGCCAAGGGAGCGGTCCCAAACAATAATACTGCCACGTGGATGTCCCGCCGCAGCCAGTCCATCGACGATCGCATTCACGATGTCGTGGTGGGTCGTGAAAAGTTCGCCGCCGGCTGCGCTGATTTTGATTCCCACCCTGTCATTGGGAGAGACGAGCGACCCCCATGCCTTCCCCACTTCAGACTGACCAGTCGCGGCGAGGACGAGCCGATTCACCATCTCATGCACGATCCGCGGGTTCGTCTTGTAATCTTTGATCGAGCCAGGATCGTGGACGGAGTACACGATCGACGGAGTCGGCGTAGGCTGCGGCGTTTGCGCCAGGCCGGAGGCAATGGCGCAAAACAGAATGAGGGCTACGTTCCGGAGTTCTGTCATGTCGAGCAAAGACCAAGCGATTGTATGAGCAACACTACGAATCACAACTCTGACGCTGTGGCGGCAGTCGTGACCGCTGCGAGACCGCGCGCAAATTCAGGCGACACGTCTGCCGCTACGGTAGCTCCCGTCTGTCACCTTTATGTTCATATCCCCTTTTGCGCCCGAATCTGCCCGTATTGCGCGTTTTACAAAGATTTGCTTGATCGCTCGCAAACATCGCGATTTTGTGAAGCAATATTGCGCGATCTCGATCGGCAATGCGCGAGCTTTACGCTGAGGCCTGAAACCATCTACTTCGGTGGCGGCACGCCCACGGCTCTCACGACTTCGCAGTTGGAATTTCTGCTCGGAGGTTTCCATGAACGGCTCAACCTCTCATCGCTTGCAGAATGGACGATCGAGGCCAATCCAGGAAGCGTGTCTGCACGCAAGGCTGCTCTTCTGCGCAAACTAGGAGTAACCCGAGTTAGTCTTGGCGTTCAATCCTGGGACAGCGAATTACTGAAAGTTCTAGGACGTGAGCACAACTCACAGCAAGCCGAGCAATCGTTCCATATTCTGCGCGCTGCCGGATTCTCGAACATCAATGTCGATCTCATGTTCGGATTGCCAGGTCAGACCATCGAGCAATGGAAATTCACATTGGAGAAAACCGCCGCTCTTCAACCCGATCACATCTCCGCCTATTGCCTCACTTACGAGGAGGACACCGAATTCTTTCTCCGCCACGCGCGCGGTGAACTTCTGCAGGACACAGATGCAGATGCCGCGTTTTTCGCGATGGCTATGTCCATTTTGGAAGACGCCGGCTATGAACAATATGAAATCTCAAACTACGCGCTCCCTGGATTTTCATCAGTTCACAACCGCGCCTATTGGCTGGGAAAAAATTATCTTGGCATCGGTCCAAGCGCGTTTTCGACTGTCGGCATGAATCGTTGGCAGAATGTCTGTGACTATCGCACTTACGCAGACCGCGTTCTTTCCGGCCGGTCGCCGAGAGGAGTCAGTGAAAACCTGACGCGCGAAATGAAACGCACGGAGCGAATCGCGCTCTCGTTACGCACAAGCGACGGAGTTTCCGCTTCCGAATTGAAAGGTTTCGCGCAAGAAAAAAATGAGTTTATTGCGCTCGGGCTACTTCGAAAATCGAACGGCAATTTCGTCCTAACGCGAAGAGGCAAAGAACTGGCGGATTCCGTGGCTGAAGCGTTTCTTTAGCGTCGGCCTTGCTTGCAGGTCTATCGCAAATGGCCTTGAGCGATTAGTGACGCTGCGGTTGCGCAAGCCGTCGCGAATGACAGTTAAAATTCCGGCCAAGGCGCCGAAAGATTCGCCGCGGACACCGGCTGAAGTGGCAGGCGCGTCGCCTGTATACTTTCAAAGCGCCGCAGCCGGCACGGCTGCCTCTACAATGGCTAATAAATATCCGTATCCGAAGTATAACCGGAATCGCCACGAATGGAACGCAGACGGGCGCGACTCCCCCACTCTGATTCCGGTCGATTGATCTGGCCCAGTGTAATTTTCACAAGCCACGGCGCCGCTGCCAACGCGCCAATCGCAACAAGCGCGATCGCTGCTGCCTGGCGAATCGAGGGTTTAATCTTGTCGGCCATCAATATCCCCACGCCAAGGCCAATGGCAGCCCGTGTGACGACGAGCAACGGGTCAACGGGAAGCTGCTCGGAAGTCTTTGAAATGGATATCGGGAGAGACATCGCCTACCATATACGTAGCGTTTGGGAAAAAGAAACGGCAATTTTCGGAACCCGGAAGATCCTCCCACTTTTTCAGCAACATGCCCAATCCGATATACGCGCTTATCCTCGCCGGAGGCAGCGGGGAACGCTTTTGGCCATTGAGCAGGCGTGCCCGCCCCAAACAATTGCTGCGCCTCGTTTCAGACAAGACTCTGCTCCAAGAAACCCTGGGGCGCCTTGAAGGCCTTGTCGCGCCGGACCGCACTTTGATCCTGACAAACACCGAACAGGAAAGCGCAGTGCGCAAATTGCTTGCTGCTTTTCCAAAAGAGAACATCATCGCTGAGCCTGCCAAACGCGACACCGCCGCCGCGGTTGCTCTTGGGACTGGTTGGGTCGTGGCCCGCGATCATGCAGCCACAATGCTCGTTCTGCCCGCCGATCACGTCATTGCCAACAAGGAAGCTTTTCAGGAAACTCTGGCTTTGGCTGCCGATGCAGCTGAGGAGACAGGCGAGCTTGTAACCATCGGGACCAAGCCGACCTGGGCCTGTCCCGGATACGGCTACATCGAGCACGGCCAACCAGTTCGTTTGCGAAAGCATCCCAACAACGATGCTATTCATCGAGTTCTGCGTTTTCGCGAGAAACCCAACCGCGATCTGGCGGAATCATTTTTACGAAAAGGAAACTTCCGGTGGAACGCAGGCATGTTTGTCTGGTCAGTGCCCACAGTGCTCCGCGAATTCAACCGTCACGCACCGGAGCTGGCGGATTTCATTTCCCAGCTTCGCGCTCCGAAAAACTTCGAGAACGCTTTGCGCGACCGCTTCGGCAAACTGCCGCGGATCTCATTCGATTATGCGATCATGGAAAAGGCGGACCGCGTTCTTGTAGTCGAGGCAAGTTTCGACTGGGACGACATCGGGAGCTGGAGAGCAATGGCGAATTATTTTGAGAAAGACAAGCAGGGAAATGCCGCGAATTGCGCCATCACCGCGCTCGATTCCAGCAACAATATCGTTTTCGAAGAGGATGGGACGACCATCGCACTACTTGGAGTTCATGATCTTATTGTTGTGCGAACGAAGGATGCACTTTTGGTCTGCCACCGACACGAAGCAGAAAAGATCAAGAATCTGATCGGCAAGCTTCCACCGGAGCTGCAATGAGCCAACGCGCGATGAACCCCATCCTGGCTCTGGATTTTGGCCGGGCGCGGATCGGAACAGCAATATCTGATGAGTTACAATTGCTGGCACATCCGCTTGAGACCATTCCAGCAAACAAGCAGGCGCCGTCGCGCCTCGCGAAAATCGTCCGCGAAAGAAAAATCGATCATGTCGTGGCCGGTGTTCCACGCCGGATGAACGGACAAATTGGAACAGCCGCAACGGAAGTCCTTCAGTTTGTAGAAAAGCTGCGTGCCATTTTGCCATGCCCGGTAGTTACCTGGGACGAGCGCTTAACCACTGTCGCAGCCAAGAGAGCGTTGCGTGATGCGGGTAAGAAGACGCGAGATACCCGCGGCTACATCGACCAAGTAGCGGCTCAAATGATTCTTCAGAGCTATCTGGATCGGCGCGCTGCGGACACTGGACTCAAGAGTGATCTGTGACCAGCGGTTCTGCTACGGATCACCGTCACTGATCACGAGATCGCCATGCCCCGAAGACTAAAACTCGTTATTGCATACGATGGCGCGCTGTTCGCCGGTTGGCAGAGCCAATCTCATCGCAATACCGTCCAGGATCACTTGGAGTGCGCGTTTGAGCGTGTCCTTGGCAAGTCGGCGCGCGTTCACGGCGCCGGACGAACAGATGCCGGGGTCCACGCACTCGCACAATGCGCTCATGTCGATATTCCGAGCGATCGTTTATCAGCTGCACGTTGGACCGAAGCGCTCAACGCAATGTTGCCTCCAACTATTCGCGTTCTTCGCTGCCGATATGTGTCGAATGATTTTCACGCGCGACTTTCGGCAAAAGGAAAAATTTATCGTTACACAATCTGGTTAGCCCCTGTTCTGCCTCCATTCGAATATCGTCGGACCTGGCACATCGCACGCCCAATCGATCTTAAAATTCTAAAGCGGGCGGCCAAACATTTCGTCGGTACCCATGATTTTGCGGGGTTCGCTGCGCATCGCGGGAAGCAGGAACAGAGTACCGTCCGCACAATTTATTCGGTGCGTGTCCGGCAAAAAGGTCCGTGTTTGACGATTGAGTTCGATGGCGACGGCTTTCTCTACAAAATGGTTCGATTAATCGTGGGCTCGCTTGTGAAATGCGCTTTCGACAAAATGCACGTCGAGGATCTCGCTCCGCGGCCGGACTCCGGCCAGATGGGCCCAGCTCGTTTTGCCGCTCCCGCTGAAGGATTATTTCTAGTTCGCGTGCGCTATTGACCCGGAAAAACAGACGAAGAAGCCCAAAGCGAGTTGCCTTCATCCGAGGGTCTATGTTTGTGCCGAATTAAACAATTGGTTCTGCGAGTTTCCAGCTCGCCAAACGGAAACGCAGCGCCGTCGCCAGGCAGCCGAGGCCATAGCGAACACTCCTCCGAAAATTGATCGATGAAGCTTCGGGCATATAGCGCGCAGGACAGGTTACCTCACCAATCGCGCAGCCGAGCGCGATGATTTGTGCAAGGACCTGGTTATCGAAAACGAAATCGTCAGAGTTTCGGTCCAATGGCAGGCGCTCCAGCAATTGGCGTGAATAGGCGCGGTAACCAGTGTGATATTCCGAGAGTTTCGCGCCGGTGAGAACATTTTCCGCAAGTGTCAGAAACCGGTTTGATACGTACTTCCACAAAGGCATACCGCCATGCAGCGCGCCCCCGCCAAGAATACGCGAAGCAAGAACGCAGGGATAAAGGCCACTCGCCACCAGAGCCGCCATCGCCGGGATTAGCTGCGGCGTGTACTGATAGTCGGGATGAATCATGATGATAATGTCTGCACCTGCAGCCAGCGCGAGGCGATAACAAGTTTTTTGGTTTGCGCCGTAACCGCGATTTTCAGGATGCACTTCCACCTGAACCCGTTCAAGCGTCCGGGCGATTGCGACCGTATCGTCGTGGCTGGCGTCGTCCACGACGATCACAAGATCAACAATCCTCTGTGCCATCACTTCGTCATAGGTGCGTTGCAAAGTGCGCGCCGCGTTGTAAGCGGGCATCACCACCACAATTTTCTGGCCGTTTAGCATTGCCGTAGCCGAATATCCGCTGAACCGCCACCTTGCAAACACCATGATTATTTTTCACGACGAATCCTGCCTTGAATATTCGGCGCCCGGCCATCCTGAGCGGCCAGCTAGAATCGCGCGCAGCGTTCCATTACTAAAGGAGCGACATCCTGATTGGGAATGGCGCATTCCCAAGCCTGGCAGCGAAGCAGCACTGTTGCGGGCGCATTCGCGCGATCATGTGGAAAGGATCAGAAACGCAACGCGTGACTTCGATGCGGACACGCCTGCTTACCCGAAGATTTACGAACACGCTTTGCGTTCTGCCGGCGCGGCAATCGAAGCTGCGCGTGCAGCGCTGAGCGGCGAGCGCGCATTCAGTCTCATGCGGCCGCCTGGACATCACGCGACCCCGGATCGCGCGATGGGATTTTGTTACTTCAACAACATCGCCATCGCCGCCCTTGATGCGCTAGACAACTCCGCAAAGCGTGTCGCGATTTGGGATTTCGATGCGCATCACGGCAATGGCACCGAGGCAATTGTTGCGAACAATTCGCAGGTCGCCTTTGCATCCATGCATCAATTCCCCGGTTACCCTGGAACGGGCACAAAATCTTTTGCGAATGTCACGAATTATCCACTCGGCCCCGGGACGCCGCGGAATCATTATGTAGAGGTGGCGAAGCGGGCGCTGGAAAAACTGCTGGCGTTTAAACCCGATCTGCTCCTTGTCTCGGCAGGCTTCGACGCCTACGCCCGCGATCCATTGGTACAGATGACGCTCGAGCGCGAGGATTTCGCTACGTTGGGAGAATTTTTGCGCCAGATCGATACTTCGACGGCTGTAATCCTCGAAGGCGGCTACAGCGAGGATTTGCCAGAGCTGATCGATGCGTTTTTGACAGCCTGGACCTCGAAATAACCGCAAACACGAATCATCCGCGTCAGCGCGTTCTATTCCGAGTCGCCTCGATCATCGCCCTGACTCGTGCCGCCGCCTTTTCGATTTCGGAATACCTGTACTCGCCTGCTCGAGCTTGCACTGCAAGGACCCCACAGCGATGAACGTTTTTGAAGTCGCCATAGGGAAATTTGTATCTCCGTTTGGTGTTCTTTGGATATCGATCGTCAATTCCGAGATGCCATTTTGAATATTCGGTGAATCCGTGCACACGGATAAACTCATTCTCTTCCTCTGTTGAAGGCCGATGCTCGCTCCACGCGCCTTTGCCATCTGCGATGAAGTGACCTTGTTTAACGAGTTGCACTGCAAAAGCAAAGGCGTCTTCGTTTAGGTTGAGGTGCGTGCGCGGTTGAGCCAGCATTGTGCCGACTGCAAAGAGCAGAATTGCGGCTGCAATAGAACAAGCGCAGGGACGTTTTAGGATGAGCGCTTTCACGGCATCAAACGGAAAGGTTTGCCTCCGACCCAGAAGTGGCAAACAGTATTCGCTCCAGCGGGCCGTAGCACAGCTTGGTAGTGCGCTTGAATGGGGTTCAAGAGGTCGCGGGTTCAAATCCCGCCGGCCCGATTGTACACTAGGGCGGCGCTCTCGGAGCGTCGCTCGCTTTCGGCGGTGGAACACCGCTACCACAGAACCATGCTCAGCGCCGGAATTGTAGGGTTGCCAAACGTCGGGAAATCGACGCTTTTTAACGCCGTTACACGGACGCATAAGGCGCCGGCGGAAAATTATCCTTTTTGCACTATCGATCCAAACGTCGGCGTTGTGACTGTGCCCGATCCGCGTTTGGAAAAAATCGCGCAGATTTCCCATTCCAAAAAAATTGTCCCGGCTGCAATCGAATTCGTCGACATTGCCGGCCTGGTCAAAGGCGCCAGCGCAGGTGAAGGGCTCGGGAATCAATTCCTTCATCACATTCGAGAAGTGGACGCGATTGTCCAGGTGGTGCGCTGCTTCGAAGATAGCAATATCCATCACGTCAGCGCGACCATTGATCCGGTCCAAGATATCGAAATAATCAACACCGAGCTCGTCCTGGCGGATCTAGTCTCGCTTCAGAAAAGACACGATCGATTGCAAAAGGAAGTGCGCGCCGGCGATAAAACTGCAAAGAACGAAAACGCGATTATCGAGAGGCTATTGCCCCATCTGGATGCCGGTAAACTAGTCATCACCGCGCCATTGGCACCAGAGGAAAGAGCAGCAGCTCGCAATTCTTTTCTGCTTACATCAAAGCCGACGATCTTCGCTTGTAACGTCGCGGAGACCGACCTTGCCGTTGTAGGCGGGGATCGGCAGGATGCCACGAATCCCGCCGCAAAACATGTTTCGGCGGTTCAACAATACGCGCGCCACCATTTCGCCACGGAGGCAGTCGTCATCAGCGCGCAACTGGAGAGTGAGCTGGTTGATCTGAGCGAGCAAGAGGCGCTGGATTATCTTCGTGGTTTAGGCGTGGAAGACACCGGCGTGCACGCACTCATTCGGGCCGTTTATCATTTGCTCGGCCTGCGCACGTTTCTCACCACCGGCGAAAAGGAATCGCGCGCGTGGACCATTCACGCCGGCGACAAAGCGGCAACTGCTGCCGGAACTATCCATTCCGATTTCGAGCGCGGTTTTATCGCCGCTGAAACGATTTCCTGTGACGACCTGATTGCCGCCGGTTCGTTGGCAAAAGCTCGCGAGGCGGGCAAGATTCGCCTCGAAGGGAAAGATTATGTTGTGCGCGACGGCGACGTGATTTTCTTCCGGTTCAACGTGTAGCTAAGGTTCGTTAAAAGAGTTAAAAAGTTAAAACGGTCAAGACGCTGTCCCCTTCCTCATTCTAACTCTTTAACCATTAAACTTTTTAAACCTTTCAACTATGTTGCTTCATACAGAATACGGCCGCAATTCTCGCAACTTACGATCTCTTTCCCGGCTCTGGCACTCGCCGCGGTCGCACTCGTCACTTTCATGTGGCATCCGGTGCAGACTCCATGCTCGATCGCGACTATGGCGGCATCGCCTTTGCTCTTAAAAAGACGCTCGAAACGCGCGAGCAAATCCTCATCGATTCTTCCGGCTAATTCTGCGCCCTCCCTGGTCAATTCTTCTAACCGCGACTGTAGCGCTTTCGACTTTTCATCCAGATCAGCTGTTTGCCGTGCGATTGATTCCTTAACAGCGGCAGCTTTCTTTTCTTCTTCAGCCAAGTCGGCCTTAATCTTATCGGCCTGCACCATCAGCTCGAGCTCTTCATCCTCGATTTTGCGAATCTCATTTTCGTACCGCTCGATTTCGTGCCCGAGGGCCTGAAATTCATCATTCTTGCGCGTCTGATACTGCTGGGTCTTGAGACGCGAGATGGACTCCATGCGCGTGGCTGCATCGAGCTCAAGCTTCTTCCGGTCCACTTCGACCTGGCGCACCTTTTGTTTCAATGCATCAACTGCACTTACGGTTGCCGCCAGCTGCGCTTCAAGACTCGTCCGCCGCAGCGGTACGGTCTCTACTTCGGTCTGAATTTGCCGGATCTTCTGTTGTCGATCTTGAAGGACAAGAAGTTGTTCCAGTTCCGGATGCACGAGCGCACAACGTATTGATTCGGCGAAGTCCAGTCAATCGCTACGGACATAGCCGTGGTTAATCGCTAGTGAGAGGTAGCTTGCTCCCCTCGCTCAAAAGCTTCCAGCACCTGTTCCGGACGCGCGCGTACGGCGATGTTCTCGGTGAGATTTACCCAGCGGATTGTCCCGGTTGAATCAATGAGAAACTCTGCCGGGCGCGCAATATCCCTCCCTTTAGGTCCTGCGCCGCGATGCAACAGATCGTAACGCCGAATCACTTCCTCCTTTGGATCCGACAGGAATGTATAGGTGTAGCCAAGCTTTTGTCGTTGGCGACGATTGATGTCCGGCGGGTCGACGCTAATCGCGACGACATGAATCCCGCGCGATTCAAGGTTCGGAAGCCTTTGCTGGAAACTCCGCAACTCGGAGTTGCATAATGGTCACCAGAAACCGCGATAAAAAATCAGCGCGACGGCTTTTGATTTGCTGCCCAGATCACGAAGAGACACGTCCTTCCCATCTTGATCCGACAACGTAAACTCGGGCGCTTTTTGTCCGACTCGCGGCGCACCGGTCGAGGGCGGTACCTCCCGCAGCTCGCAGAACAGTACGTAGGAGAATAAACCGAACATCAATATCGCCAGCGTGACTAAAATTGGTCCGAAGACCTTGCCGCGATAAACCTGCGCTTTGCCAAATGCACGGAATAGCCCCACCACGAGACAAATTCCTCCCGCAGCAAACAACAAGAGGTTCGCCCAGGGGAAATCGCGTGTAATTGGGAATTGCGCGAAGAATGTGTAGCTAAAAAAACCTCCCAGCGCGAAAAGAAACCCAATCCATAGCGACCAATTCCACCTTTTCTTCGCGCTCACGCTCATCCTCGCTCAAGATCGGGCCGCACTGTTTGCCGTCGCCAACCGCCATATCCAGCGATATAGCAGCGCCGCGATGACTACGAAGGCAACACCGCCGATGATTTTGCCGGCGGTTTCAAAGCCCGGACCGACCAACGCCAGCGGCGCGGCTACACCGGAGAACGCGACGATTGCAGAGATCACGACGAGGATCACGCTCTCGCCGACGATCAAACCCGACGCGAGTAGCACGCCCAGCTGCTTCGTCGCCTCCGGGCGCGGGCTGCGGTTGGCTTGCTTGTCGAAAAACCATCCCACCACCGCGCCGACCACCACCATTAGAGTACTCTGCGTGGGCAAATAAATTCCCAAGCCCACGGCCAACGGCGGCACGCGCATGTGCCGTGTCGTGCGCGCGAGGATTTCATCCAACAGAATAATGAAAAGGCCGATGAGTCCACCGGTCCGAATCAGACTCCAATCGATATCGCCGGCGATGACGCCTTGCGCGAGTGACGAGATTAGTCCGGCCTGAGGCGCTGGCAGTGGATTCGGACGCAGCTCGGCGCCGGGCGCGCCCATGAAGCCATAAGCATGATTCATCAGATCAAGCACCGGCGGAATTACAAGCGCGCCGGCGATGACACCGATCATGAGCGCCACCTGCTGTTTCCACGGGGTCGCATCGACCAATTGGCCGGTCTTGAGGTCCTGCAGATTATTGTTCGCGATTGCGGCGACGTTGAATATCACGGCGGTAGTGAAAAGCGCGAATGCCATCAACGCTTTGCCCGAGTTCGGCGACACGTACGGTTTCACGCCGAGCACGAGCAACAACGCGGCGCCAATCACCACCAGAATTCCAATGCCCGACAGCGGGCTGTTGGAAGAACCAATCAGACCCGCCATGTATCCGCAGACTGCCGAGACAAAGAAGCTCATCAACACGACATACGCCACGCCGCCGATAGTGAGTGTCACCACATGCGCGCCGAGGCCGCTCTCATTGCCGAAATAAGCGAGGAGCCAGCCAATCGGCAGCATACACACCAACGTGACGAGACCGACGATACCGATTGGGATGTCGCGCTCGGTAATTGGCAGTGTGTCGCTCTTGCCAGCCTTACGCGCGCGCGAAGCAGCCATCGCGCTGGCGAGACCACTCCCAACCGGCTTTACCAGTTTTAGCAATGTCCAGATCGCCGACACGCCGATCGCACCGGCGCCGACGAAACGCACTTTATGGCTCCAGGTACTTTGTGCCAGCGCGCCGGCGGCCATCGTCACATCCTGCGCGAGAGCAGAGTAATGCGGCACTCCCCAGCCCCAGCCGATCACCGCGCCTATGAGCATCGCAATACCAACTGAGAGACCAACCAAGTGCCCGATCGCGAGCAGCAAGAAGGACAACGAGAAATCAAACCCGCTCACGGCACCCTTGCGGCCGATTCGGAAGGTCTGCGCGACGTCGGCGGCGAACGTTTGGGTGGCCACGATGACTGCAAACACAGCCGCAACGATCGATCCCCATAACACGGCCAACAGACCTGCGCGTCCATGTTCGATGTCCGAAGCGTTCTTGGCATTGCTTCCACTGCCGACCTTCAGTACTTCGGCGCAGGCAACGCCCTCGGGGTACGGCAGGTCCGAGCCAGTCACTAACGCACGACGCAGCGGGATTGAGTACATCACGCCCAAAATGCCGCCCAGCGCGCAGATTGCGAAAGAGATCCAGAATGGAAAACCGGTCCACCAACCGATCATAACCAGACCCGGCAGCACGAAGATAATTGACGACAGCGTGCCCGCCGCCGAGGCAACCGTCTGCACAATGTTGTTTTCCTGAACGGTCGCATCGCGGAAACTCCGCAGGATCGCCATCGAAATCACCGCCGCTGGGATCGATGTGGAAAAAGTGAGACCGGCCTTGAGACCGCAGTACACATTGGCCGCGGTCAAGACCAACGTGATGATGACACCTATAATTATTCCGCGGATGGTAAGTTCGACGCGCACAGAAAGCGGAGAATAGTCTGGAGTCGGCGCAGGGGTCAAGATGCGTGGCCGCCCGACGCGCGGGAAATGCGCCCATCAGATCAGAACATCTCTACAGGCGAACGTTGTACACTTTGAGAAGTCGTCTGCCTGGCGTGTTCTTCGCCTAGGACGGCGACACGCAGATCCCAGATCTCGTCATCAATCTTGCGGAAGGCAGCTTCGGAAAATTCGTCAGACTGTGTAAGTCTTTCTTTGAACCGCGCCACATTTTGCAAAGCACGATTTATTTGATCTTGCGGCAACGTAGCGAGGATTCGTTGCACGTTCTCAATCTCGGGAATGCGATGGCAAATCATCGCCACGTCGTTGCCTGCCGCAATGGCCAGGCGAATCGTGTCTTCGAGCTGATAACCGGTAAGGATCGCGCCCATGTCGAGATCGTCAGTCATGACCAGACCATTGAAACCGAATTCGCTGCGCAACAAATCGGTTACGATCCGACGCGATAAAGTGGCAGGCGTCTTTTCGGGTTCAAAGCAGGGATACCAGCCGTGACAGATCATCATGCTGTCTACATCGTGGATGACGTCCCGAAATACAGCCAGTTCGTTCCGATCCAGTTGTTCACGGCTGCGATCGATCCGCGGCAATTCGTAGTGTGCGTCTGAACTCGCGGCGGAGTAACCTGGAAAATGTTTGCCGCAGCTTGCGATTCCCTGCCTTCTCAACGCGCTATTGAACCCACCAGCGTTGCGAACAACCTGTTCGACTGTTTTCCCGTAACAGCGCCCGCGCAGAGAATTGTCTGCGTTGTCATCGAACGAAATATCCAGGACCGGGCACAAGTCTAGATTGAAACCGAAGAGACGGAGCAATCGCCCCGTGATGTCGCCATGAAGCTGGATGAGATCTATGTCATTTTTATCGCGGAGTTGCTGCGCATTCGGCGGTTCATTGCCGATTAATCGGAGACGCGAAACGCGGCCCCCTTCCTGATCAATGGTAACGATGGGCTCGATCTCACTTAAATCGCGCAAATCATCGATCAGTTTTCTCAACTGCGGCGCGCTTTCGATGTTGCGGCCAAACAAAATAAAGGCGCCCGGTTTCACTTTCCGGAATAACCTCGCGGTTTTCCCATCCAATTCCTTGCCGGGAACACCGGTCATGATCAGCTGGCCGAGTAAATCCGCTTTCATGGGCGGCAAAGAGTAACGTCCAACGCTCAACATTCAACGTCCAACGGCCAATTATAAAAGATGCTTTCAGTTGAATGTTGAGCGTTGAACATTAAGCATTGAGCGTTGAAAAAGATCGCAATTTACGGCGGCACCTTTGATCCGATTCATCACGGCCATCTTATCGTTGCGCGCGAAGCCCTTGAGAGACTTGGCGTTGAGGAAGTGATCTTTATTCCCGCTCGGATGTCCCCGCTCAGAAAGACCGCACCCGTTGCCAGAGGCGAAATACGGTTGTTGATGATACAAGCCGCTATTGAGAATGAACCCGGATTTGCAGTGGATGATTGCGAGTTGCGACGTCCATCGCCTTCCTACACCATCGATACGGTCGAGAAGATTCGGCAGCGCAAAGGTGATGCAACAATTTACTGCCTGATCGGCGAAGATAACGTGGACAAGCTCACAAAATGGCGTCGCTTCGCTGATTTGGAAAAGATGGTTCGTTTTGTTGTTCTTGATCGCAGTGGCGAACGACCGCGTCACGCCTACCGGGTTATCCGCCGGAAAATCGACATTTCAGCAACTGAAATCAGAAAGAGAGTTGCCACTGGTCGGTCGATTCGATATTTCGTACCGCCGGCAGTGGAAGAAATCATTCGCCGCGAAAAACTTTACCTGGAGCAACAGAAATAACCCCGGAAAATTTAGCCAGAACCTGCGCCGAGCTCGCCTCAAATAAAAAGGCGGAAGAGATTGTCGTCCTCGACTTGCGCGCGATCTCGACGTTCACGGATTTTTTCGTGCTTTGCTCGGCTACGTCTGAGCCGCAGCTAAAAGCAATCGCAAACGAAATTGAAACGCGTTTGCGAGAGGACCATTCAATTCGACCCGTGGCGATTGACGGGTTTCCGGTCAGTCAGTGGGTCGTGCTCGATTATCTGCAAGTCGTAGTCCACGTCTTTCATCGCGACAAACGATCTTTTTACAGCTTGGAAGACCTATGGGGCGATGCACCCCGATTCGAATGGGAAGCGGCCGCGGCGCCCTGATCCACACTTAGAACATAGCGCTGTATTACGCGCCTCAACCCCGAAAGGCTGAGGCGATTTGAGAAGCTCCGAGAGCCCTACCTCTATTTCTTTGGCGACGGTGAGGTCGCTGGGCTGGGAGCACCTTTCGGCGCAGCCGCAGCCGCAGGTGCAGGTGCCGGAGCGGGCTTCGCATCCAGCAGTTCCACTTCAAAAATCAGAGTCGAATTGGCGCTGAGATCCGGACTGACGGCCCTTTCGCCGTAGGCAAGGTTCGACGGGATAAACAATTGATATTTGGATCCTACTTTCATCAGCTGAAGCGCTTCTGTCCATCCCTTGATGACGCCATTAACTGGAAAAGTCGCGGGTTGCCCGCGCTTGTATGAACTATCGAACTCAGTTCCATTGATCAGAGTTCCGCGATAATTGACCGTGACCGTGTCGGTCGCCTTCGGTTGCGCTCCGTTTCCCTCTTTGAGGGCTTTGTACTGCAACCCGCTGGCAGTTGTTTTCACACCCTCTTTCTTTTTGTTTTCCTCCAGAAATTTTGCGCCTTCTGTCTTATTTTTCTCCCCTGATTCTTTCTGTTTTTGTTCCATATCTTTTTCAAACGTTGTCATGACTTCCTTGATTTGATCAGGGTTCAGTTGTGGTTTACCGGCGAGGGCGTCTTTTATGCCCGCAGAGAGCACATCGGGACTAATATCCACTTTTTGCCGACTGAGGTTGAATCCGATCTGTAGACCGATGCTATAGCTGACTTTGTCTTTCTGGTCCTTGAGCTGTGTCGATTTCTCTTGCCCAAGCAAAGGCAATGCAAGTAAGGATGCGCTGAAAATGACGATAAGTTGTTTCATAAAAGGTGTTATTCGCGAGGGTCCAGTTAAATTGGTCGCCGCGGAAACTGGGACGCTAATAGATAAACGCCGCCCGTCAAGAACAGAGCGGCGAGCGCGATCCGAACGCTGCTACCCTTCGGCTGCGTTGGTTTTTGCCGCGCTCATTGCCCTTCTGCCGAAGCCGCTCCACGCAACGACTCTCTCGCATGTTGATGTCCTAAAAATCGGAAAAAAAATCTGGCAAAATGAATGTAACGGAACGATCGCTGGCCTCACTTCGTGGAACTCAGGCGAAGATTTCGCCTCACTCGGCATCGGCCACTTCATCTGGTACCCGAAGGGCCGCCGGGGACCGTTCGAGGAAAGTTTTCCCAAGCTCGTGAGCTTTATCTCAAAACGCGGCACGAAGCTGCCAGCGTTGCTCCTGGGAACCGGCGAAAAGCCATGCCCTTGGAACTCGCGTACGGAATTTCTTCGAGCTCAACATTCAACGGAAATGAATCAATTGCGTAGTTTCCTCACCGATACGATCGATCTGCAGGCGGAATTTCTTATCGCCCGGTTAGAAAGTGCGCTGCCGAAAATGTTGGCCGAAGCAGCGCCTTCCGATCGAGCCAATGTTCAGGAACAATTCGAACGTCTGACGAGAACCTCACAAGGATGTTACGCCCTCGTCGATTACGTAAATTTCAAGGGAGAAGGCGTCCTGCACACGGAGCGCTACCAAGGCCAGGGCTGGGGTCTGCTTCAAGTCTTGGAAGCCATGCACGGCACTTCTGGCGCCGGCGCGGTTGATGAATTCGTGCGCGCGGCCAGAGCAGTGCTAACTCAACGGGTCCAAAACTCTCCAGCCGACCGACACGAAGCGCGATGGTTATCGGGTTGGATTCGGCGCGTAAACGGCTACAATGGCGGCTAATTTTATGCGACTTTCGATGTTGATTCGGTTGGTTTTGCTGGCCGGGGTTGTCTCTTCTGCGAGCGGTCAATTCCACTTGGGACCGAAGCCACGACAGCCGAGTCCTACACCGCCGCCTATGCGCAAAGCGTCCGATCTGATTCGGAGACAGGAACCATTGAAGGTAAATCAATCGTTACTGAAACAGGCAACGCAGGACAATACGCGCATCGTCGTGTCGATCCCAAAGCAGAGGGCTTACCTTATGATCGGGGACCAGGTCGTGGCCGATGGCCCAGTTTCGTCTGGCAGACGCGGACATGAAACGCCGCATGGACATTTCAACGTCATGGAAAAGGACCCCAATCATCATTCCAGTCTTTACGGCGACTTCGTGGACGGTTCCGGTCGCACAGTACGTGCCGGGGTTAGCGCGCGCAGCGATTCCGCGCCGAGCGGAACGCACTTTGCTGGCGCGTCCATGAAATGGTTCCTTCGCCTGACCGGCGAAGGTGTCGGGATGCACATCGGAATTTTGCCCGGCTACCCCGCCTCGCATGGCTGCATCCGCGAATCCGTCGATGGGGCAAAATTGCTTTACGATCACGCGAAAGTTGGCACGTCTGTAGACGTGGGCGACTTTTAGATGTTTGTCATGTCGAGGCGAAGTCGAGATATCTCTGGAATTGGCATGATTGTGCACCATCCGAAGTAAGTACGAGATTCCTCCACTTCGGTCGGAATGACAGAGAATGCAGCGCAAAGCCGTTACATGCCGACGATTAATCTCCGCCGTAGCAATTCCAACGCAGCTTGTGTAGCGATTTGCTTAAAAGTCTCACGGTCAGTTGGAAAAAAGAATTTCTTCGCGATCGTTTTGCCCGAGGCGGCGAGAGCAACATGAACAGTTCCGACAGGCTTCTCCGGCGATCCACCGCTCGGTCCTGCAACGCCGGTCGTAGCGAGTGCATAATCGGACCTTGCACACGCACGAGCATGTTCGGCCAGCGCACGCGCGACTTGTTCGCTCACGACACCGTGCTTCTCGATTAGTAGCGGGTCGACATCCAGCATGTCGATCTTTGCCTGGTTTGCGTAACAAACATAACCGGCTGGAAAAACAGCCGATGCGCCAGGCACGTTTGTGATGCGATTGGCAAGCAATCCTCCTGTGCAGGATTCTGCAACCGCGACCGTTTGGTTGCGCTGCACCAAAAGTTTTACAACCACTTGCTCCAGAGTTTCGTCCGTAACAGAAAACACCGAGCATCCAAGGGTCGATTTGATAATCGCGTCTGCCTGTTCGATGGCGTTTGCTTTCCCGACAATGCGCACGTCGACTTCGCCCGGACGCGCGCAGTACCCGAGCTCGATTCCCGGAACCGCAAGCACGCGGTCACCGATCGCCTCCTCGACGAGCGACTCGCCTTTATCGGCAATCTTGTAGAGGCGTCGCTCGATAAAAGCCGAAGCTGGGACGATTGAGCGCAGAATCGGCATCGCAAAGGCCCGAAACATCGGCTGGAGCTCGCGCGGAGGCCCGGGCAACAGAAAAAGATGCGGAGACTCAATCCGGGGATTGATATTTGCCCGCAAATAAAGGCCGGGCGCGCTGCCATTTTGGTTCGCCAGGACCTCCGCGCCTGCGGGAACGTCCGCCTGCCGCGCGATACCAGAAGTCCATTTGATTCCACGCACTTGAAGTCTTTGCCGGAGCGAAGCCAGCAAGTCCGGAGACTTTTGGAGCTCTAACCCCAGTAGCTCGGCAACCATCTCGCGTGTTATGTCGTCGCTAGTTGGACCAAGACCACCGGTCACGAAAAGAATCTCACAGCCTGGAAATAGTTCGGCTAACGTGTGCCGAATCGCCTCAGTGTCGCCGACCGTACGTCGTTCCTCGATGCGCAGACCCAAGGGGAAAATCTCGCGCGCGATGAATGCAAGGTGCGCGTCCTGCACATCTCCAAGCAAAAGCTCCGTGCCGGTGTTGAGAAGGGTGACGGGCATGACGAAAAGTAAAGCGTTAAAAAGTTACAATGTTACAACGGAAGAGCTTTTACCGTTTTAACTTTGTAACCCTTTTAACTTCTTAACTTCGGACGAAGCCCTTTAGGCCGCGGTCTTATCCTGTTTCTTGCGAATGAGAGGGAGCTTTTTGCCTTCCACTACGGCCCGATTGATTGTGACCTCGGCAATATCTTCGCGACTCGGCACCTCGTACATGATATCGAGCATGATCCGCTCGAGCATCGAACGCAACGCGCGCGCGCCCGTTCCTTTCGTGACCGCCTGGGCCGCCAACGCGCGCAACGCATCCTTGGTGACTGCTAAACGCACACCCTCCATTGAGAAAAGCTTCGTGTACTGTTTCACCATCGCGTTTTTTGTCTCGGTCAAAATCGCTACCATTTCGTCCTCGGTTAGCGCATCGAGCGAGCTGACAACCGGCAATCGTCCGATGAATTCGGGAATCATTCCGAAAGCGAGCAGATCTTCCGGTTCCACATGGCGGACAGCTTGTTTTCGCAACGCCTCTTCAACTTCCAGTGTGGGACTGCCGAACCCCATTACTTTTTGGCCGATGCGTTTTTGAATAATTTTATCGAGACCGACGAATGCACCGCCGCAAATGAACAGAATTTTCTCGGTATTAACCTGGATGTACTCCTGATGTGGATGCTTGCGTCCACCCTGAGGCGGAACATTGCACGTGCTGCCCTCCAAAATCTTCAACAGAGCCTGCTGCACTCCTTCGCCGGAGACATCGCGAGTAATGCTCACGTTGTCAGTTTTCCGGCCGATCTTGTCGATCTCGTCGATGTAAACGATCCCGATCTCCGCTCGTTTCACATCGTAATCCGCATTCTGCAGGAGTCGCAGAATAATGTTTTCCACGTCTTCGCCAACATATCCGGCTTCGGTCAGCGTCGTCGCGTCGGCGATGCAAAACGGTACATCGAGAATCCGCGCTAGGGTTTTGGCTAGTAATGTTTTGCCAGAGCCGGTAGGGCCGATTAATAAAATGTTGCTTTTCTCAATCTCAACATCAGCAAACGGATCCGGCTGAAACGCGGCGGAAGCATCGGCCGGTTGGGAAGCTTGCGACACCCGCTTGTAGTGGTTGTGGACAGCCACCGATAACGTTTTCTTCGCGGTGTCCTGGCCGACGACATACTGATCAAGGGCCCGACGGATTTCCGCCGGCTTGGGCACACGAATATTGGAGGACTGACGCCGGGCATCCTCGTTGAGCTCCTTATCGAGGATGCTTTTGCAAACGTTTATACAACTATCGCAGATATAGACGCCTGGTCCGGCGATCAATTTGCGAACCTCCGCATGGCTCTTGCCACAAAACGAGCACATAGTGAGGTTGGAAGCGCGGGCCATATTTTTTGAGAAGCTCTCTTATCCTCCGAGTTTGCGCGGCAGAGCGGTTTCAGCCACTTCTACCGACCGATCTCCGGAAGGAGGAGTCGCCCCATCAAGTAGCTTCGCCTCCTTGCGAGACTTGATCACTTCGTCCACAAGACCGTACGCTTTCGCTTCCTGGGCGGACATATAGTAATCGCGATCCGAATCGGTCCGCACCTGTTCCTCGGACTTACCCGTGTGCTGTGCGATGATTTTGATTAGGCGCTTTTTCAGCTTGAACATGTAATCGACTTGACGCTCCACGTCGCTCGCCGCGCCCTGCGCACCTCCTGAAACCTGATGGATCATGATATCGGAATTTGGGAGCGCGAAACGCTTACCCTTTGTTCCTGCACAGAGCAGGACCGCAGCCATGCTCGCGGCCATTCCGAGGCAATACGTAGTCACATCGCACGTGAGAAACTGCATCGTATCATAAACCGCAAGGCCGGCAGTTACTGAGCCGCCAGGCGAATTGATATAGATATTGATGTCCTTCTTCGAATCCTCCATTTGCAAAAACAGCAACTGCGCAATGACAAGATTAGCAATGTGATCGTCCATCGGCGTCCCGATGAAAACGATGCGATCCTTGAGTAGTCGCGAATAAATGTCGTAGCTGCGCTCGCCCCGGCCAGTCTGCTCCACGACCATCGGAATCAGCACCTGGGAAAGATTTTCGTTCGATACAGTCATGATTTTTCTTCTCTAACGGCGGGTTCTTGCGCTGCCCCGACGCTAACATTCGCCTTAAGGAAATCAAGAGTCTTACCCAGCAGTATCTGTTCCGCGAATGCGTCCAGACCATCGTGTTCCCGCAGTTCCTTGCGCATTTTTTCCATGGGAATATTGTGTCGCGCCGCTTCCTCACGAAGCCGCGCGTTGATGTCGTCCCGCGAAACCTGGATGTTTTCGCGCTCCGCAATTCGATGCAGAATGAAATTGGTCTTCAACCGGTGAGCCGAAAGCCCTGCGGCGGTCTCGATGAGCTCCTTCTCCTTGTCCTTTAACATTTCATCAGGAACACCGCGTTCCCGGTTTCGTTGCACCAGCTCTGCCAAAATTCGACGCGTTTCACTTTTCAATAGGGCAGGCGGCAACTCGAACTGAATCCGGTCGTGCAGATATTTCACAACCTGCCCCTCTTTCGCTCGCTCGCGTTCATGCTTCTTTTCATGCGCAAGATCGTGTTCGATGATTTGGCGCAGATCGGCAAGCGTCTTTCCAGGAATCAATTTCGCCGCAAACGCATCATCCAAAGCCGGCAATACTTTCTGCTTGATCTCACGGACAGTGACATTGTAATTTGCCTGTTTTCCTGCCAGTTCCTTCACCGGAAAATCCACTGCGAGATCGACCGTTATCGTGCGCGTCTCGCCCGGCTTTTGCCCTAGCATTTGCTCGCAAAATTTCGGCAGGAAATTATCGGATGCGAGGTGCAACCAGAATTTTTTCCCGCCTTGAAGATTTTTGCTCGCCTGGGGCGCAATTTCACTAATTGGCTTGCCATCGCTGGATCCCTCAAAGTCGATGACGGCGAAGTCGCCCATCTCCAGTCCCCGCTCCGGAACGTCGACGAAATCGGCCGATTGATCGCGCAGGCGCTCGATTGCCACATCGATCTCCGACTCGGAAACGTTCGTCTCTGGCAGCTGCACTGGAATATTCTTGTATTCGGGTAATTCAAATTCCGGAGCAGTAACAACCGTTGCGCGGAACCGCATCGACTTGTCCTCGCCAAGCTGGACGTCTTCGATATTGGCCAGCGAAGCAACGCGCAACTGTTCTTGCTCGATCGCTTCATGATAACTTTTGGAAACGAGCTTCTTGGTTAATTCATCCTGAATTTCCTTGCGAAATCTCTTCTCAATGACCGCGCGCGGCGCCTTACCTGGCCGGTAACCCGGAATTTTGGCGAAACGGGCGAAGCTGTTGGCGATCGCATCCCATTCTTTGGACACCTCCTCCGGGGGCACTTCAATTTGCAGCGTAGAGACCGACCCCGGCTGCTTTTCCACTTCGACCTTCATAAACTCACTGTAACGGCGCTCTGCAGGCGCCGCAAAACTTGCCCAAACTCGGTTTGGCGCGACCGCCGGGCGCTCCGCTTCACGATTTCGTAAATCGAGTGAGCTGCGTGAGGGCGCACCGCCATTGTCCATTGAGCCTCACAAAAAAATCTGTCGCACGCTCGTGCGTACTGAACTCTTGTCCCATAAATTTGCCTTTCGTCCGAGTCAATGCGGTGACCACTGCGCTGTCCCCGTAGATACGCACCCGCATGTTATCGGACTCCATCATCTCGTGAGTTAGAGTGCCTGACCTGATCACTTCAAAAAAGCGCTCCTTATCAATGATTCCTCCATCGGCATTGATGATGATCCACTCATCGGCGACGAGTCGCTCGATTGCTTCCGGATCATTTTTGATGATTGCCTCCGCAAATTGCTCTTCGAGCTTCAGAAGTTCTTCTTCCATTCTCCTGAATTCTTTCGTGTGTTTAGTGGACTCTCCTCCCTTTAACGTAAACCGAGTGCGTTTGCTGAACTCCGAACCAATACGCAAGCTCCCGGTAATCCTCGCATTCGAATATTGAGAAGTTCGCCAGTTTACCGGATTCGAGCGAGCCAATCTGATCGCCCCGGCCTAACGAATATGCCGGATTGATCGTCGATGCAGCGATAGCCTCTGCCGGCGACATCTTCATTTGTGTGCACGCAAGCGATAAAATCATTGGCATGCTCGGCGTTGGCGAGGAGCCGGGATTGAAATCAGTCGCGATTACGACCGCGAGACCTGCCTCGATCATTTCTCGCGCCCGCGGATAATGCGTCGATCCAAGCGCATAGACCGAGCCGGGTAACAATACCGGTTGCACGCCCCCAGATTTCAATGCCGCGATCCCATGTGCGTCGGTTCTTTCCAGATGATCTGCCGTCGTTGCTTTCAATTCGCCAGCCAATTTTGCCGCGCCTGAATTACTGAGCTGATCAGCGTGAATGCGCAGTTTCAATCCAAGCTTTTTCGCCGCGCTAAGGATCCGCCTCGATTGTTCGATATCGAAATAACCGCTCTCGCAAAATACGTCGCAAAATTCGGCAAGACCGTCCGATGTCACTCGCGACAGCATCTCGTAAACGACGAGATCGACGTATTCATCGGCGAGTATTTTGCGCGGTACCGCGTGTGCGCCGAGGAACGTCGGCACAATTTCCAACAGCGTCTCCTGATTGAGGCGCCTCGTCACGCGCAAGATCTTCAGCTCGTCTTCGACGCTCAGACCGTAGCCCGATTTTGACTCCACAGTTGTCGTTCCGCAGCGCAGGAACCAGTCTGCATGCTTTTTTGCTTGCATAAGAAGGTCGGCTTCACTCGCTGCTCGCGTCTTTTCAACGGTTGACCAAATTCCGCCGCCGGCCTTCGCGATTTGCTCGTAAGTGTCGCCGTGTGCACGCCGCTCGAAATCGTCCAGCCGGTTTCCGGCAAAAACCAAATGCGTGTGCGCGTCGACAAAACCGGGGAGAACGACTTTCCCGCGTGCATCGAAAACTTCCGCATCGCCTGTCTTTTTCTCTATCTCAGTACTGGGACCGACGATGTCGACCCTGTCGTCGCGAATCAGCATTCCACCATCGGGAATGATTGCCAACTCGGACAGTTCGCGTCCCGCGCGTGGCCGCTTCGGACCGCTTAACGTGACGAGTTGCGACGCATGGAGAACGACTAACGAGCGCATAATTCGCTTCTCCTGTAACGGCGGTCTGTGACCGCCGCAAATGTTCGAGGGCACGCTGACGGCAAGCCCGGTCGCGCCCTACCCAAGCTTGCTTTCCACAAGCTGGCTGATCTCTTTGAACCGCGTCTCCGAATGCGCGCTGGCCTTTCGCATCCTGTCGGCAAGCTCCGCCTTGAACTTTTGGTCCTTCAGTTGCGCGAGATTGATTCTGACGTTCAGCGCCGCACCTTCGATGCACGCATGAGTGGCTAACGCGCCGACACCGACATCGGAAACCGAGGCCGGATTTCCTTTTTCGGCCATTTCGGCGAGCAATTCGTAAGATTTCGACGCCGTCTCCATGACCTTCAGCGGCACTTCCGCGGCATATTTCGTCGCCTCCTCGATCGCAGCCGCGCGCGCAGCTTTCTCTTCAGCCGACTCTTTTGCCAAGGCGAACCCATCCATTACTTTGTTGAATGCCGCTGTATCTTCATCCACCAGCGCTAGCAATTCATCTTTGAGTTGTTGCGCTTTCACTGCCCAATTGCTGAAATACTCGAGCTTGTCATCGCAGCCGCGTTTTCCTGCGGACAGATTCGCAACCATTCCGCCTAACGAGGCGCCTAGCGCGCCCATTAATGCTGCAACCGAACCGCCGCCCGGCGCAGGCGAATCGCTGAGGGTTTCATTGCAAAATTCGCGCAGATTCATCTTTGCCAGGGACCTTTTTGGCTCAGCAGATTCGATTTTGAATTCAATCACCTTTTCTTTTGGATCGAAAGGTTTCAGTTCGCTCAAGCCCATTGAGCGAATGGCGATGTCGATCAATTCTTCATCGGACACGCCTTCCGACCATTTTTGCCTGCGCAAGAAATATCGCCCGGCATCAACGAGACATTTTTTCGGAACCATGCCTACAATCTCCGAACCGGTCACGCGCAGACCACGCCTGGCTGCCGATTCGCAACATGCATCGAACGCCGCGTGTAACGGCGTTTCTTCGATATTAGTCAGGTTCATTGAGACTTGTGCAATCCCGTATTCCTTCACAAACCAACCAATTGCCTTGACGTGCTTCAACATCCCGGGAATCCGGATCGGTTCGCCATTCGCATCCAGCACTGGTTTTCCCGATAGCGTTCCATCCTCGGTCTTTACCCTCCCCTGCTCTCGCACATCAAACGCAACCGAGTTTGCGCGCCGCACTGATTTCGTGTTCAGATTCACATTGTAAGCGACAAGAAAATCACGGACACCGATTACAGTTGCCCCTGATTTTTCGTTGAATACTTCGGGCCCAAAATCTGGTTTCCATTCGGGTTGTTTGATTTTCTCGAAGAACCCTTCGTATTCGCCCGCGCGAATTACGGACAAATTCGAGCGCGGTTCATTTTTTGCCGCTTTTTCATAGAGATAGACAGGTATTTTCAATTCATCGCCGACACGCTGTCCCAGGCGATTTGCACAAGCGATTGCTTCGTCCCAGCTCACGTTGCTCACGGGAATGAACGGGCAAACATCGGTCGCGCCCATGCGCGGGTGAGCCCCCTTCTGCTTGCGCATATCGATTAACTCCCCCGCTTTCTTAATAGCGCGAAATGCCGCTTCCACCGCTGCATCAGGACTGCCGACGAACGTCACCACGGTGCGGTTGGTGCTCGCGCCAGGATCGACGTCCAACAGCGAAACGCCATCTACCGATTCAATCGCATCGCTGATCTGTCGAATAATGTTTTGATCGCGGCCTTCCGAAAAATTCGGTACGCATTCGATCAACTTTTGCATGGCTCCAAAGTCAGCTGGCAGCTCTTCCTGTAACGGTGGTATGCGACCGTCGCAAATTTTTCGCACCTGGAACCCGCACGTTAGAAGCCATCTTTCAATTGTAGCCGCGTCGCTGTGTCGAGGCTCCCTGAGTTGTTGCTCACGGCAGCACGGCGACACAACGCCGTGGCTACAACGAATGGCTTAGCCGGATGAAACGCTATTAATTCGGCGATATGAAAACGTCCTTGCGCGGAAACTTTTCGAACAAGGATGCTGGCCTGCCGAAATCCGTTGCCAAACATCACCCGGATTGCCGGCGATCCACGCAGAAAGATCAATCGCCTCGTAAATTCCGGTGTTAAAACCGATCAGCATCCCACACCCAGATTGATCAAGCGAATCCTGACCAGTCGGGAGCAGTCAGCAGCGTCTGTGGTAGCCACGGCGGAGCTGCCTGCCGCGGCAGATGTCACTGGTGTTTTAGTGAACGCCTCGATGCAGCGAGTTGGCTACAACGTTTGCGAGAACCTTTTTCTAGTACAATCCCAACGCCTCCACGGTCGGCTCGTCAATTGCTCCAGTAACAATCAGTCCCTGGTCACGCTGGAAATTAGCAAGAGCCGCTCGCGTTTCCACGCTTAGCGATCCGGTTACTGGCCCGAAGTAATAACCTGCGTCTTGCAACGCGCCTTGAACGTTCACAATCACTTGATCAGGTAGCAGATTACCATAGGTGTAGATTGGTCCATCGTAATCGTAATAGCTGTTAAGCGGATCATAACCGTAAGCTGGGTACCAATAGCTCGCGTCCAGGAAATAATATCCGCCGATGACCAAAACGATGTTGTTACAATGCTGCCGCCACCAATCGCGATTATGCCATCCTTGCCAATTACGACGGAGCGCATCGGAATAGCTGAACCGATTCCTTCCGGTTTGGCGATCCCTCTTGACCTTGTGCTGCTTGAAATCACGATTCGCCGAATCACGGACGATCGGTTGCACATCGCCATCTCGTGCGCTGCGTGGGGGGTCGATTGTCTCCAAGCCTTCCGAAATCTCTCGCTTCACCAATACGTGGTTGGTGGGCTTTAGATCGTCAGTTCTGACCACGCGTTGATCGTCCGGTATCGATAGCGGCGTTTGCACAATTCCGCTTTGTGGCAACAGGTTGCCGGTTTGTTCCACATTGTCGGTTGGCGGGCGCTGTTGAATCCTGATTGCCGCCAGCCTAGGACTCAATTGCCGGGTGAGCGGTGGATAATTCGGCCGAAGATTGGTGGGAGGCTGACTTTGGACTTGAGCCGGGAGCGTGCCGATTGGGCGTTGGCCAATGTTTGCCGGTCCCCGCGGAACATACGGCAAATTTGAATTGTTGGGACGCACGTTACTCCCTCGAACACCATTACTCGGTGCGACACGAGGAGCGTTCTGGGGGGCGGGTCCGGTTGTTTGTCCTGTGCTAGTGCGAACTCCCAATGCCAGTACCACGACCGAACAAAGAGCCGCCAATCCCGATAGCTTCATTAAGTTCCTCTGGTGATTAAACATCATAAACGCCCTTTTGTTGCAAGCTTCGACTGAAACGCTTTAAAAGCTATTCAGGCATTCCACAAATTATTTGCTCGTCGGCAACGCGCCGAATGAGTTCCATCTGTATTCAATTTTGAGCGCTAAAACATGGAACATTTATCTCGCGTTTCTGATCGGGACGTTTGGTTTTGTAACCGCACAAAATGTTCTTTTTGCCGACGAGCAATCTGACGCGGAAAAGAGGAATGCGAGTATTAACGCTGAAGGCATTAGTTCAAACCCCGGCGCAGTTGATATTCGCACGGGCACGGGGGAGCTGGCTCAAACCGTGGAGAGCGTTTTTGATTTGCCTCGAGATACAGGAGTTTTTTTGGGCGGAGTTTGGGTTGGTGACACAAATGGTCTTCTTTCCGGTGGTGCCGAGCCGGGCAAATGGAGTTTTAATAGTTTGCTTATAATTGGCACTAACCTCGACGCAGAAAAACTCTTTGGCTGGAAAGGCGGTCGTCTAGGCGTCGAGTTTCTGCAGTTCGATGGTCAGCCAACCAATGAACAAGCGGGCAGCGTGCAAGGTTACAATTCTCTGCCCGGCCCCAGGCCTCTTCATCGTTCAGAGCTTTATCAGCTTTGGTGGAGGCAGGAATTTTTCGATAGCAAGCTTATCCTACGAATCGGCAAGCTCGTGCCGACAGACGATTTCAATAATGTTTTGCGGCCCGTGCCGGTGCAGGATCAGTATCTCGCGATTCCGGCGGTTTCAGGCTTGCTTTACACGCCAGTCTTCGTCAATCCCACGCTGCTCGGCAGCATGCCCGGTTATTATAATTCCGCCTGCGGCATCACAACGACCTTCGCTCCGGCAAAGAACGTCTATCTTTGCTATGGAATCTACGATGGCAACATCGCCCGCGGCGTTCAGACAGGGCTAACTGGTCCACATTTTAATGGTTATTACTTTAATGTATGGGAAGCGGGCGCTTCATGGGAAGTGGCTGACCTGCCAGGATCATTCGGAGTAGGCGGATGGCGGCAGACCGGGTCGCTTAGCGGTCCACACCACATCACGGAGAATGGCGCATCCGGCTTTTATCTGTTCGGTTCGCAACGATTCTGGCGCGCACGTCCTACCATTGACAACAGCGGTATCAGCGGATTCGTACAATTTGGACTCAATAACTCGGATACGCTTCCCATAGATAAATATTTTGGTGTTGGCTTTACAGAATTCGGTTTGGTTCCAAATCGGACGAGGGATTCCGCTGGCGTTGGTCTGGCGTGGTCATCTTTAAATTCGAATATTTTTGCGCGCAGCAATGAGTTGATGCTTCAGGCTTATTATCAGGCGCACGTTACTCATGGGGCATATTTTGAGCCGGCGATTTCATACATTCCCACTCCCGGCACGAACCCGCGCCTCGATGCAGCTTGGGCATTGACTTTAAGAGTGATTTGTCTCTTCTAGTGCCGTTGCTTCGCTGACATGGATAGTTCTTCTTCATCGCCAAACGCAGCAATCCTCCAAGCCAAATTCCACCTCCGAAGCGGCCTTGAAAACGAATTCGCTGCCTGGCAGGCAGAGGTCCTCACACGCGCAGCCGGGTTTACAGGTTTTTTGAATTCCGAAATCATTCCCTCCGGAGACGCCTCCTCGTGGGCTGTAATGCTTCGGTTCGCTAATACCGGGCATCTCGATGCGTGGCGAGAATCGGAAACATGGCGCCACCTGCTCGCAGAAGCGCAATCCCTGATCGCGGAAAAATCCTCTATCGAAATTGAAGTAAAAGAAACCGAACCTGATGGAGGTGTCATCGAAGTAATCGTCACAAAAGTAAAGGCGGGCAAGGAGGCTGCCTACCGCGAGTGGGAGACAAAGATTCAGCAGGCGCAGTCGAAATTTCCCGGTTACTGCGGTTCCTATGTACAACCTCCCCTTGCTGGTGAGTTGGGGTGGACAACACTGATGCGCTTCGACACCGCTGAGCATCTCAACAAATGGCTGAAGTCTCCGGAGCGGGCTGCACTACTCCGAGAGGTGGAGCCCCTCATCGATTACGCGCATTTGCAGCGAATGGAAACTTCCTTCCCAGGATGGTTCCCAACAGATCCGAAGACAGGCCAGGGCCCGCCGAACTGGAAAGCTGCCATGTTGGTGCTGCTAGGGCTTTTTCCTATTGTGATGCTCGAAAGCCTATTTCTCAGTCCCCGCCTTGCGAGCCTGAATTTTTCACTGGCCTTGTTCATTGGCAATACCATCAGCGTCGCATTAACAACCTGGCTGACCATGCCGGTATTCATCAAGGCGCTGGACTGGTGGCTCTTCCCGAAGCCGGATGCGCCGAAAAGCGTGCATTGGAAAGGCACACTCCTAATCTTTGCCCTTTACGCGTTATCGGTTGCAATCTTTTGGAAATTTGTGTGAGATGCGAGCAGGCTGCGAATTCGTCTGTTCCCTTCTTCTAGAAAACAACAAAACCACCCCCTTCTCCCCGCAGACAAACCAACAAGTAACAACCAACTACGAGCACCCCAAATCCCGACCATAAAAAATTTCTGCGCCGAGCCATCGAGATGTCGCGGCGCGCATTACGGTGGTGAAAAGGATGAGTCATGAACGGAGAAAATTCATGTTCGCGTCGCGGCTTCGTGAAGGGCACCGCTGCGGCGGCCGGCGGCCTGTTGCTTGGCCACGACGGCCGTGCGGAGACTCCGAAAGGCGCGCCCATGGACATTGACGCGCTGAAGAAAGCCTGCAAAGGCGTCGTCGCTGTGCAGGGCGATGCAAACTTCACCGAATTGATCCACGGCAACCTGTGGAATCGGCTGATTCCTCGCCGTGCGCCGCAGATTGTGATCCGGGTCAAGGACGAGCAGGACGTCATCGCCGCGATTCATTTCGCGCGGGAAAACAAATGGAAGGTCGTGGTCCGCGGCGGCGGTCACAATTGGTGCCAGCCCACGCTGCGGAATGGCGGCTTGCTCATTGACTTGAGCCAACTGAACAAGGTCATTTCGATCGATGTGGGTGCCCGCAAGGCCGTCGTGCAGCCCGTCATCAGCAACCGGGACATTCAAAAGGTTCTCAACGCCAAAGGCCTCGCCTATCCCAGCGGCCACTGCCCGCAGGTCAAGCTGAGCGGCTATCTGCTCGGCGGCGGCATGGCATGGAACCAGGGCGTCTGGGGCTCGGGCACGGAAAGCATCGAGGCCATCGAGCTCGTGACGGCGGAGGGAAAACTCATCACGGCGAGCAAGAACGAGCATGCAGAATATTTCTGGGCGGCGCGCGGATCGGGTCCCGGATTCTTCGGCGTCGTCACGCGATACCATCTCAAGCTGCATCCGCTGCCCAGGGCGATCCACGGCAGCACCTATTATTATTCCATGGACGACGCCGCAGCGGTCGGGGGCTGGCTCGGGGAAAACGCCGCGAAAATTTCGCCCGCCGTCGAACTCAGCCTCTTCCTGCTCGAAGCTCCCGCGCATTTCAAGGAAAAGACCGCCGCACAAGGCGGCAAGGTCGCCATGGTGACAGGGGCGGCTTTCGCGGATTCCCCGGAGGAGGCCAAGGCCATGCTGAGGCCGCTGGAAGACTGCCCCCTGCTGCCCGAATGCCTCTCGAGTTCGTTCGCCACTCCGCTCGTTTTCGAGCAAATGTTCGATGCGTCGGGAGCGCTCTGGCCCGAGGGGCTGCGTAATCGCGTGGAGGCCACTTTTTCAAACACCTCGCCGGGCGACCTCGCGAAGGCGGTCGGCGGTCACATGACGAAATGCCCGTCTCCGATCACCGTCATTTTCTTCGCCATTTTCACCGGCCCGAACGTTCCGGCCGTTCATCCGGACGCGGCTTATTCCATGAGCTCGCGGGTTTACGGCGGACCGTGGACGATGTGGAAGGACGCCGCAGGCGACGCGGCGAACAGCCAGTGGCACGACGAATGCACCGCGCTGCTCAGGCCCTTCAACATCGGCTATTACGTCGGTGAATCGGACACCGTCCACAGGCCGTCGAACGCCGTCCAATCCCTCTCGCCGGAAAACTGGAAACGGCTGGCCGACCTGCGCGACAAATACGATCCGGACGGCGTGTTCTTCGGCTACTTCGACGGTCTCATCGACCCAAAGTCGTCATGATTCAGAGATTTTCCATTCCGCGTTTTTGCAGCAGCGTTGATCGCGGCGGGCGTCGCGCCCATGGCGCTGAAGTGGTGGCTCCTGCCCAGCGCCGGATGCACCGAAAAGCGTGCATTGGAAAGGCGCACTCTTTGTCTGCGCGCTTTACGCGTTATCGGTTGCAATTTTTTGGAAACTTGTGTGATATGAACTAACACGTCACGAATTCGTCTGTTCCCCTTTCCTCGAGAAAACAACAAAACCACCCCCATTCCCCCCGCAGACAAACCCGACAATCAACACAGAACAACACAAACACATGAGCACTACAGATATTGAAAGCGACGAGTATAAGAAACAATTCCTCCACGAGGCGACCCGGTTGGCAATCGAGTCGGTCGAGAAAGGATGGGGCGGACCGTTTGGTGCCGTCATTGTAAGAGACGGCAAAATCATCGGCCGGGGCCAGAACCGGGTCCTTCTGACCGGAATTCCGGTTTTTCACGCCGAGGTCACCGCGATCATGGACGCCTGCGGCCGGATCAATTCCAAAGCCCTTCTCGGCTCGGATTATTATGAGGGAAATCTGAAGATGATTCCGCGTCCCGAAGGCTCGCCCGATCCAGTTCCCGAGCGCGCGCAGATGCTCAAAGGCTGCGACCTTTACGTGAATGGCGCGCCCTGTCCGATGTGCATGAGCGCCATCTATTGGGCGCGGATTGATCGGGTGTATTTCGGCACAAGACTGTCGGACACCAGTAAGATCGGCTTTGACGACGAGTTTCAATACATCGATTTCAAACTCCCGTGGGAAGAGAGGAAGGCCATCAAGTGCTTTCCCGATTTCGAACGGGAATTCGCCTTGAAGGCGTGCGAGGCCTGGCAAAACAAGAAGGATCGGCACCCATACTGAGTCTGGGAACGACTGCAGGCATCCGGCGCAAGTATGACCCGCAGGAATATTCTACGGTCACATTGGTCAGGCGGAATAGTTCTTTTGCGAAGCCACGAACTCCGCTTGTAACGGAAGCTATTACAGCTCGAAAGTATCCGCGACTCGAGCCTATGAACTCGAAGCGAATCAGTCTCGACATCGAACGCTATAAACCGAGTCGCTGGATTGCTCATCGCAAGACCTCAGCTGGCATCTTGCAATCTCTAGTCTGAAACTTACAATCTAAGGTTCTTTGCTGGGGTCTTAGCTCAGTTGGTAGAGCGCCTCAATGGCATTGAGGAGGTCACGGGTTCGAATCCCGTAGGCTCCACTCTCAACTCGTAGAGAGTTCTGCGAATTTCGACACAAATTCGCAACAAACTCATTGCACAGGATTGCACGAAAATTGAATTTTTCATGGGAACTCGTTTTTCGGATGCCACGCGTGAAAATGACGAAAGTCGAATCGACCGCGCCCCAGAGACCCTGAGGTAAAAGTTATCTATGTAGGGGGGAGCCCGCCTCTGTTACTCTCCAGGAATCTGAGAGCTACAATTAGCGAAGAGGGGCAGGGGTGCTCCGCTTTTTCGGCTCCCTATCACGATATTCCTTCGACCAAAACTTGAAGTTAGACTTTCGTTTCTCAACTCCAGGTTCGTAGCGTGACATTTCGCCGTGTTTAGTTGGTTCTGCAATCTTTCCCCCGCCATTGTCCTCGACGGTGTAGACCGGCACGTTTGGGTGGCGTTCCCTCAATCTATCACGACCAAATTCTTTAATCGTAATTCTATCCAGAACGTCGGACGGGAAATCGTCTGTCGCCAGAATCGCATTCACCCAACGGCCGAAAGTTCGGTCATTTTCGCTTTCGGGCGATTGATACAGCGTATCTATCCATGTTAACAGACTGCCGCGTTGACTGAGGTCGAGCTCGCCCGGATTTTTCTCGGCATTTTCGGCATCATCATGCAGGCATAGATTATAGACGTGAGTCTTCACGACATCTGGGGAATCTTTTTCAGGCAACGTTGCGATTTGCGTGCGCAGATTTTGTTCTTCCAAAAACGGAATTACGTTCGTTTTGAAGTTAGAGACCGAGCACGCAGCAGCTTCAAACACTACGTTATCCACCGGAAGAGCATGAAAATGCTGCAATAGTTCGCAGGCGACAATCGCGCCCATCGAATGTCCTATTATCGTAATTTTCGATCGTTCTTCGGGCGTCCAAGCGGCCTTGCCGCTCGCCAAATAATTTCCAAGATGCCACATCGCGCCTTTTCGCCCCGTGTAATTGAGCATGTCGAGGAACGTGACCGTGTCTGGCGGTGGAGGTTTAACATAATTCTTCAAAACGTCGGCATCTTCATATTCAAGCATTGGAATGAATTCCGATTCCCGTTCAAACATTGTGCGCGTGCGGCGCAGCATGTTCTTCCACGATTGCACGCCGAGAAGGTCGAGAAACAATGTAGACGGGACCTTGACCGGATAAGTAATGACCCACCTTCCAAAATCTGAGCCGACTCGTAACGCCAAGGGCCGCTGATCGCTCGCGTCACCGACAGTGAGACTCTTCAGTTTCGTATGTTTGGCAGATTTCAGTACCTGCTTGTATCGGCGATCGGCCAGCTTTCTGCGGGTGAATCCCCTCGGATTCACGGTGTAGGCGTCCTGCCAGAGAAAGCTCGCCAGGTTCATCGGTAATCGGGCTGCCGCACCGCCCACATCAGCAATCAACATCGCTGGAGACGTGGCAATGGCTTTAGGTCCTTGGTGAAGGCCCTCGCGTACGCCGAACAAATGTTGCCCGTACGTGGGCATTAAGTTCGAGTTCCAGCAAATTCCGATAAAATAGCGTCGCTTACATTGCTCATTATTATCTTGCTCGTTAAACATGTCGGCTAAGGCCGCGCACTTCGCGATTGCGCCGTCGATGTTGTTCAGACCGCCGTGGATGTAGATGATGATTTCGCACGGTTTTTTTTCACGGATCTCCGCGAACATCGCGTCGAGATAATTGTAGAGCGGCTGTCGTCCCTCAAGTGCTGTTGCCATACGGTCATTAAAAGGTCGTTCCCTCGGTTTCTCCCCGGCCGCTACAGCCTTCAGCAGCGTAGAATTTACCTTCGCTCCGCGAATCTCTTCTCCATCCAGCATTTTATGGCTAGTTCTGTATCGATAGGTTCCGTCCTTCACCAGGCTTCTCTCAACTATCGGCAACAGCGCGCTGCCATCTTCATCGACCGCAAGTATATGGTGTTGATAATTGGGAGTTAGTTCCGAAAACGCGACTCCCGAAGCGAGACACAGCGTGAATGAGAAAACGACCGAGACAGCGTATTTCATGTTTCGGACGCTAACGGATCTGGTACGTCAGTGGGAGCAAATTACCGAGACTTGCCATACGTACAGCTCACTGATCCCGAGGTGTAAACGCGATCGCCGCTAGATAGCGGTTAGGCGCTGGCGGGAAGTAGCCGAAAGACAATTGTGCTCTTTTTCCTAATTCTTCGTTCAGCCTTTCTTCTCCCTTCTCATCAGAAAAGCTTTTGCTAAGATTCCGCCCCAACAAATGGCCCGGGCGAGATCGACAAGATCATCGAACAATAATTCCGCCAACATCGGCTTCGAAGCGAAGCTCTGGCTTGCCGCAGACAGGCTCCGCAGCAACATGGACGCGGCGGAATACAAACACGAGTCTAACGCCGCGCAGTCGCGCATGCTGACTGCGCTACGTGACAGCTTGCTTCCAAGGCTGTTGAGCGGCGAATTGCAAATCAAAAGCGAGAAATCATATGCCGTGGGATGATGGTCTCACAGGCACGGCGCTTCAAATCGCGTCCACCCCTGAATCTCCATTGCGGGTAATTGCTGGACCCGGCACTGGACGCATTCGCCATTTTCGAGGTGTTTTATTGTGAGTACCCATTCGGAAAACAGCCGCCATTGCTCTACCAGCGTGGCTCTTCATGTCTCTGGCATGAAAGATGCACAGAACTTTCGAGCGAGAAGATCAAACCACCCGATCTGCAAGGCGAAGCCACGAAGTTAGTCTTGCAACAAGCAGAGCTCCTCTGCGCAGAATGGACCGCCTGAGGTTTAGTCAAGCCGCCCGCCGTTGATCATATTGTGATGTGACTGGATCGGCGGGGCAACCAGAACTATCACTGATTAACTAGCAATCGGTCTCGTCGCTCTTGCATGCCTTACGGGCATTCATCGGCATCTGGCGCAGCGCGATAATCAGCGGAACTGGCACAAATTCTAGCACAACCGACCAATCCGAAGGTCTGTCCTTGGGCAAATCGAGTCAGACGCGCCAGATTTACAAAAGCCTTATTCGTTTGCGATGAAGCCGGCTGGTAAGCCGGTCGCGAATGTCGATGCCGTCCCGAGGCGGAGCGACATTCAGCCGCGGCGGCAACCGGAGCGGTCGCAATTGGAGCGGCGGTAACCAATTCATCTTTACCGGTGGATATGGTTCTCCGTTCGTCTACGGGTATCCCTCTTACGGGTACTATCCGTACGGCTACTACGGCAATCAAGGGTACGGCTACGGCAACAGCAACCAAGGGTACGGCTACTACGGCAATCAAGGGTACGGCTACGGCAACGGCAACCAAGGGTATCGCCACGGCAACCATCGGCAGGAGCAAAAAGGGCAAATACGTGAGCGAAGCAGACACGATCAAATAGAGAGATAGGCCCGCGCCCAGGAGTCACTAAATCCTCCGCCGCTTATACTCGTACCACATTGACTTAACTGGAGTCACGGTCGTAAAAGCGCACCTCTGGACGATTTATGGCAACTGGTCCAGGAGGAAACCACTCTTCCAAACTCAAGACGTGCTCGGTCACGCCCGTTTCCATCGCTGGCATAAGGCCCGGCGATTGAAAACGGCAGAAATTGGGTGCTATTACCGTTTCAATTAATCTATTGGCGGCCTGGCACCCGGACACGTGCGATCCCATAATTGGAGCAACCAAAGGGGGTAACGAAAATGCGGAGGACACCAAAAAGAACCAAGAGCACGAAGCAGCAGGGTAGAGTGCGGGATTTGAAGCCCGCGAAGGAGGTGAAGGGTAGTGGCAAAATTGAGCACGCCGTCGAGCACCACGAGACCGCGGTCACCGAAGATGCGAAAGAACTCAAAAAGCTTCGGGAAGAGGTCACACAAATTAAGTCCGACATCGTGCATATCTTAGAGGCATTACAAACTTTAGAGGCGTGGGTACCAATGTCGCGAACTGAGATACCGCAGTACGCATGGGCGTATAGGAAATTTGTAGACATCACGACTCACTTACGGCAAGAGGCCCGTTCCCGGTAGCGCAGAGTCTTTGTCTCTCGACTAACGGATTCGAGTCGTCGTAATCTACGCGACCTGAGCCCCACCGGACAATCTGCACGGCGTTGGCTCACACCGTAGCGTCGGCAAACCCAAGATAGGAAACTATGAACTACAACATCGCAACAATCCTCGCCGTCATCGCGATCATCTTCGTCCTGATCACTTACATCACCAGCGCGCCGCTTGTGCCGATCGCAGTCATCCTGCTCGGTCTGGCGATTATTTTCGGAGGACGCGGAAGCGGAAGTTTGAGAAACAGCTAAAAAACAGCGAACTTTTCGGGCGATCGGGCTGAAAGGCCCCGATTCGGCGACTTTCGCGCGACGACCTTCGTCTTTTCATACGATCGGGGACGGGCACGCGAATTTCTTTCGCGAAGTCAACCGGGTCCTTCTGGGTGGGAGCGGTCCGCTGAATGGGGATATATTATCTTTAGCCGGCAATCGAGTCATCCGCCGATTACGCGCGCTGTTGCGGCCAAATCGCAGGAGGTCTTCCACCTACGCCAGACATTCGCACGCAGAACAACCCGCTCTTCGGATCGAACAGCGTGAAAAAGTTTCATCTGTCGTATGCAGAGAGGAGGAAACGCGGCCGCGAAACTACGGGTCGTTCTAGATACTGATTCATGCGGTTAGTGTCGCTATCCCAGAGGGGATTGCGATTGCCAGTACGATCGTGAGTCCGTTCATAGGGATTTGTTGCCTTTCCTATTTACTGCGGATTGCGAGCCGAGAGATTTAACAGAAACCCCTGTCGCTGGCGATGAAAGTTGGCATATTGAAACCGTGGCAAAGCGAGATGCTAACAAGAAAGCATTGGAGCAAGTCGAGAAAGCAACTGATTCGGAGCCGGTCAAAGGCAAAGAGCTTTCGGAATCCGACGAGCTTAAGCGCAAGCTATCGCAAGCCGAAGAGCGGTATGGGTCGGGGTTGTCGCCGAAGAAGGCGAAGTCCGAGTCACGCTAGCCATTTCGCGAGCAAGCCGGTCGAGAAGGCCGGAAAAGAGCCAACGCCGTGAGGGCAACGAACGCCATGCAGTATTGTCCGGCAAAAAAGGCAACGCATCCCATGCGGAAGCTTTGGTATTGCACTCGAGCAAGCTCCCAATATCCGGGACATCGCCTGTTCGTCCACGGCGATAATCTTCGCGCTCATCTTTTTCCCACCACAAACTGCAACGCGCGCGGCATCACCTCAAATACGATTGGGTCATTGCCGATCAGTTCTCCATCGACGGTAAACCACATCCCGGGGCGGGATCTGATTGAGACTCTTGCTGCGCGCCGAAACGTAACGGCATCGGCATCAAGATGATTACCTAAAACTATCTTTGCCGCGAGGAGCGTTATTTCAGATCCAGGTCGCTCAGGAATCAAGATAATGTCGAGCAATCCGTCACTCGGGTCCGCGTTGGGCGCGATCGGCAGACCGCCGGCGGCGAAGCGGCCGTTTGCGATGACGACATTGTAAAGAACGACCGAGAACGACTTGGAAGCCCTAGCCCGAGTCGAAGTCACATCGGAAGACGCGGCGCACCCGATCGAATCAGCGCTGTTGCCTGTCGGCGCAACAGGATGGCGCGCGGAAAGCCCAGGAGAACAGACGATCCGCCTCCTCTTCGAAGCGCCGCAGAGGCTCAGGCGCATCCGTCTCCTGTTTCGAGAAGAGAAGGAGGCGCGCACGCAGGAGTTCGTCCTGCGCTGGTCGCCAACGGCAGACGGTCCATCGCGTGATATCGTGCGCCAGCAGTATCACTTCAGCCCATCGGGAGCCACGGAGGAGTTCGAGGAATATCGAGTCGAGTTGGAAGACGTAGCCGCCTTCGAACTCACGATCATCCCGAACCTGAGTGGCGGCTCATACGGCTCACTGGCGCAATTGCGCTTGGCGTGACCAAGGATGCCGTACATTTCCCGGAGTTCCCACCAGTTGTGATTTAAAACAGGAGCAAAAGATGAAACACGTTAGCTTCCCCCAACGACACCATCGAGATGGCTGGCGGCTCATCTCGACTTCTGCGCTCACCTTATGCAATCCCGCAGTGAGCTTTTCAACCTGTTTCTCTAGCTCTTCCACTTTGCGATGTTCCTTGAGGAATTCGTTCAGAAACATCGCGTGATTACGAGTTAGTAAAACTGGGCGCCAGGCTTTGTCGTTGTCCCAGCCAAAAAGCTTTGCGGCAGCGGCGCTCAAATCCCGTAGCTTCGCTGGAGTCCCCCAAAGCTTTTCACCCCGGATGTCCGACTTGGCGGGCGAGACCCACCCTATCCGGGACTTCCAATCGGAGTCGTTTCCCGGTAATTTGTCGATATGCTTTTCAGAACCTTCATCTTACTTTTTACTTTGCCCATCGTCGCGCAGGCAGATGTGGATTTTTCGAACTATGATGTGCCCCTCTACACGCAAATCGTAGATCGTATCAAAGCCAAAGTCTCGGCCCGCCTGGATGAGGGCAGTAATACGCGCGAGCGGTATTTCATCATTCCTTTTGCTTACGAAGACCGCGGGAATCACCCGGAATTTTCGCACTCGTTTATCTCTGTCATTCGAGTTCTTGCCGATAATAAGCAGCCCAAGCTGACGTCGGGTCTCAAACTACGAAGATATAGGAATCGGGAATTTGAAGCGTTTACGATTAGCTGGCTGCCTCACGATTTCCTGAGCAATCCCCATCTGTGCGTCTTTGACGGCGCGGGCAGCCGCATTATTCCAGAGAGGAATAACTGTCCCGTATCGACCGGCCGAAACTTTACGCTCGCAGAAACGATCAAGCTTGCCGTGGATGCAAAGAATGCGGTGGCCATGTGGGGACCTTATGAGATCAAGAAAGCGGGGTTTGATCTCGCAGTGAAGCGCAAACGCTTGCTCGACGGAGGAACCATTAAATATCGCGCCGACGACCGTCTTTATCGAAAAGACAAAGTCGCTATCAGTTGTTTTCATGCCATCGCCGGTTTGGACGAGCTTTTCCCCAACGGCGGACTTTTCGGGACGGGATTTAAAATGTGGGGCTTCAATGGAACGGCAAGAGTGCTGATCGAATACACAGAGAAGGCGAGCAACAAACACTTACTGCTTGAGCCGGTGGATGTAAAAAAGGACCGCTACGGCTTTGTCTATGCGCCGACACGAAATGGCAAGGTCCCTTATGATCCGTTGAAAACCGCGTCCGCTTATCAACGATAACGCTGAGTCAGAGATCCTTGCCTGGCGTCCGATTTGGCAAACGTCTCACTTGTTAGGGATTAACGCCCGGCACCGTCCGTACGCCGCGACCACCGCGCGGCCGCCGACCATGGTCTTGGCAATCGTGCTTGCAAAAAGCACGCAGACATCCAGCGTTTCGCGCATGAGACACTCCGGCCTCGCTGGCTTTAAGTGGTTGCTGCTTGCGCTGGCATCGCTGTTCCTATGCAGCGGGTGCGCGTTTTTGCCTCGTCCCAGCAAGCTCTCCGGCAATCGTGCTTTCATTAAATACTGGCCACCGGATCCAAACAGCAAAGGACTAAGGCTCGCAGTTAAGGATAACATCGACATGAAGGGCGTAGTTACGACCGCCGGTTCGGAGATCTTTTCCATAACCCACAAGCCCGCGGAAAAGGACGCCGCGTGTCTGGCGATCGCGCGCCAGCGTAAGGTGCAGATAGTCGGCAAAACCAATCTGAGCGAATTCGCCGTCTCGCCGTCCGGCATGAATGAATATTTCGGAACGGCCGTGAATCCGTTGAAGCGAAATCTGATTCCGGGCGGATCCTCGTCTGGAAATGCCGTCGCGTTGGCGTCTGGAATGGCGGATGTGGCTATCGGCACGGATACGGCCGGCTCGGTCCGGGTGCCTGCCGCCTGTTGCGGGGTTGTCGGCTTGAAGACGACGTTCGGCTTAATTCCAATCGAAGGTTGTTATCCGGTTGAAAAGCATCTGGACACGGTGGGGCCGATGGGGAAAGACATCGCTCATACCGTTCAAGGCATGGAGGTTCTGCAAAATGGTTTTGGGCACAGGTATGCGGCGGCGAAGGCAGCCAAGCCTACCGCGGGAAGCATCCGGGTCGGACGCCTCGAACTGAAAGGGACTGATCCAAAAATCGATCAAGCAATCGACGATGCGCTCGCCAAAACGGGATTCCAAGTGGTCGCGCTGGACGAAAGCCTGAGCGAACAATTCGAGCAAGCGAAGAAGGATGGCACCACCGTTGCCTCAGCGGGTGCGTGGATCAGCAACGGGCGATTTCAGTTCGCTGTGACAGCTCGAACCCAGTCTGTACTTCGACTCGGTCAGATAAACTATACCACGAGTTACCGCAGCGCATTGGCCAGACGAGGTGCGTGGCAGAGGACGCTGCGTGAAGCTTTCGAGAAGGTGGACTTCATCGCGTTGCCAACACTTCAAAAAAACCCGCCGGAACTCCCACTACTCAACTTGAGAATAGGAATTCGCGAAGCGCAGATGCTTCCGTTGCAAAACACGGCGGCAGTCAATCTTGCGGGCAACCCGGCGCTGGCAGTCCCCGTGGCCCTGCGCGGCGCGAAGGTTCCCGTCACGAGCCTGCAATTGATCGGGCCGCGACTGTCCGAGGCGGATCTGCTCAATGCGGGGCGGCTGGTTGAGAGCGCGATGCAGCAGTAACCGTCGGGGCTATTTCAAGATGCCCGCCGGTGTGAAATCGGCGTCGGTAAAGTTCACGTCCCGGTCGATGCGCGCGCCATTGAATTGCGTCACGCTGTTTTTTCGCGGCCCATGCACGGTGAGATTGGCTGGAATCGGATTATGCTTTTCATCACGCGCGACGCGAGTGATATCAATGCGGCGCACGAGTTGACCTGAAGACGAATATTTCTCGATCCGCATCGGGACAAAACGCTGAGGATCGATCCAGCTCCGCACTCTGGCGTAAATGGAAGCAGAAGAATTATCAGGCTTCGATTCCAGGATCTGGCAATTCACGCCATTGATTGTTTCCGAACCGCCGATCGCCTGTTTTTTCCAAGCGAAGAAATTCTCAACCGCGTCCTGATAGGATAGATCACTGTCGAACAATCCCTCGTTCATTTGCGAGGCCTTGATCGCGCGAACTGGCTGCTGCGGAACGATGATTGAGCCTTTCGCCACACCCTGGGCTTGGTGCAAGATAACGGCTTCGCCCTTATGCTCGTCAGGCCAAAGCACT
>DASZGW010000148.1:0-3552 GCA_035938475.1 Candidatus Udaeobacter sp.
CGTTTGGGTGGATACCTGGATGGAGCGCAATGGCAAATGGCAGTGCATTGCCGAAGGAGTCATGGAGTCGCGCAAAAAGAAGTAAAACAGGAGACGCGGCTCGGCGTTACAGATCCTTCCTGGCACGCCCGAGGGTCTACCCAAGTCTCGTTAGGCTAGTTGAAGGAAATGAATGCGGGGGAAGAAGTGGGGTTAGTTTTCATTTTTACACCAGCATGCGAGGGACGCTCGTGAGTTAACAGTTATCGGCTAATTGTAAGAGCTGAGATACGGATCTCTAGCGCGGAACGGGTGCCCAGCTTGCCACTGCCAATGTCGTTAGCACGATTTCCACCGCGAGTGAGCAAAGAATGATCCCCATAACACGAACAAGAATGGCGGCTCCCTGACGGCCGATGACCCGCAGGATGGCGTCGGAAAAAAGCAGCAGAATATAGGTGAGCAAAAGCACCACGAGCAGGACAACGCCGGTTTGGGCTTGCTCGGCCACCGTGTAAACATCGTTGTCGGTGAGCAGGATCACCGCCATCATCGCTCCCGGGCCGGCGATGGAAGGGACAGCTAATGGAAAGACCGCTAGGTCGCGCCCCGGCTCGGGCGCTCCGGGTTTCGAATCCACTCGTCCGAAGAGCATTTGCAAACCGAAGAGGAAAAGAATGATCCCGCCTGCAACTTTGAGCGAGTGCAGGTGAATGCCGATCGCGTCGAGAATGATCTGCCCCGCCACGACTGCCACTACAAGAATGACCGTGGCATAGAGCGTAGCACGCAGCGCGGTGCGACGGCGCTCCGCGCGGGTAAGCGATGCTGTTAACCCGGCAAAAATTGCCACGTTACCGATAGGATCAATTGTCGTCCAAATAGTGGCGAAATCTTTGCTAATCTTGATGAGCAAAGGAGACATGGTGAATTCAACCTAGGGTGACGTGAAACAGTTGAACCGTTGAACCGTTGAAGGGGAAGGAAAAAAGGAAACTGGCCAGAGACCCTTCCCTCGTCGCTAGCGGATTCGGTAAACTACGTCTCGTATGACAGATCGCAAATGGACGAGAACCAAATGACTTCGAATTACCACTCGAGTTCGAGGTCAGATGCGCAAACGACCGGAAAATCCTGCTATCGATTTTGCACCGTCATCGCGCAGAAAATTGATTCGCAATCTCCCGCTTACTCACGTTCGGGCTTCCCGCCCATGTCGGCCGCTTCCGCGATCTCCATTGATTCGCTCGTTCCCCCGAAGCTCAGTCGCCGCGGCGACCTTGACCGTCCATCTCGCTCGTTCGCACAGCTCGATTGTCGAAGACTTCGAAGCCGTCCTCTCGCAAAGCGCGACGATCGCCGTCTAACTGTTTCAGCTCTCCACAGGAGGCGGTGTCGTAGTCGTATGGCAAGCTACGCAAGGCTCGACACGAGGCGCAGAGATTTTCACAGGAGTCTGCGTGAACTGCCAGATCGATAAGACGACACCGAGAACAAAGACCGCGTAAACTAAAATCTCGAGGACGCCACGGCCTTTTTCCTCGGAGCGTACTAAGAGAGCGTAAGTGGATTCGAATTGGTTGTTCATAATATTAGTTTGGTTGATACCAATGCTAATGCATCGCGCGTGCCATGAATGAGCCATCGCCGTAAGTTGCTCATCATAAAATTATTACGATGCAATTCGTGAAAGACGCGCACCATAGTTTGTTTCGTGTTTGGGAACTGGGCGTCTCGTTTTTGGGACGGATGTGCTGCCAGTATTCCCGCGCAGCTAAAGGTTCGATTGCGCTGGCCTAGTTTATTCCGACCTGGAGATTATTTGCTCGACTATCTTTGATTCTTGCCTCAGGAATTGGGAATGGCACAACGGAAAGAAACACCGTCACCCACACCTGAACCTGAACCTCCTCCTAGCGAAGCCTGTTGACGCCGAGAGGCCGGCGCATACTCAAGGAAAGATTGTCAGGCTGATAAATTCCGTGCCCAAGGTATGCGGGCCGGGCGAGCAGAAGGCCGCAGTCAACAACAGCTCCGAAAGCTTTCGCGAGCAGGCGGTCAACCGCAGGCGACATCGATCCTGTTCAAAAACATTGCTGCAGATAATCTCACTCGGTACACGATTGGAAAACTATGAATTACAACATCGCAACAATCCTCGCCGTCATCGCGATCCTGTTCGTCCTGCTCACTTACATCACCGGTGCGCCACTCGTGCCGGTCGCAGTGATCCTGCTCGGGCTGGCGATTATTTTCGGGGGAAGCGGATTCCGCCGGGTTTAGGAGAAGACCGCAGTCGGCGAGAGCTCCGAAATTCTTAACGAGCAGGCAGGCTACAAACCTGATCGCAGGCGACACGCCTGTCACTACAGTCCGCTTGCTCAAATCGCGCCCTGCCTTGAAGAAGTAATGCTCGCTAGGACTGCGCGGATGTAGTTGATTCATATCCAAGTGCGAAAGAAAGATTCAAATGTTTATGCTCGTTCACGACTGTTGGTGCTCGTGGATGAATCGAACGTCGGCAGTTCCGTTCGGACTGCGGGACGCGGGCTCGATTGGTTGAAGCTCCGCGATTTTCTGGCCGGGCCAAACAGCGGACGTGATCTGATCGAGATGGTGGTCTATGCCGGATTGCCACCGGCCATCCCGACCTGGCAGGACGAGCGGGACAAGAAAAACAAGTTCGTCCATTGGCTGCGCTCCAACGGATTCATGGTCGTAACCAAAGACGGTGCGCCCGCCGAAGAAGGTCATTACAAGGCGAACGTGGACGTGATGATGGCGATCGACGCGCTCGAGCTTTCCATTGAGATGCGGCCCGATGTGGTGATCCTTGTGACTGGCGACGCCGATTTCGCCTATCTCGCCACCAAGCTGCGCCGGCACGGGATCCGCGTCGAAGTCGCGTCAGTCGCCGCAAATCTCGGGAACACGTTGAGATCAGCCGCGAACGATGTGATCGATCTGGCTGCGCTCTTTCGGACTTTCGAGATCAAACAAGTTCAGGATGCGCCAGTGCAGGTATCACCTCGAACGCCGCAGCAGCAGCAACAGCGCAGACGCCGGCCTCGGTTTCGTCCCATTGCTACATCGCGACAAGCGAGCGAAGCTTGAGGTTTATGGGCCACAGCCAAGGCAGAGATAACGCTAAGAGACGCGCAAGACGCCGGAAAAAGACGGAGCGCCTCGCGCTCGCTAAGAAAAAGCAGAAGGCAGCGAAATAACAACCCTGCGACTTCAGGCTTCTTCTTGCCTATCTCCATCTGCTTGCCGCGCGGCTAAATCAGCCGCGCAATAGCGACCGGGCGGTGGGTGATAGCTTCAATACTTCCGGCGCTCTATCAAGATAGCGCATCAGTCCGGCTGAGACTTCATTGCGCCATCGTCCCGATTGTGAGACAGCGGCTACGTAATTTTCGTGCGCGGCCGAATCCTGAAACGTCGAGAACCAAACAAAGACATTTTCCCCCTCGCGCACCGGCAGAGCCGGGAAAGTGTTCTCGCTATTTTCCGTCACAAAATATGCAGAAATCGTCGCGCCCAGGCTTGTCGCGACAGGCTTGAGCGCGTTCT
>DASZGW010000149.1:0-5326 GCA_035938475.1 Candidatus Udaeobacter sp.
TAAAGAAGAACTCCGGCAAATAACGCGCTGATTCCAAACACAATCAAAAGTGTCCCTAGCGCCCTGTTTTGTTGGAACCACAATTTCATGCCATTAACAACGGATTGCACGGATAGGGAAACTCAAGCATGAAGATCGGGACCATTGCCCTCGTCAGGTTCTTTAGAGCGCAACACACGTTTCCATTCCAAGCCCGCATTCTGTCATTTCGAGCGGAGCCGAAGGCGCAGTCGAGAAATCTATTAATCAGGCCGATCTTCTTTGCGCACGACCACTTCTTCAGCTGCGATTCTCGGGCAATCGCATCGCGATAATGCTCGTAGTAAATGAGTTTCTTGCACCGATACATGGAAGCGAATCCGGTCTTGGCTCCTTCTCGGTGTTCCCACGTCCGCCGTGATAAGCGATTTGTAACTCCGATGTAAAGAACCGAATCGCTCCGGTTCGTTACAATGTAAACCCAGAAATTGTAATCACGTGCCATCGATCAGCGACCATGAATTCAGAGATGTCTCGACTCCGTTCGACATGACAAAGACGACTGTTTTACGGCATTTTCACTGGCTTGCGCAGTGTGAGCTGGAGCTCGTAAGGGAACGCCCATTCCGTTTCGTTTGGCACGGAGTTCGACTTGATCACGCGCTCGGGAATTTTTGGATCAACAACGAAGAACGGCGAGCTCGCCAGGTTGCGCAAATAATCGACGACGATCTCCTGTTGTTTCGGATTATAAAGATAAAGACCGCGCACCAGGATGCCATCGATTGACTTCGTGCCGGCGCCCACAGGTTTCGCTGCCGCTCCAGAAGCTGGCTGAGAAGACACAGGCGCAGTTTCTCCGGCGCGTTTTTCACCTACGCCCAGAAGTTTTCCACCCGAAGTCGCTCCGAGCTCAGTGATCCAGATGTCAGCCTCAGGGAGGCGCGCGTTTAAATCGTCAAGAATTTGCGGCCAGAAGTCGCGATCATTGACTGCGCTAATAAGCGGAGTAGCGACGCTGTCGAGTGCGGTGATCTGCTTTTTGAGTTTATCAAGCTGCGCTTCTGCTACTCGCATGGAGCCATTCTTTTGCTGGATCACCTCGGCGGTCTCGCGCGTTACCTGCGCTGCTCGCGTGCAATACCACGACCAGCCCAGCATGGCGAGAACCAGGCATGCGGCTGCCGCGATGAAGAACGGCCGACGCCGTTCCAATTCCTGCCTTCGAACAACGCTTGCCGGAAGCAGGCTCAATTCCATTGGACATGCCGTCACGCTACGCAGCGCGAGGCCAACTAATTCGCCAAGCAGATGCGCGGAGTGCGCGACACCCGACGCCGAGGCTGATTCCGATACAGCTACATTTCGAAGCGGATTAAAAAACTCGATCGGCAACTGAAATTTCTCGTGAAAAAACTCCCGCATGTAGGGCATACCAGCGGCTCCGCCGCAAAGAAAGATGCGGTCCGGCCGACATCCCTGTTGTTGCGCCCGATAATGACTGATCGAGCGCATCAACTCCGCGTGCAGGCGGGTCATGGTGCTGCGCGCCAGCTTCGAGACGCGGGCGATATCACGGTCTGAGGGCTCGGCGTAAGCGCCTCCCAGAGCTACAAAGCCGTCTCGCTTCTTGCGAGTTTCTGCCGCCTCGAAGGATTCGCCAAATTCCTTGGCAATTGCTCCGGTGATCGAACTGCCGGCAATGGGGAGACTTCGCGAGAAAATTCTTCGAGGCTCGATAAAGAGAACATTGGTTGTGCGCGCCCCGATATCCACAAGCAACGCGCAATCGTTGACGTTCGGGTAGCTGTAGCGAAATGCATTGTAGAGTGCCATCGGCGCCACATCGATAGTGGAAGTAAGCAGCCCAGTTTCTTCCGCAGCGCCGTTAACTCCATCGAGCAGATCGTGCTTAATCGCGACCAGGATTACTTGAATTTGCTCGTCCAATCCGCCTCCGACCACCTGATAATCCCAAACCACGTCGTCGATCGGGAACGGAACATTTTGTTGGGCCTCGAACGCGATGACCTTCTCCAGCTTTTCGTGTTCAAGGGATGGCAGTTTAACAAAACGCGCAAAAACCGATTGCGCGGGCAATGCGCAATTCACGGCGCCGTGTTTGATATGCAGTTCGCTCATCATTTCACGCAAGGCGGCGGCCGTCTCGTGCAATGCAGTGTGGGCCTCACGACGTTGGCCAGTCGCAGGATCGAGCGGCGCTTCCCGCAAACGATAATCCAGCAAGACCAGGCCACCGTGAGCCTGGACACGGAATTCTGCCAGGCCAACGGTCTGGGACCCAAAATTGAGACTGATCAGGCGCGGTGAGATTGCCATGAGTTAAAATTTCCAAATCTCAAAACCCAAATCCCAGACAAATTTCAAGCTCCAAATCTCAAACACGGAAAAACCAGACGAACCTCGGCAGTGCTTGACGTGCGTAGCCGAGGTCGAGAAGTCCGTATCAAATAATGCGATAATCTTTGAGTTCCTTAAAGAAGGTCTCGACCGCAGTTTTGACCACTACCACCGTGGGAATGGCGAACAACATGCCCCATAACCCCATGATAAGAGAACCGCCGATAACCGCGATGACAACCACGAGCGGGTGAACGTTCACTGCGCCACCGATGACAAAGGGCTGAAAAACAACATCCTCCAGCACGTGAACGATTATGACCAGAATCAGTACATACAGCGCCAGATTACTCGGATTCAGACCAGGAATCAGCGGCGTAATGTTTTCTGCAATTAGCGCGTAACCAACACCGATCACCAGAGCGATCACAGTGCCCAGAAAGGGAATGGCGTTCAGAAGTCCGGAAATCACGCCAATAGCTACGGCGATTCCCATTGGAATTCCAAGGAGGATCAATCCCAGTGTAAGAGTCAGGCCCACCAAAAAACATTCCATCAATGTCCCGCGTAAATATCTGCCGATAGCGTCGTCGAGTCTGTCGAGGACGGTCAGCGACAACTCAAAGTAGCGATTGGGCACGAGGCTAATAAAAAAGCGACGTATTTGCCCGTTATCGAAACCGAGAAAAACAAAAATCAAAGGTGCCAACATCCATGCAGACAATTTATTCTCCAAGGTCGTACCCTCCTCAGCAGGTGGAGATTGAGTCGAAGCCACTGCAGCCGGGACCGTGGGCGACACCGTACCGGCGAGAGTCTTTTCGGGAATTACATATTGCGCGGTATTTTCGTTCGCCCGAAAGTAATCAACGAACTTATTCTGAATGGGAGGTTTGCCGTTGTATCCCCCGGCATATTTCAAGAACAGATCGCGTTCCTCCGGGTTAAGTTTGAGAGCCTGATTGATCTTATCCATGAGCGGGCCAAGTTCTTTTTCAATTAGCGCCACTACCGGATTTGATTTTCCCTCAGACGATTTCGCAACCAACTGCCGATATTTTTCGTTCAATTTGTATTTCAAGCGTACTTTGAATTCGAGTTTTTGCTTTTCGTCGGGAATGTGTTGACGAAGAGTGTTGAAGGCGAAGAACAGGACAACACCGATGGCTGCGAAGGAACAAAGGACCTGGATCTCATGAGGCAACCATCGAATCCTGAAGCGCTCTTTCACTGGACGGAACGCCAGGGCCAATAAGCAGCCCACTATGATCGGCAGAATGAGACCGCTTAACTTCCAGAGCAGGAATCCTCCGAAAATCAACGCCAGCGTCGCAAATGTGAGATAAAAGACTTTGCGCCGAACCTTGCGCTCTCGCTCTTTTTCTTCGAAGTCCTGACTATTGCTCATCCTAATCCGGCCGTGTCGGCAGGAGGTTTCATCTGCACTAATTCATTGGTCAAACGAAGCCGATCGCCGATCATCCCTGCAAGGGAGCGGTAAATTTGGCAGGCAGTTGTCGCATGCCGATAAACCAATCCGTTAAGGTCGTTCCGATAAAGCGCCAGCGTCCGGGTCCGTTCCAAGGCCCGCGCGGTGGCGGAACGCGGTGTTTCATCGAGCAGTGCCATTTCGCCAAAAAAGGCGCCTCTTTCCAAAACAGCCAGACGTGTCGTGCTAGTCTCGCGGTAAATTTCTATCGCGATTTCGCCATCCAAAATTAAAAAGAGCGCAGCTCCAGGTTGTCCCTCTTCAAAAATTAATTCATCGGCTTCATAGGTGCGTTCAAACATGATATCAGAGACGCGCTTGAGCTGCCGATTCGAGAGTTGGTCAAAGAAGGGCACTGTCTTCAGGAATTGAATGCGATCCAATTCAGGGCTCGAACGTTTCCAGCGTCCCAACGTTTCCCACAGCAATTTGTCCGCGGCGAATTTTCGAGCCGGCATTGGTATTAGTCCGTTGAAACGACTTTGGCCAGCGAGTTCAATTAGGAACTTCCGTCCTGCCGGCGCGCCCATAGTAGGAAGGACTAATCGGCGATTTCAATCCAAAAATCTCGCGCTCCTCGTCAATTCGAATTGCGGCAAGCGCAGATCACCTGACGGGAAAGACAGTTGTCATCTCACCGCAGGTAATCATGCGCGTTACGAAGATAGAGAACCAGATCGTAGCCCTGGCCGCTCGGGAAGGGTTTCCCGTTGATTCTAAATCCATAGTCGAACGCGAAACTCAGGACGCGCTCATCGGTCCGAGTCGTCGCAAAAATATTCTCGTTCTTCACGAAAGGAAGTAACTCGCCGACAATGCGAGTAGAGAGTCGCCGCCCTTGGTGCGATTGAGTCACAACAACCCAACCCAACTCAACGGGGTATTCGTCTGCTGAGACGGTTGCTCGCGCATCGGCAAACACCCTGTTTCGATAAGCCGCACGGGGATGTTTCAACGCCCCTACTCCAACGAGTTGATTGTCTGGCGCCCGAAGGAACAACAAGCGAGAGGCTTCACGGATCCGTTGCGCCAGGCCTTGTGGATTTACTGCGCCGCCCTCGATGACCAGCTTTTCAAAATCGACTAGCGCCTGCGCTGTGCAATCCGAGGGCAAGGATATTGACGAAGTTAGCGCCGCCATGCCGAGGTACTTTCGCTTCCGGATGCAGATGGGTGCGCGTGCGCCTATCTTGGAGCGGCGAATGAGCGGAACCGCAGACCGCGGCCATTTCCACTCCATTCGTCGTATGACGCGCCGGCCGTGATCTGAAATTTGTCGTTACCGACCGTGCCCACCATATACGTCTCCCACATATCGCCGCCGCCCTTACCGCTCGATCGGCCATAAAACACGCCCACTTCTCCGCCGCAATAGACAGGATTCACCGATGAGCTCTGCATCTCGGCGGGGGAATCTTTTCCATCTGCTCCAAGATCTTTGCCATCGGAACCATGGACCCGGCCAGCACTCGGTCTTTGTGTCGACGGCGGGGCGGC
>DASZGW010000150.1:0-8265 GCA_035938475.1 Candidatus Udaeobacter sp.
AATGCCGATGCGGCTTGCACTATCGATCTCAGCGCCGCGGAATGAATTTGGCGGTCGCGGTGTTCGAGTAAGCGGAGTCGCCCGAACCATTGTAAGCGCGGACACGATAGCTATAACTCTTACTCCTTATTAATCCGGTATGGCTAAAGCCGGTTACATTTGCAGCAACGGTCGCGATCTGCGCGAAATTTGTGCAACCGGCGCCGGCGCAGTGTTCGATCTTGAAGCCCGATTCATTGGTTGAGTTGTCGGTCCAGATCAGATCGATTCGCGATCGCGTCGCAGCTGACGCCCGCAAATTGGTCGGCGCATTTGGAGCCGATGGTGATGGAGTGGGAGATGGCGTCGGTGTTGGAGTTGAAGCCGGCGTGGGCGTTGGAGTCGGTGTTGGTGTAGGCATTGGGGTTGGACTGCTGCTCACTGTCGGCATGACAAATAACGTGATGCTTTGTGACGGCACGACAGTCCCAACGCTGTTGCCGGTTACACTTACGTCGCCAAGTCGCGTGATCGCATTTGCGCTGGTCAGTTGCCAAACCTGCGCGTTCGCGCTCAGCTGTTGATTCGCGACGTTGATAGTGACTGGCGTTGTGCCGGAAAGGGTTTTGCTAACCACCATCACAGTCAGTGTGTTATCACTCGAGCGAATCGCGCCAAATGCGGACAATGTATCGGGATTCGGCGCTGCCGTCGCGACGCTCGTGTCGCCGAAGCCAGATTTATTACCGTCATAATTCCGGAATATTTTGATCGCCTTATAGGTTGGCGTGGTCGCATCGGGCGTCGTCCAACGCGACGCAAGATCGAGATTTTCTCTTCCAAAAATTCCGAAGACATCCGCTTGAGTCGTCGCGCCATTGATGTGGCCTTCGGCGCCCCAATTGTATTCGGTGATACCAACGGAAGTGCCGGGATAATAGGTGTTCGCCCATGAACGAATGCGCGGAATCAGCTGAACCTTGTCATTGATCCACGTTTCATCGACGTAATTCGGGTCCCAAAGCGAGCGCGTCGAACGATTCCGCCGCAGCTGCATCGCGCTCGAAACATCATCACTGAATTCGCCGCCCTGCGGATAATAATGAACCGTGAAAATGTCGATCAAACGTCGCCCGGTGTTTGCGTTGTTCTGCCGAAGTTGATCGAGCAACCATGGCAAATAATCGGCGTTACCGTGCGCCGCGCGATCTGGAAGCGAGCTCCAGCCATGGGCCGCGCCGTATTGCTGATCGTAGCCGCTGTAGAAGTAGCCGCTCCAGCCCCATTCCTCCGGCGCCGCAACCAGCGCCGTTGAGTCGTTGTTCTTTATCATTGCGGCGAAATCGAGAATGCGGTTGCGAATTTCGTCCATCGTCGCGCCGGTCGGATGCACGTCGCGGTGCGTCGAATGCCAGATGCTGTGTTCGTTATCGAGAATGTAATAGCGCAACCCGCCGTTTGCGTTTGTGCCCCAGCGACTCACGAGATGCTGCACCCAGTTTTGCTGGAAGGTAGAATTCGAAGGAACGTTCGCGTCATTTGGATCGTTGTTGGTGACGTCCGCGCCTGACGTGAGAACGCCGTTGCCTGCGTCGGGAAACCACTGCCAGTCGTTGCCAGTTTGCGGTCCGTATTTCGCAATCGAAAAACTGGCGAGCTTGCTGCGATTCGGTCCGAGCTTCGCGACCCAATCCAACATCGGAATCGTAATCATCGGCTGCGCATTCGCCGATTTCGCATCTGAAATGAAAGTGTCACCTCGTTCTCCAGCGACTGTGCTGTTGTCCCCGATGCTCTCGAAATACCAGTCTTGATCCTTATTGTCCGCGTTCAGTTGCCAGTTGTAACGACTGGTGTTGTTTCCGCCCATCCGGTTCAACGGCACGTTCAAATCCTGCAACTGCGCCGCAGTCGCAAACGCCACGCCGTAAATGTTTGGATTGATGGCGTGCCGGTTTGTCGTCCCATCCACGTTGATCGTGACCGAAGGGTTTTGCGCAAACACGTTTGCCAGCCTTATGAAACACGCGATCGAAATGATCGCGCGCGTAAGATGTCGACCCATGAATTGCCCTCCGCCGAAGAGCTACGAAAGCAGCTGTTTTCAAGCCAGAAAAGCGTCTAAAGTGCGCCCCGTGAAAATTGTCCTGGCATATTCGGGCGGACTCGACACTTCCGTCATTCTTCGCTGGCTCAAGGACAATTATCGCGCGCAGATCACCGCCTTTTGTGCCGACATTGGTCAGGAAGAAGAACTCGCCGGTCTCGAGGAGAAGGCGCTCAAGACTGGCGCATCGAAATGCGTAATCGAAGATCTGCGCGAAGAATTCGCCCGCGATTTTATTTTTCCGATGTTTCAGGCCGGCGCGATTTACGAGAACCAATATTTTCTTGGAACGAGCATCGCCCGACCGTTGATCGCGAAACGAATGGTCGAGATTGCGCGCGCTGAAAAGGCCGGCGCGATCGCTCATGGGGCGACGGGGAAGGGGAATGATCAGGTTCGCTTCGAGCTGACGGCCGCCGCGCTTGCGCCAAGGTTGAAAGTGATCGCACCCTGGCGGGAAGAACGTTTCCGAAAACAGTTTCCTGGGCGCAAGGAAATGATCGCGTTTGCGAAGAAAAACAAAATTCCTGTCGAAGCCAGCGCCGAGAAACCGTATTCGATGGATCGTAATCTTCTCCACATCAGCTTTGAGAGCGGTGTGCTGGAAGACCCGTGGTTCGACGCCAGCTCAAAGAAAATGCAGGGCATGTACAAGCTCAGCATCGCGCCCGAAGACGCGCAGGACGAACCGGAACATGTCGATCTTGCATTCGAAGCGGGCGATTGCGTGAAGGTGAACGGAAAAAAACTTTCGCCGCTTGGCGTGATGCAGACCCTTAACAAGCTCGGCGGGAAACACGGCATCGGCCGAGTCGATATTGTCGAAAATCGTTTCGTTGGAATGAAAGGCCGCGGCGTTTATGAAACTCCCGGCGGCGCGATTTTGCATTTTGCGCATCGGCAGATGGAAACGCTGACGATGGACCGCGAAGTCATGCACCTTCGCGACGGTCTCATTCCGAAATACAGCGAGCTTGTTTACAACGGCTTTTGGTTTTCGCCCGAGCGCGAGGCGCTTCAAGCCCTCGTGACGGAAACGCAACGTAACATCACCGGCCTCGTTCGGCTGAAACTTTACAAAGGCAACATCATCGTTGCCGGCCGCAAAAGCCCGAAAAGCCTCTACGATCCTAAAACCGCGACCATGGAAGGCGAAAAATCCGCCTACGACCAAGGCGACGCTACCGGCTTCATTCGGCTCAACGCGCTCCGCCTAAAGCTCCGCGCGCGGCGAGATGCGGCGAAAGAATAATGTAGAGGCGCCCAGTGGTCGGGCGTAAGGTGGTGGCTTCAATGGCCAGAGAGGGGAATGAAACAACTCATCTGGAAACTGCGCACGTCTTGTTCGTGGATGTGGTGGGTTACTCCAAGCTGTTGGTGAACGAGCAGCGGGAGGTGCTGCAACAACTCAACGAGGTCGTGCGCAGCGCGCCTCAATTTGGCAGAAGCAGTGCGGCCGGAAAATTGATCCGCATTCCGAGCGGCGATGGCATGGCGCTGGTCTTTTTCAAGAGCCCGGAGGAGCCAGTGCAGTGCGCGATGGAAATTGCGCGAGCCCTCAAGAAGCATCCGCAAGTTCGGTTACGGATGGGCGTGCACAGCGGCCCGGTGAATCAAGTGACGGATGTAAATGATCGGGTTAACGTCGCTGGCGTCGGAATCAATGTCGCCCAACGCGTGATGGATTGCGGCAATGCCGGACACATTCTTATCTCGAAACGCGTCGCTGACGATCTTGCGCAAGATAGGCTTTGGCAGCCATTGCTGCACGATCTCGGCGAAATCGAAGTTAAGCATGGTATGAAGGTTGGAGTGGTGAATCTCTATAGTGCCGAACTTGGCAATCCGGAGCCGCCCGAAAAACTGTCCGAACCGACGCACCCCCAGATGCCTTCAGCTCCGGAAAAAAGCATCGCTGTCCTTGCCTTTGTCAACATGAGCAACGATCCGGAGAACGAATTTTTCAGCGATGGCATCGCTGAAGAGATCATTAACGCGTTGACAAAAATAAAAGCGCTTCGAGTTGCGTCTCGGACGTCCTCCTTTGCCTTCAAGGGAAAGAGCGAAGACATCGGAGAGGTGGGACGCAAGTTGAAGGTAAATACAGTTCTTGAAGGGAGCGTGCGTAAAGCTGGCAATCGACTGCGCGTGACTGCGCAGTTGATCAACGTTGCCGACGGTTATCACTTGTGGTCGGAGCGCTACGATCGGCAATTGGAGGATGTTTTCGAGATTCAGGATCAGATCTCTGAAAATATAGTGCGCGCGCTGCGAGTGGTGTTAGGTGAGGATGAGAAGCGCGCGATTGAAAAAACGCCCACGGAAAATGTACAGGCCTATGAGTATTATCTCCGCGGCCGGCAAGCCCAACATCAGATGCGCCGTTCCGCCATGCAATATGCACGTCGGATGTTTGATCGCGCGATTGAGATCGACCCGAATTTCGTGCGGGCACATGCCGGAATAGCCGATTGCTGCTCGTTTCTCTACATGTACTGGGACGCCAGCAATGCGAACCTCGAAGAAGCGAATATCTCGAGCAAAAAGGCGCTGGAACTCGATCCCGAAAGTGCTGAGGCGCATACGTCTCGCGCGCTCGCTTTGACGCTTCGCCGTCAATATGATGGCGCTCGTCAGGAATTTGAGGCAGCGCTTCGCCTAAACCCCATGCTCTACGAAGCGCATTACTTCTATGGACGCGCCTGCTTCGCCGAAGGCAAATCTGAAGAAGCGATCTCGCATTATCGAAATGCCTGGCGAGTGCGGCCTGAAGATTATCAAGCTATTTACCTCTCCGCTGAAGTGCTGGTGAAGCTGGGACGCCGCGACGAAGCGTTGGAAGCCTCGCGAGATGGGGTGAAGTTGGCCGATGCGCATCTGGAACTCAATCCGGATGACGCCCGCGCGTGGTATCTGAGCTCGGCGGCCTTGATGCGTTTGGGCCAGCCCGACCAGGCCTTGGAACGTGCCCGCCGAGCATCGATGATCGATCCGGAAGATCCGGCGGTCTTGTACAATGTAGGCTGCACCTACGCTCTCGCAGGCAAGGCCGAAGAAGCGATCGATCACTTGGACAGAGCAGTTCAAAACGGATTCGGGCAGCGTGACTGGGTCGAGAACGATTCCGATTGGGACTCCATCCGCGACGAGCCGGGTTTCCAAGCAATTCTGCGCAAACTGTAAGGGCTCTGCCTAAGCTTGGGGTCAATCGCCCTACATCTTGCGACGGAGGATCGTCGACCTCGTTGCCCGATCAGAATTGAATAGGCTCGACGATTTTTTCGCGGCATCCGATAATTAAACTCAATTCGCCGCTCACTTACCGACTGTTCGCATGTCCACTGAGATTAAGAAGGAAATCGCGCTGGAAATTGCGCACATCCTTTTTGTCGACACGGTTGGATATTCTAAGCTTTCAATTAACGAGCAAAGCAGTGCGGTCGATGGACTAAATGAGGTAGTTCGTCGATCCGAGCAGTTTCAAAACGCCGAAGCCGGGGCCCGCTTGATCAAGATCCCGACCGGCGACGGGATGGCGCTGGTCTTTTATAAGAGTCCGGAAGAGCCGGTGGAATGCGCGCTCGAAATCAGCCGTGCTCTCAAAGACCACCCGAAGATACAACTTCGAATGGGAGTGCACAGCGGCCCAGTCAGCGGCGTGATCGATGTGAACGGTCAGGCCAATCTTGCCGGCGCCGGTCTTAACGTAGCGCAACGCGTGATGGCCTGCGCCGACGCCGGACATATTCTTCTCTCCAAGCGCGTGGCCGACGATCTAGGAGAATACGAACATTGGCGGCCGCTCCTGCATGATCTCGGCGAGTGCGAAGTGAAGCATGGGATGCGGATGTCGATTGTGAATCTGCACGCGGATGAAGTGGGCAATCCGCAACTGCCGAAAAAGTTCCAAGCCCTGAAAAAGCACAGAGCGCGCATGCGCTGGGCAATTACGACGTTGGCGTTGCTCGCGCTCCTGGCAATCGTCGCTGGCATCGCGATCTTTTCCCGTAATCGCGTGCGATCGACGCTGGCGGCGCGTGAAAAGAGCATCGCTGTCCTGCCGCTGGAGAATCTCAGCGATGAAAAGGAGAACGCTTTTTTTGCGGACGGCATTCAAGATGAGTTGTTGTCGAATCTGGCCAAGGTCAAGGACCTCAAAGTAATCAGCCGCACTTCGGTGATGCAGTACAAGGTGGGCATCACCCGCAATCTCAAGGAAATCGCGCAGCAATTGGGTGTCAGCAACGTGGTGGAAGGCAGTGTGCGCCGGTCAGGAAACCATATTCGTGTTTCCGTGCAACTGATCGATGCGCTAACGGATCGCCACATTTGGGTGCAGAACTATGATCGCACCCTGGCCGATTCGCTGGCCCTGCAGGGCGAGGTGGCGACGGAGATTGCGACGAGTGTGGGCGCTACGTTGAGTCCGCAAGAAAAGACGCGGGTGGAAGCGAAGCCGACAAACAATCCCGCCGCCTACGATGCCTATCTGCGTGGTCGCGCACTTGCAGGTGGATCGCCGTTTGATAAGTCCACCGTGGAGAATGCGATCCAGTCATATCAAGAGGCAGTAAAGTTGGATCCCAATTTTGTAATCGCTTGGGCATATCTCTCCTGCGAACAGAGTGGGAGTTACTGGTTAGGACTCGATCCAAGCCCGGCGCGGCTGGCGGCAGCCAAGGATTCCGCCGATCGCGCTCTCGCGCTCGATCCGAACTTGCCGGAAACTCACCTTGCTCTTGGTTATTATCGCTATCACGGGCAGGGCGATTTCACAGGAGCGCTGGCGGAATTCCAGCAAGCCGAAAAGGGTCTTCCGAATAACGTTGATGTGATCGATGCGATCGCCCTTGTCCAACGCCGGTTTGGGCATTGGGAAGAGGCGATTGACGGATTCCGTCGTGTCGTTGAGCTCGATCCTCGCAACACCAATGCTTATAACTCTCTCGCGGTTACGTATAGCCACGTTCGCCGTTTTCCCGAAGCTCTAGCCACACTTGACCGCCTACTTGCGTGGGAGCCGACGAATGAACTTGCCCTCGGTCTGAAAGCGTTTGTCTTCTGGGCAACGGGGGATCTCCAGGCAGTAGAACCACTGCTTGCAAATCCCGGTCCCGAACCGCGCTTTGCTGGAGGCACGGTGCCCATACGTGGTGTGCAGGCTTTGTTCCAGCGCCGTTACGCCGCGGCCATAGAGATACTCTCAAATGCGGTGGCCGCCGAGACCAAACGGGGCGAGCCAAGCGACAATGAAAAACTTTATCTAGGATTGAGTCAGCAACGCGCCGGCGATGTCGCCGCGGCGCGAGCGACTTACCAAAGCGCGGCGCAGGATATTCGCCGCGAGCTTGACAAGGTCGCTCCGGGTTCTCGTGTCGAGGCGTCGCTGCATGCCGCTTTAGGTCTAGCCTATGCAGGTTTGGGCGAATCGGCCTCTGCTATCGCCGAAGGACAAAAAGCTATGACCATGAATCCCACTTCCAAAGATCCAATGGAGGGCTCCGCCCAAGAGGAGAACATGGCGAACATCTACGCTCTGCTGGGGGATGCCGATCACGCCATTCCCATTCTCCAGCGACTGTTGCAGATACCGTATGGCGGTGCAATTACTCCGGCGCTGCTGCGACTCGATCCGGTGTGGGACCCAATCCGCGACGATCCGCGCTTCCAAAAACTCGCGTCTGCCGCGCCGTAGCCTTGGCAAAGGCGGGTCGCCTCCCAAGCTCCGAAAGAAAAGAGGTAGGGGCGGTTCACCGAACCGCCCGCGGGCGATTGAGGTCAATCGCCCCTACCATCTTGCGAGGGAGGATTGTCGATCTTATATATAGAGAGCGCACCGATGCGCTGATTAGCGGAGGTAATTTATGCCAACGACAATTGCAGCTCCGAAAAAAGCTCTCGCGGCACAGGAAGATTTCCTGCCGCTGGAGGGCACCGACTATGTTGAGTTCCATGTCGGGAACGCCAAACAAGCGGCGCACTTCTACAAAACCGCTTTCGGTTTCCAAAGCTTGGCCTACTCCGGACCGGAGACGGGAACCAAGGATCGCGTGAGCTACGCGATTCGTCAGAACAAACTCACGTTTCTCCTAACGACGCCGTTGCGGACGGGCAACCCGATTGCTGATCACATTGCCAAACACGGCGACGGCGTAAAAGCGATCGCGTTGAAAGTGAAG
>DASZGW010000151.1:0-4035 GCA_035938475.1 Candidatus Udaeobacter sp.
TTTGGAGCATCTCCCGATCCCTGCGGAGTACGAGTGGTTCCCACGGGCCGGCCTACAGACAGGCGTAGCGGAACTCGGCGACTTGTATGTGGCGTTGAGCAGAGATCTGGCCAGTGGAACACAATCCGTTCCGACATTCCACGATGCGGTCTGGCAGCAGCAGCTCTTCGAGCAGATTCAAGATTCGTCCGACACAGGTAAACGCATCAACTTGTCACTTTGACCGGTGTTGTCTCCAGTCTGGCGACAACACCGGGACACACTTACACGTTTCGAGGAAAGCTATATGTCGACCAAAGCAACAGCTGCACGTATCTACGAGTATGGAGAGCCCGATGTCTTTCGTTTCGAGACATGCATCGGGAATTGTACAGGTTCTTCGTCGTCGGAGACACGGTTATCGTCGAGCTGGCACTACAGGGAACGCAGAACGGACCATTGGAATTCCCCTCTGGAACCATACCACCGACGGGTAAACGGATGAACGCGCCGTGCTGCGACGTATTTCGGTTGAAAAACGGCAAGATTCAATCCTTCAACTACTATCCGTCCGGCACGGTGATTTTGACGCAATTGGGCGTTCTTGGAATCTCGAAATAAATCAATCAACCAACGAGGAACAAACCTATGACCAGAACAGTTGAACCCATCAGCAAACACATGGGCGGTTCGCTCGAAACCACATCACAGACAATGAAAGCGATTCGAATCCACAACTACGGCGGACCGGAGGTCCTCAAGTACGAAGATGCGCCGCGTCCGAAGCCACAAGCCGATGAAGTTCTGATTCGAGTTCACGCTGCGGGAGTGAACCCGATCGATTGGAAAGTTCGTGAAGGCCACATGAAAGACTTCTGGCCTCATAAATTCCCGCTCATTCTCGGATGGGACTCGTCCGGAGTAGTCGAGGAACTCGGTAGAGGCGTGTCGCGATTCAAAATCGGCGACGAGGTTTACAGCATTCCCGATCCAACCCGCAACGGCGCGTACGCTGATTATATCGTTGTTCGCGAATCAGAACTCGCGCTCAAACCGAACTCGCTTCATCACATCCGCGCGGCGGCAGTGCCTTTGGCTGCGCTGACCGCGTGGCAATCGTTGTTCGACACCGCGCAATTGCAGCCGGGCCAGCGTGTGTTGATTCATGCCGGCAGCGGTGGTGTTGGTCACTTCGCGGTGCAACTCGCAAAATGGAAAGGCGCGTACGTTTTCGCGACGGCCTCTACTAAAAATCAGGACTTGCTGCGCAAGCTCGGCGTGGACGAGCCGATCGATTACACGCAGCAACGATTCGAAGAGATCGCACGCAACATCGACGTCGTGCTCGACACCATAGGCGGCGAAACGCAGGAACGCTCTTGGTCAGTTTTGAAAAAGGGCGGCGTTCTCGTTTCGTTGGTCCAGCCGCCGTCGGAGGAGAAAGCCAAAGAACTCGGCGTCCGGGCTGCGATCATTGGTGCGCAACCGAACGGCGCGCAGCTTGCGGAGATCGCGAAGATCATCGACTCGGGAAAACTCGCGCCAATAATCGATCGCATCCTTCCGCTGAGCGAAGCGCGCCGGGCGCATGAGTTAAGTCAATCCGGTCACACTCACGGAAAAATCGCCCTGCGGGTCAGCAACGGAGACGGAACCCTCGAAAAGAAACAGTCATGATGACGCAGATAATTATCTGGGCGCTTGTTCTACCCCTGTTCGGGACCAATGGCGGTTCGGCAAAGATACGACGGATCGCGACGGTCATTAAATCCGGTGTTTGCCCCTCGTGACATATTCGCTCTCTCGCACAGTTGCGAACATGCTGGACAGGAAAAGAACAAAACAGAACGTGGTACGGTCAATATGCTGTCAACAGCTCCGCGGAAGGCGCAACGGAAATGACGGAATCATTTTACGGATTGCATTACTCCATGTTGAAATTGAGAATCCGAACTTCGACTTTGCCCCGCGGGGAACGAGGGTGGCACGATTAGCGTGAGAGGCTGGAGAGGACAATTCAAACGTTCCACGCTTGGGTCCACATGTCCGCTAATCCGCTTGGCCGTTCCTGCCGGAATCACGCCTTCGTAATTAATCGGGTAAATATCGATAGGTTGGTCTGCCACGTCATGGAAAATGACGATTCCAAAAACCCCGGTCACGTTGTCTCTCAGCTTGTTGTGTAGCGACAATGAAAACTGGCCGCTTTGGAAGCCTGCGCCGTCGTAAGTGAGGTTTTCGCCAACCACGCCCGCTAATGGCCGCTCGTTCCCGATGCGATCCAGTAATGTCGTGCGGGCCTTCGCTCGCGGAATCGCGGTGAACGGTCGTAGTTCAGTCTTCGAATCTCGCAGGGCAGCCAAGTAATCAGATGGAATTGCGAAGTTGAGATTTTGCCCCTTCTCAATGCTGGCAAAAGATACTCCGACGACATTGCCGCTTTGATCCAAGACTGGGCCGCCGCTGCTTCCAGGTGAAATCGGCGTTGTGATCTGAAGTATTCGATCCGAGCCAAGCGTGCGCACGCTGCTGACGATCCCTTGCGAAAACGTGCCTTCAAGGCCCTTAGGGTTTCCAATGGCGTACACTGCATCACTGATGTTGACTGATGGTTTTGGCGCAACGGGCAAACATAGAGTTGATGATGTATCGAGTTGGATAAGCGCTAGGTCGTGGAGCGCGTCCACGGCAACCGTTCCTTTGATATTCAACTTCGCCGTTCGCCCTATAACCTTTGCGTAGCCCGCCGCCGCCCCGTCAATGACATGGAAATTTGTCGCGATGACATCCTTGTCGACAAAAAATCCGCTCCCTAACGAGATTGGCTGGCCGCGTGCATCTTGCATGGTCAAAAGAACAACCGAAGGAGATGCGCGCCGAGCGATCTCTGGCGGAGTTAGCGGTTGGTCAGGTCTGAAATCCAGACCGAGATGTTGTTCTTGCAACGGGACTGGCTTTGCCTTTCGCACTTCTGGCTCTGGCTCTACTGGCCGAAGAGTTTGATATTTCTCCCACGGACGAAAGAACAGGATCGTCCCCGCACTGGAAAGCGCAATCGCGGCAATGATGACTGTTGTCCCCCGCGTCATTGCGCCCCTTCATATCATTTTGTGATTGCTGTGTGGAGACTAAAAGCGGCACACTTCGATCAACGTGAAGTTCTGGGAAGTCATCGCTGACAATCTCAGCAAAGCCGGTTGGAGTTGGGGCTGCGTCGCAACAGTTGATTCCAACGGACAAACGATCTTCGTTGCTGATGCACACCGCGACAACGGAAAGAGATTCATCGTCACCGCCGACGAAAAACTGAGAGCGTTTCTTGAGCTTCAACGAGTCACGCGCGAATCAATTACGTGATCTCGTCGAGGCTGCTGCCGCTGTCCGTTACGCGAAGTCTGACTCCGGCTCGCACGCGGCAGTCATCCGCGTCTACGATAACGCTGGCAATGTGATCCAGACGCACGAACACAAGGGCGATTTCAAAGAAGCGTGAGCGTGATGCGTGACGCCTGCGATAGAAGCCGTCGTGAGCGAATCAATCGGGCTGCGCTTAGCTATTTCAGGCTAATTTCGCGCATGTTCTTGGTGCCCATGATTTCGCGAATTTCCAGACGTTTCGTCTGTGTAGCGAGCTGTTGATCCGGTGTCCCCACAATTTTTCTGGTGATCGGATCGAACTTTTCGCGCAAGCTGTCGAGCGCGCCCATGTTTTTCCTTTCCACCATGATCAGGATGTCGAAGTCTTGCGGTGTGGCGGTATTACCGAGCAGGATTTTGTAATCCGTGATGAGGTCCTGTTTTTTCGCTTCGTCCAATGTGCCTTTTAAGGTCTTGGCGAGGCCTTTGAGGTATTCATCGGTCATGCCGGCCTTGGCTTTGACCATCGTTATTGTCCAAACGGGCCCTTCGGTGTATGGCGCGTCACTTTGCGCCAGGCAAAGCCCCGTGAATGCGGTAGATACCGCGACGCTGACAATGAGAATAAGGAATTTGTTCATATTGGTGTTCTTTGTGGTTCTTTTGTTCAGTGTTTCTAGTTGAAATCATCCTGCTGCG
>DASZGW010000152.1:0-10051 GCA_035938475.1 Candidatus Udaeobacter sp.
GCCCGGCCTTGCGCTCTCAGGCTTCTATACTTATTTCGCTGAGAAACGCGTGCAGGTTCTGGGTGCGGCCGAGCATTCCTATCTCAAGAGTTTGCCTTCGAAGTTGCGTGTAAAACGATTTCGAAAATTATGCGAGCGCAAAATCCCGTGTCTGGTCATGTCGCGGGGGTTTCATCTTGCGCCGGACTTGCTGGGTGTGACCGCGGAGGCAAAAATCGCAGTGTTTCGCACTCCAATGATTACCATGAAGTTTATTAACGCGGCGACAATCGCTCTAGAGGTGGATTTTTCGCCCACGGTAACGGAGTTCGGCAGCATGGTAGACATCCTGGGTGTAGGCGTTTTGATTCGCGGTGCGAGCGGAATCGGCAAGAGCGAATGCGTCTTGGGTCTGATCGAGCGCGGCTACAGCCTCGTGGCCGACGACGTGACCCGAATCACTTCGCTCGAAGGACGGGAGCTGATGGCGACAGCGCCCGAATTGACTCGTAATCACATGGAAGTGCGCGGTATTGGCATTATCGATGTGGCGAAGGTTTTCGGCATCGGCAGCATTCGAATCGAGAAACGCCTCGACCTCGTGGTCACGCTGAAGGACTGGCAGGACATGGAAGAGGTCGATCGAATTGGGCTGGATCGGGAATTTTATGAAATTCTCGGGCTTCCGGTGCCGCATGTGACCATTCCGGTAAGGCCCGGCCGCGATATGGCACGCCTGATCGAGGTCGCGGCGATGGATGAAAAATTGAAGGGCCTCGGCCAAAACAGTGCAGTCGATTTTAATGCCAGGCTGCTCGGTTTGATGGAGCAGAAGGGAGCGGTCTAATGGGCTTGCTGTATAGAAAAACCGGCCGCTCAGCGGCTGCCCAAAACGTCGAAAAAGACATTCCGATTACCAATCGGCTGGGGCTTCACGCACGGCCAGCGGCCATGTTTGTGCGGATCGCGAGTCGTCATCGCTCAGAAATCTGGGTTTCCAAGGAAGGGGAAGAAGTAAATGGCAAGAGTATCATGGGCTTGATGATGCTGGCCGCCGGCCAGGGATCAAAGCTTCACATCCGCTGCGAAGGCCCCGACGCCGACAAGGCGATGGAAGAACTCGAGGTCTTGATCAAGGCGGGTTTTAACGAGGAGTAAGGTAAGCTCGTCGCGCTGCGACGACCCTGAAAGCCCTCGGGGCGACGCTTCCTCCTTAAGCGGTTCACGAAGAGGCTCTCGCATTGTTTGACATCTGCTTTACTCTGGCAGGTGCATGAGCGGCGGTGCGCATCAGGAAATCCGGTTTGAAGGAGCAGGCGTTTCGCCCGGAATGGCCTGCGCCAAGATCCATGTCGTGCGCGATGACTTGGATGACGTTTCGCGGTACCGGATCGCGCCTTCCCAGGTTCCGGACGAGATCGGGCGGTTCGAGACCGCGCTTATTCAAACGCGCATGCAGATTCTGGAGATGCAGCAGCGCATTGCGGAATCCATTGGAGCAAAGGATGCAGCCATTTTCGATGCTCATCTGCTCGTCGTCGAGGATCGCACGCTGATCGACGAAGTGCTTCGGAAGCTGGAAACCGATCTCTGCAATGTCGAGTGGGTCTTCCAGGAAGTGGCCACGCGTTACGCCGAGACCCTGAACAAGATCGACGATCCCTACCTGCGAGAGCGTGCGCTGGATATTCAGGACGTGACAAAGCGCGTGATTCGCAATCTGCAGGGCAAAGCTCCCAAGACGTTTCTTGCCCTGAGCGAGTCGCACATTCTCGTTGCGCACAATCTTACTCCTTCGGATACCGCAAGCATTAACCGCGCAAACGTGCTCGGGGTCGCGACCGATCTGGGTAGCCGCACATCGCACGCGGCGATTCTGGCGCGCTCTCTTAACATCCCGGCGGTCGTCGGATTGCACGATATCACCGCAAAGCTCGAGACTGGTCAGCACGTACTGATCGATGGGAGTGATGGCCTCCTAATTGTCAATCCGGCGCCGGAAACGATCGCGCACTACGCAGAGCTTGAATCAAGAAGGGCCAGAGTTGTAGCACGACTCAAAGAACTGCGCACGACAAGATCAACCACGCGCGATGGTCGTCACATTGTGCTCTCTGCAAATATTGAACTCCCGGAAGACGTCGAGGCCGTCGCAGCCAATGGCGCGGAGGGCATCGGACTTTATCGCACGGAATTCCTTTATTTGAATCGCACTACACTGCCGACAGAGGACGAACAATTCGAAACCTATCGAAAAGTAGCACAGCGCGTCCGGCCTGATCCGCTGATTATCCGAACATTTGATCTAGGCGGCGACAAGCTGGCGCCTGGTACGGTGGATATCACCGATGAGTTAAATCCTTTCCTTGGCTGGCGCGCCATTCGTCTTTGCCTCGAGAACATAGACATCTTTAAAACGCAGTTGCGCGCTATTCTCCGTGCCAGCGCTGTCGGGAATATAAAAATCATGTTTCCCATGATCTCGGGTCTGGAGGAATTGCGCGGTGCCAATGCCGTACTCGCTGAGTGCCATGAAGAGTTGCGCCGGTCGGGCGTCCCCTTGGGCGAAGAGATCGAGGTTGGCGCGATGATTGAAATCCCAAGCGCAGCCCTCTGCGCCAATGTCCTCGCATCCGAGGTCGATTTCTTCAGCATCGGAACCAACGATCTGATCCAATATACGCTTGCAGTCGATAGGGTGAACGAAAAGATCGCGCACCTTTATGAACCTACGCATCCGGCAATATTGCGTTTGTTAAAAATGATCGCCGAGGCGGCGCACGCCCATCACATCTGGGTGGGTGTTTGCGGAGAAATGGCCGGAGATATCGCGCTTGTCCCGCTTTTGCTCGGTCTTGGCGTGGACGAACTAAGCGCGGCGGCGACGTTGGTTCCGCGAGTCAAACGCGCGGTGCAAAGTCTGGCTATTCCCGAATGCCGCGAGCTGGTCGAAGAAACACTTAAGCTTAACACTTCCTCGGAGATTCTGGCGCGCTGCCTCGAATTAGCGGACACGCGTTACGGGGATCTTTTGGGCTGAAGCCCAAATGAAAGTTAAAAAGTTAAAAAGTTGAAGAGGTAAAGAGTTAAAAGGTTGAAAAGTTAAAAGATTCCTCATCCTCTCGCGGCCGGACGCCGTTCCGCTTTTAACTTTGTAACTCTTTAACTTTTTCTAATCTTCCGCCTCGGGATCCGGCTTCAGCCCTTCTTCCTCCATCTTGCGCAGAACATCGCTCATATCGTCCACTTCGTCCCAGACGTCTTGACTCACATAGATGGGTGCTTTTTGCTGAGTGGCCATCGCGATGCAATCGCTCGGGCGCCCGTCGAGCTCGATGATCTTTTTCTGATGTAATTCATTTTGGACGCGAATAATGACTCGCGCGTAGTAGGTGGCATTTTTCAGGTCATTGATGATGACTCGCTCGACCTTGGCGCCCAGAGCAGTCAGTAAATGTGCCATCAGATCGTGAGTGAGCGGGCGCTCTTTGGTAATCTGCCGCATGAACATCGTAATCGCGCTGCCCACGGTTTGATCGACATAAATGATGAAGACCTTGTCGTTGTTGCCGAGGAACACGGCACACCCGCCGCTTGTCGGCAAAACCGCGCGCACCTGCACTTCGATCACCGTTTTGTTCACGAGCGAACGTTATCCGCAGGAAAACGAAAAACAAGCGACGCGCACCGCATACGTCGCGTTCGTTTCATGCGATACATGGGAACGCATGAGCCGAATGAGATTTTTGGGCCTACTCACTTGCATGTTAGGCGCGCTGAATCATTATGCGTTTTGCGGCATTCATCCCGCACGCGCTTTGGCTAAATGAAAAACGAATGGGACGTTGATGCAGCGATCGCGGCTTATAATGTCGACGGTTGGGGCGGAGGATATTTTACTGTCAACGCAACCGGCAACGTCGTCGCGCGGCCTTTGCAGGAAAACGGTGGCACGATCGACATTCTGGAAGTCGTAAATGAAGCCCGCAATCGCGGTTTAAGTTTCCCGCTCGTCATCCGATTTCAGGATCTGCTTCGCCACCGGGTCGAAACGGTTAATCGCGCATTCCAAAACGCGATCACGGAGTTTGGCTACAAGAATGAATATCGCGGCGTTTTTCCGATCAAGGTCAATCAACTGCGCGAAGTTATCGAAGAAATTGTCGATGCCGGTCAGCAGTTTCACTTCGGCCTGGAAGCCGGAAGCAAGCCGGAATTGGTCGCTGCGCTGGCAATGCACCAGGACCCCGAAAGTCTCATCATTTGCAATGGCTATAAAGACGCGGCGTTCGTCCGCATCGCGCTGCTTGGTTGCAAGCTCGGCAAGAAGGTGGTCATCGTTGCCGAAAAGCTCGAAGAGCTTGAGCAAACGATCCGCGCAGCAAAGGAAGTCGGCGTGGAACCCCACATCGGCATTCGCGTCCGCCTTTACAGCAAAGGCGCGGGTAAGTGGGCCCCGAGCGGGGGCGAGAACGCGAAGTTCGGCCTCGATACCACAAGTCTCATCGCCGCTAGCGAAATGCTGAAGGCCGCGGGCCTGACGCATTGCCTCAAACTCGTTCACTTCCACGTTGGCTCGCAGGTGCCGGACATTTCAATCATCAAGCGCGCGGTCCGCGAAGCGGCTCGTTATTACGCAAAAATTGCGAAGCTTGGACATGAACTCGGATATCTGGATGTCGGCGGCGGGCTTGGCGTCGACTACGACGGTTCCCGTAGTGATTTCGATAGCTCGGCAAATTATTCGCTCCAGGAATATGCCAACGACGTCGTGTGGAATATCATGGACGTTTGTGATTCGGAAGGCGTCCCGCATCCGGCAATCGTGAGTGAAGGCGGTCGCGCGATCGTAGCGCATCATTCCGTGCTGGTGATGGAAGCGTTTAGTTCCATCGAGAAAACGGCGCCGAAGTTGCGGGTTACCGCGAGCGAGAAAGATCACAAGCTGGTAGGCGATATCCTCGATGTGAAACAACGACTTAAGCGCGGCAATCGCCTTGAGAGCCTGCACGACATCCGGCAGATCAAAGAGGAAGCGCAACAGACATTCGAATTTGGTCTGCTCGATCTCGAATCAAAAGCAAAGATCGACACCATCTACTGGCAGCTGGCACAGCAGATAGTGAACATGCATCGCGGCTTGCGCTTCATCCCCGAAGAAGTCAAGCAGCTCGAAACGACCTTGGGCGACCAGTACATCTGCAATTTCTCGGTTTTCCAATCGCTGCTTGATCACTGGGCGCTTGGTCAATTGTTTCCGATCATGCCGATCCATCGGCTTAACACGCCGCCCGATCGTCACGGAATGATCGTCGACATCACGTGCGATTCTGACGGCAAGGTCTCGAAGTTCACTGATTTACAGGATGTGCGTGATACGATCCCTCTGCATCGCATTGTGCCGGGCGAGATGTATTACCTCGGCGTCTTCATGGTCGGCGCGTATCAGGACATCATGGGCGACCTGCACAATTTGTTTGGCCGAGTAACCGAGGTGCACATTTTTCTCGATCCTGATGAGGAGTCCGGCTGGTACATCGAAGAAGTGATCGGTGGCAGCACGATCGGCGAAGTTCTTGCCATGGTGCAGTGGGACAAAGTCGAGTTGATGCGGCTGCTCAAGACACAGGTCGACGACGCCATCAAAACCGACCGCCTTAAGCCTAACGATGCCATGAGACTGTTGGATGATTACGAGCGTCTTTTACAGGAATACACCTATCTCTCGCTCAACGGCGTCAAACTGCAGCCGCAATCGGGTAGTTGGCTGCCGCTGAGTTGATCTCGAGCTGGCGACCTCCGCCAGGTACTCCGCCTCACTTGTCATTCCGCGCGAAGCAGGAATGGAGCGAGTAGGGTACGAGCGACATGGACGGTTGCGCCGCGAGGGTAGCGGCGAGAGAGTCGGGAGAGGAACGAGTCAATCTCTGGATGTAAAATGACACAGCCTTCTCCAACTCCGATTAAGGACGCTTTGCAAAGGACCGCGCCAATCGATTCGATTGAAGTGCAGGGATGGGTGCGGACGCGACGCGATTCCAAAGATTTCTCATTCATCGAACTGAACGACGGTTCCACGCTGCGCAATCTTCAGATTATCGCGAAGAATACGTTGCCGAATTACTCCACGGTTCAACGGCTCACAACGGGGGCATCTGTCACCGTCGGTGGTGCGCTGGTCGCGTCGCAGGGTAAAGGACAAAAATGGGAGCTGGTTGCGAACAAAATCGAGATTGTAGGAACTACCGATGATTCCTACCCGCTCCAAAAGAAGGGGCATACGCCTGAATTTCTGCGCGAAATCGCTCACCTTCGTCCTCGCTCAAACCTCTTCAGCAGCGTCTTTCGCGTGCGGAGCAGACTCGCGTTTGCAGTTCACCAGTTTTTTCACGAGCGCGGTTTCATTTATGTTCATACTCCCATCATCACCGGGAGTGATTGCGAGGGAGCTGGAGAATTATTTCGCGTGACAACTCTCGACGCGGAGAAGATGCCGCACACCACGAACGGTGAAATCGATTATTCAAAAGACTTTTTCGCCCGGCCGACTTACTTGACCGTGAGCGGCCAGCTCGAAGCTGAGGCATTCGCACTGGCGTTGTCCAAAGTGTACACCTTTGGACCCACTTTTCGCGCTGAGAACTCCAACACGTCTAGGCACGCAAGCGAGTTCTGGATGATTGAGCCGGAAATGGCGTTTTGCGATCTGAAGGGCAACATGGATCTCGCCGAGGAGTTTGTTAAGTATCTGGTCGCAGACGCGCGCGAACATTGCCCCGATGAGATGGAACTTTTCGGCAAGTTCGTGGACAAAGAGTTGCTTGCGCGACTTGATTTCGTCGTGGACCGCCCATTTCAGCGGATCACCTATGTTGACGCTGTGGAGCTGCTGAAAAAGAGCGGCGAGAAATTCGAGTTCCCGATTGATTACGGATTAAACCTGCAATCGGAACACGAACGCTGGTTGACGGAGAAGCACTTCCAGTGCCCGATCACGGTTTTCAATTATCCAAAGGAAATCAAACCGTTCTACATGCGTTTGAACGCCGACGGGAAGACAGTGACCGCAATGGACCTCCTCGTGCCGGGAATTGGCGAAATCGTCGGCGGCAGTCAGCGTGAAGAGCGGCTAGATATGCTCGAGGAAAACATGCGCCGGCACAGGATGGACCCTGCCGAGTACAAATGGTATCTCGATCTTCGTCGTTACGGCACCGTTCCGCACTCCGGTTTCGGTCTCGGTTTCGAACGAATGCTGATGTTCATCACTGGCGTCCCAAACATCCGCGACGTGATCCCATTTGCTCGCACGCCCGGCAGCGCAGAATTCTGACTCGCTGATCAACTACGTCTTTGTGAAAGAGGCAAATGGCGCGATCTAGATTTTGATCGTCGCAGCTGGCTGCAGGATGCGCGGCACGGGAAGAATTATCGCCAGGCTACATCATCGAGGCTCTACGGAAACAGCGATCAGTGGTGTGTTTCCCTTATTCTCGTAAACTCAAGCTTGGAACCACCAGGTTCTTGTAGTGTCATCTGGTCGCCGGAAATTTTCATCTGGTAAACCGTCGTTGCGAATGGCGTCTCGATTTTGATTCGCTCCTGGTCACCGAATTTGTACCGGCCACGCACGTCCCCGACTAAGACGACGCCATTTGCCGAAAATTCCCACAGGATTGCATTTGATCCTCCCATCAGGCGCCATTTGCCTATGATGGTGGAGCTTCCGCAGCCAGCCATCGCGAATGCTAAAGCGATCGCGATTATTCGTAATCGCGGCCTGGACTGAGAAGAATTAAGTGGCATGGGCTGCCGATTTATAATCAGCCATGATCATCATGTCGAGCTGGCCGCTTTTGGTCCCAGCTGACTCACTTGCTTCTTAGAGCCCGGAAGCGCTATGCGCCTTGACGCAGACCCGAAGCTGTTCTCTTACGCGAACAGTTCCCGGAACCCTATTTCTTCTTCGAGTCTTTCTTTGACTCGCGCTTGGATTCCTTTGATTCTTCTTCTGCCTTCTTAGATTCGCCGGGGCGATATTCTTCCTGTTCGGCTGCGGCGAATGCTTTCTCCAGGCCGACCATGTCTTCGCCGGGACGGAGGATGTCGAGCGCTTCGGCTTCCTTGCGTAGTTGTTCCTCGGTGTAATTCGCGGCCTTAATCGACAATCCAATGCGACGCTCAACCTTGTCCACTTTTATGACACGCGCTTCGACTTCCTGGCCGACTTTGAGAACATCTTTTACTTTCGCGACGTGATCTTCGCTCAATTGCGAGATGTGAACGAGGCCATCGATATCGTCTTGCAGCTGCACAAACGCCCCAAAGCTGGCAAGCTTCGTTACCTTGCCTTTAACCAGGTCGCCGATCTTGTATTTCTCATCGATTGTTTTCCAGGGATCATCGGTGAGTTGTTTGATCCCAAGGCTGATCCGTTGGTTTACCTTGTCGATGTCGATCACTACGGCTTCGACTTCATCACCTTTCTTAAAGACTTCACTGGGATGATTGATCTTGCGGGTCCAGCTCAAATCGGAAACGTGAATCATTCCGTCGATGCCCTCTTCCAATTCCACAAAGGCGCCATAGGCGGTCATGTTGCGAATCTTGCCTTTCACCTGGCTGCCGATGGTGAATTTCTTCTCGATTTCATCCCACGGATTCTGCTCGAGCTGGCGAAGACCCAGTGAAATTTTCTGTTCTTCCTTGTTCACACCGAGCACGACAGCTTCCACTTCCTGGCCAACACTGAGGATGTCAGATGGGCGCATGATCCGTTTCGTCCATGAAAGCTCTGAGACATGGATTAGTCCTTCCACGCCCTCCTCGATCTCAACAAACGCGCCGTAGGGAACAAGGTTGGTGATCTTGCCCTTAATGCGCTGGCCTGCCGGGAAACGCTCCTCGATCTGGTCCCATGGATTCTTCTGAGTTTGTTTAAGTCCCAGCGACACGCGCTCTTTTTCCTTGTTGATGTCCAGCACGACGACTTCCAACTGCTGCCCGACCTTCAATAACTCGTTAGGATGCCCCAGCCGTCCCCAGGTCATGTCGGTGACGTGCAACAAGCCGTCCATGCCATCGAGATCGATGAATGCGCCGAAGTCAGTGATGTTTTTCACTGTGCCGGTTACGCGGTCGCCCACGTTCACGCCTTCCATGAATTTCAGGCGTTTTTCGCTTCGCTCCTTCTCGATGACCTCGCGCCGGCTGAGTACGACGTTCTTGCGATCGTCATTGAGTTTAACGATTTTGAAATCGTACGTGTTGCCAACAAATTGCTGCAAATCCTTTGGTGGGACGACATCGATTTGGGATGCTGGCAAAAATGCCTCGACTCCGATGTTCACCATCAGGCCGCCTTTCACTACCGATTTCACCTTGCCTTTGATTAGGCCGTCACCTTCGAACACACCGACGATCTTGTTCCAATTTTGGCGGTAGGCGGCTTTCTCCTTCGAGAGAACAACCATGCCCTCTTCGTTTTCGAGCCGCTCCAGAAGCACGTCCACCTCGTCGCCGACCTCGAGGGAATCAACATCATCAAACTCCGCCAATGGAATGACTCCCTCGGATTTGTATCCAACGTCCACCAACACTTCGCGCGGCCGAATTTCCAAAATGCGTCCCTTGACGATGCTTCCCTCCCGGAAATCCGGCATCGGCTTGGCCATTACATCCTGCATGTGAATCATAAAATTAACTGGGCCTCCTTCAGGCGCTGTAGCCCCGAACTTCTTCGGGGAAGATTTCCGCGAAACTGAGCCGCGGAAGCGGGACGCCATAGTAGGCGTTTTCCGCGCGCAGGTCAACTGTGGGGAGCAGACCGGCGCCGCCCATGCCCCGCCCGCCTTGAGCGCGCGGCGTTTCTCCAGTATCCTGATTAGACATGTTGACGTTACGTTTGTTGACCTTGGGCGCGCTTCTCGCAGCAACATCGCTCCGCGCCGAGTCTCCCGCCGAGCAAAAAATTCTCGAAGCAATCAAATCACCCGATCTCAGCGTCGTGCATCTTTGGGCGCCGTGGTGCTCCAATTGCCAGGCAGAATTGAAGAGCGCCGGCTGGCTCAAA
>DASZGW010000153.1:0-8285 GCA_035938475.1 Candidatus Udaeobacter sp.
GTGCAGAACGCTTGTAGCGATGGCGCGGATAAAATGAACGTCGTGACTAATAAAGATGAGCGTCCCGTGATATTGCTTGAGCGCGCCGATGAGGGCATCGATCGATCCGACATCGAGATGTGTCGTCGGCTCGTCCATGAGCAGAAGATTGGGTGGATCAAGTAACAACCTAACGAGAGCCAGTCGCGACTTTTCGCCACCGCTCAAAACCGCGACGGTCTTGAAAACATCGTCGCCGCGAAACAAAAAAGAACCGAGCACAGTGCGCGCGGTTTGTTCGGATACGGGATTGGGCATATCGCGTGCGCTGTCCAGAACGGTATGGCTCGCAGTGAGCACGTCGATCCGGTTCTGCGAGAAATAACCTGTGCGCACATTATGTCCGAGTTCGCGCACGCCATGCTGCACGGGCAACACGCCGGCGAGCAGCTTGAGAAGAGTCGATTTTCCCGCGCCATTCGGGCCGACAAGCACGGGGCGTTGACCGCGCTCGGCATGATATTGCAATCCGCGATAAACAACCAGGTCGCCATAAGCATGATCGACATCTTTCAACGTGATCACGCGCAGGCCGCTGCGCACCGGTTGCGGGAAATGGAACTTGATAGTCTTTCCGCGCGCGACCGGAGCCGCGATTTTTTTCATGCGATCGATCTGTTTCAGCTTGCTCTGTGCTTGCGATGCTTTGCTTGCCTTGGCGCGAAATCGATCGGCGAACAATTGCAGCGACGCGATTTCTTTCTGCTGGTTCTTGTAAGCGGCGAGCTGCTGTTCTTCGCGCGCAGCTTTCTGCTCGATATAACTGTCCCAGTCGCCCCGATAACGCACCAGTTTCGAGTGCGCGATCTCGACGATGCCGCCGACAAGCTGGTTCAAAAATTCGCGGTCGTGCGAGATCATGACAATCGCGCCCGGATAAGTCCGCAGATATTCCTGGAACCATTGAAGCGATTCGAGATCGAGATGATTCGTCGGTTCGTCGAGTAGAAGAAGGTCGGGCTGCATCACGAGCAAGCGCGCGAGATGAGCGCGCATGATCCAGCCGCCACTCAAGGCGCGCGCTGGGCGATCGAAATCAGTTTCGCGAAACGCGAGTCCGGCGAGGACCCGTTTTGCTTTTGGTTCGAGCTCCCACCCGCCGTGCTCGTCAAAAACATGCAGCGCATTGTGATAAGCCGCGTCGGCACCGGGATCAACGATCCCGGCTACAGCTGCTTCGTGCTCCTTGATCACTTTCTGCGCGCGCACCAGCTCTTGCGAAACGGCGAGTGCAAGTTCAAGCACGGTTTCGTCTCCGGCAGCGGCGGTTTCCTGCGGAAGAAATCCGATCGTTGCGTTCTTCTCGATGGCGATCGTTCCCTTATCGGGCGAGACATCACCGAGGAGGAGCGCAAACAAGGTTGACTTGCCAGCCCCATTGGGGCCAACCAATCCGATCCGATCGCCCCGATTGACCTGGAGCGACACGTCATCAAAGAGCGGGCGGCCGGCGAAAGATTTTGAAAGTTGGGAAACGGTCAGCATTGCGGAAAGCGCGCAGTGTTCCCTCGTTCAACGCCTGGCGCAACTCCTTAACCACGAATCGACCCTCCTTTGCAAGGGCTACGGCGCGGCAAGCACGAATGAACACGAATCGGCGTTGTAGCGGCGGCTGTGCTTGCCGAGCCGTAGCCTCCGTGCGAAGGCTGGTCAGCCGCAAATCCCTTAACCTCGCAACCTCCTATCATGCGGACTCGCCTGCCGTGCCGTAGTCAACGAAGGCAGGTCCCGTGGCGAGTTCGGATTCAGGGCGGGCAGATCAGCGGAATCACCTCGCGTTTGTTTCGGCGGTAAACCCGAAAATCCTTGTCGGCTGTGATCACGCGGTGGTGCGGATAAAGCTCGCTCATCCGGATCAGACAAAGATCGGCCAGATCAGGTTGCCGGTCGGCGTAGCGTTTGGCCAACGCGATGAGCTGCGGCAGGTGATCGTTCAGATCAAAAGAGACCTTTACCAACTCGCTGACAATCATTTCGAGGACGACTTCAACGCTCCTCAATTTGAAAGCCGTTTCCGCGAGGACGGCTTCGCAGGCGAGCGCGGGTTCGCTTAACTCGTTGGCCACTCCAACCGCCCAATCATGGTGCATGTCGCGGCTTGCCGCGAAAGCTACGAGAAAGCCGGTGTCGACGATGCTTAACACTATCTTGCAAAACCTTTCTTAGTGGACAGGTCGCGAGGTCCCCCACGAATGATGCCCGCGATACGCATGAATTTTTTTGAAGAACGATCCGCCGTGCGAGCACGCTCCAGTTGTTCGCGAATCAATTGCCCCTGCGACACACCGATCCGCGCTGCCGTTTGCTCGATCCACTCCGCCAGTTTCTTTGTCGGACGAAAAGTAATTGTCTGACCCATATGGCAGAAATGTAAACACAGAGCTTCGGCCGGTCAATGGATCAGGACTGAAATTTGATCAAATCGGCGCGATTGGCCTGCCACGCCAGGCCAACCTTGACCGAAAAGGTCTAACCAACACATAGTTTTCCAACAACAGGTCGGCTTGACTTACTTTTTGTGTGATGTAATACTATTGATTATGAATCTAACATCCAAGACGGATACTGTGATGTTCACCGTAAAAGGGCAGGTGGTGATCCCCCGTTGGCTGCGAAAAGATTTCGAAATCAACGAGGGAACCCGCGCTGTCGTTTACAAGCAGAACGACCATATCGTCCTCAAGCCGTTGACCGCGCAGCATTATCGCCGGCTTCGCGGATCGCTCAAAGGGACAAAGGCGATGCACGTATTTATGGCCGAGCGAAAGCGCGAACGAGAACTCTAATTATGGCGACAATGGTTTTGGATGCGCACGCGCTAATGGTCTTGTTTAATGACGAGCCCGGTGCCGAAGAAGTCGAAAAAATTCTCATTAAAGCTGAGAGCGGAAGCCCCAAATTGCTGATGAGCGTCGTGAATTGGGGCGAGATTTACTATTCGATCTTGCGCGGCGCATCACAAGAGATGGCTGAAACTAAGGCTCATGAGATCGCTGGAATGCAAATTGAGCTTGTGCCGGTGGACGCAGATGATTTGGAGCTGGTACGTCAGGCCGCTGCGTTCAAAGCGACGAGAAAAATGTCGTACGCGGACTGCTTTGCCGCTGCTCTCGCTAAGATCAAAAACGCCGAGCTAGTTACCGGCGACCGGGAATTCAAGCAATTGGCCCGCGATGTGAAAATCCGTTGGCTACATAGCTGATTCTTGCCGCATGCAGCGGACTGCAAATGGACGCCAGCAGAGTTAACTCTTGCATTTTCCAACCAATCCGATCCGATCGCCGCGATTGAACTGGAGCGACACGTCGTCGAAAAGCGCCCAGCCGGCCAAAGATCTTTGTATCCCCGTTTATTCAAATCGGTGTAAACGCCGAGCGCGAGTTCGAAGTCAGCGTTCCGATACGACAGAAATATATCAAAGGTCTCGTAGTCGGACGGGAACTTAGTTTCTACGGATTCGTCGAGCGCCTGCTTGGCATTCGCGGTGTAAGCAAAGCGTCGATTAGTGAGCGCGATATCGCGCACTTGCCTGGGCGTGTAAAATTGGGCATTGAGGTCTATGTGTGCCTATCGTTAGATAGCTTCGCTTTTATTGGATTGATCCAAACAAACTCACGTCCCACGCGGCGCGCATAGTCAACGATATCCGCGGTCCCGCCACGGCCTTGAGCAGGCTTGCCGTTCCAAACGAAAAACATCAGCTCGCAATCATCGACGATGTATCGGCCGGCTTGGTAAAAAGCCTCTTCTGAAGGGCGCGAATAGTCCAGCATATGGGATTTCACAGCTCTCAGTCGCAGCTTCCGAAACCTGCGCGCTGCTTCGGGATGCGCAAAAGCAGATTCGTATCCGCGGCACGGAATGACTATTTCCAACAGCTTGCCTAGAGACAGAATGACCTCTGCAAACATCTGATCTGCTCCATCCGCGAGAGACGATATGCCTACATCGAATATCGTTCGCCTAAGCTCGTCTTCCATCTGGGATCGTACCCAGTTCTTGACCGCTGGCGCCCCAAGCTCTTGATGGCCGGAAATTCCGACCTTCATATCTTGTTTCGCGTCACTAAATTCCAGTAGAAGCGGCCGAGAGGTGTGAGACAGCAACCCTTACTGTTCATCGCGGCGTAGTAAAGGTGTTCTTCTCCGATAGGTACGAGTAGCCGCGCCGCTCGGTATTTCTGGAGCGTTGCGAAAGTCGCTTCTTTCTCTTCGTCGTGCGGCTCTTCGGTCGGCTCATAGGCCGGCGAAAGGTCCAAAACAAATTCCGATTTGGGAAATATCGTGACGATTTTGCGAAGCGTGTCGATCGCGACGGCAGGTTCACATAGACGCAGTGTCTCCAATTTTGAAAGATTCGCTTTGAAGTGCGGCCGCTGATCCCAGGCCCCTAACGTTTGATCCAGATATGCATAGACGCGTGCGGCGGTAACATTTCCTAAAACATCAGCAGCGCCGCCTTCTAGAGCGTCGCAAACCAACGACGTGAAAACGCCGGCTCCCGATTTTTCTGCAGCGGCTTGGCTAGGCGAACTTGCGGTCAGGATTGAGACGCCTTGAGGTAAGACGTCAATTTCGGGAGCAATCCAACTTTTTCCAGTGTACCCGCTGTGGCAACAATCGATTACAATAAATATCTCCCGGATGTGTTTGCTTCCGTCGCGAGCGCATCGGACTACCTCTTCCATCGGGATTCCCTCGTCGTCTTTCGAGAAGTCAATGGTGACGAGGACTCCTCCACGATCTGTAGCTGCTCCATGTCCTGCAAAGTAAAACAGCGCGCTGTCGACGGGATCGGCGAACAAATCCCGTAACGCGCCCCGAAGGAAATCTCGCGTGATCTTCTCTTTACTAGAAAGATAAGTCAGGCACTCAAAATTCGGATTCTTGTTATAGTGCTGAGCTAGTAACCCGCCAATCCGAGACGCATCATTCTCGCACCCTTTGAGCGGGCAGCCGGGATAGTCATTTATTCCAACGATCAATGCTTTTCGCATTTTAGGATTTGTTCTTTCCCTCTCCCATGATCTGCTTCACCGCCGAAGCGACGCCGTCCCAAGTCCACTTAATTGTACGATTTCGAGGCAAACCACTTGGTAATGCTGTGAGGCTATCAGCGCCCCCAATGTATACTCCGAAGACGGGTACATTCAGTTTGTCCGCCATCGCGATCTCTTTAATCACGCCGGAAGCTCCACTCGTCTTTTTTCCTACGAGCACGATAAGCGTATGACACTTTGAAATCTTATCCGCAATTGTCTGCTCCCAAGTCTTTTGAGGCAGCACTTCTTTTGAAGACCAGTCTTGGACGTCAAACGGGATAGACGACAAATAGGTTTGACCACAAAACAGGATTTTTTCATCCTTGTTGTTGTCAGCATCGAAGCTAACAAATGCACGTGTGTTGCCCATAATTTCCTTTCGTTTCGGTGAATGCTTAGACGAGTAAACCGACAAGCGTCGCATTGACGTTCGTTTTCACGATATTGGCTTGCTCCGGAACGAGCAGTTCTGAATTTGCCATCGCGAAGACGAGGTAATCGAGAGTAGCGACCACCCTTGCATCAGCAGCATGTTCCAAGAACTCACGCCAAAACGGGTGCTCGCGGTTATATGTCACCGTGATTGTCCGCCCCTCCTGTTTCACCAAATAAAACGGACTCTGTTCACCGTAGTCTCCCTCGTTAAAAGCGACCTTTAATCCGGAAACCGTTTTTAAATTGGTAACGTGAGGCGTCCGCGGTTTCTCTCCATCACCGCTCGGATGTGTGCCTTTTCGACCGCGCGGCATTCGTCTTTCAATTAGGGCTTTCGGCTTCGGAATGAGCGGCGCGCGGCGAGTGATGTTCGCTTCCGCGGTCGAGTGATCGATCTGGCCCTTATCAACATTCGCGCGCGCACGTCCTTGCCGTCCCGATTCCGTAATTAGCGCTTGCGTCGCTTGTCGCAGTTTGTCGAGGAAGCTTTGAGATGGATGGATCGACATCTTCTTCACATCTGTATGAAAGTGGGCGTCTAAAGATCCGTCGAAAGAAAGCTCGGCTCGAAAATGGGAGAAGTCGGGATGCTTCTTGTAAAAATCGAACGTGTGAGCCTCCATGATCTCGCGATTGTTCCGAACTATGTAAAATCCGGAGTTCTGCGGAATTATCCCGGCCGCTTTATTTCCGGCGGCCCCGAAATCCGGAAGATCGACAACGCGCAAGATCGCGCTGCCTTTTCCGTCGAGCTCGATTTCAGTGTCGAGAATTAACAGCGTCTTAGGGTCGCTGAGCATGAGCGGATCGATGGGTTCGACCGGTCGACCGTTCACGTTCATTCTGACTCCGCTCTTGAGGAATTTACGAAACACCTGACCCACGCGAGGTCGCAAAGTATTGGCAAATGTTGTCGCGTTGCGGTTGCTGATTCGATCGGTTTTCGAAAGTCGCACACGAGTACCTTTCTCGCGAGGGAACGATGCAACTTGTTCTCCCGTCGCCGGTCCTACCCATTTCACGAACCGGTTCTCGACAGCGATCTGCTCGAGATCGAAGCCGCCAAAAAGCAGCCGGCCCTCAGTCTCTTTGGTCAACACTTCGACCTGTTGTGATAATCCGATCGAAGCAGTCACTAATCCCATGCCGAATTTTCCAAGATCGCCGGGCTCGCGTTCAGTGTCCGACCCAAGGCGAAGTGCTTCGATGAGGGTTTCCTCGTCCATGCCTGTGCCATTGTCGTCGATCGTGATAACGATGTCGCCTTTTTGCTCCCCGATTTCGATGTCGATTTTCGCGGCGTGCGCGTCGATGCAGTTGTCGATGATGTCGAGGATCGACGCATAGCTGTCGTACCCCAGTTCGCGGAGCGCCTCCATGGTTCGGCGCGCGCGTGGCGGATTTTCCAGCACGCGGCTGGATTTTGCAGAGCGCGGCTCTGCACTTTCGATTGCAGTTGTCATGTTATTCTCCTGCCTTCGATGGCCGAAGCTACCAAAGGACTTGGTTTAGGTTTCTTTGTTTATCCAGCTACCACAGCTGAATGAACGCAGTTACGAAACAACGATTGGGGTGATTGTCAAAAACAGATTCAAATCGTCGCCGTTCAAAATTGAAGCCGGCTGTCAAAGTGGGGTCGCGTCTAAACATTCAACATTCATTCCGAAAACTCATGCAGCATAGCCTCCGTCGCTGATCGCGTTCGACAACTGGAAGTGATCACTCACGGCACGCCGGTGGAGGTCGCCAAACCTCTCGCACTCGGCAATGTGACCGCTGTCGATCGTCCGCCTATACCATGAATCGTTAGGCCTGTCACTGCTTCGAAATCGCGGGCTTGCCGCGGAGCACATACTTCTGGACCTTGCCGGTGGCTGTTTTCGGCAGCTATAGGCGACCCTTGGAAAAAACGCTCCCCAAATCTCACAAGGTTCGCATAAAGGCCACTACGTCTGCCTTCTCCTGCTCGGTCAATTTCCGATCCAGCACGAGATTAAAATATTCTACCGTGTCCTCCAGCGTGAGCAGCCTGCCGTCGTGCAGATAGGGAGGCGTGTCCTTAATCCCTCGTAGTGGAAAAGTTTTTATCGGTCCGTCCGACGCCATCATCATTCCGTTAACCATGTGCTGCTTGTAGAAGCGGTCGGCCTGCAGGTTGTGCATGGTGTTGTCCGTGTAATGCGGAGGCGTATGACAAGAAGAACACTGCGCTTTGCCGAAGAAAACTTCCTGTCCGTGCAGTTCTTGAGCGCTGGCTTTCTTAGGATCAAGTTTTCCATCCCAGGCCAACTTTGGAGCTGGAGGAAAGTCGAGCAATTCCTGAAATTCAGCCATGAAATGAACCTGGCTGCCGCGTTCCAAGACGTTCACACCTTTCTTCGTCGCGATGACTGGATCGCCATCGAAATACGCTGCTCGCTGCTCGAACTCCGTGAAATCCTCGACTGTTTTCAACGCTCGCTGCGAGCCAAACAACCTTTGAATGTTAACGCCGCGTAATGCCGGTGTTTCGATCCGATGTCGAAACTCTTGCGGCCGAATATCGCCGACGAGATGGAATGCCCCGTTTGAACCACCGTTCGCATGACAATCAAAGCAGGTCACACCGCGGCTCGCCTTTTCCGAACGGCGGTCATCTGTCTGATTGAATTGTTGTTGTGGGAACGGCGTGAGCAGCAGTCTCAGTCCCTCCAGTTGTTTGGGATTGAGAATGCCGTTAAAGATCTCGTAGTAGTTATCAATCGTGACTAGCTTCCCCTTTGAAACGTCA
>DASZGW010000154.1:0-14814 GCA_035938475.1 Candidatus Udaeobacter sp.
TCGTTCAGATCATGCCAGTAAACGGCGGGCAGTCGCAGCGGGGGTAATCCCTGCGGCACGGTGCCGATGAGTTTCACGCCGCGCGCCTCTAGGGAAAGCGTCGATGCGACAATAATGCCTCCGACTACGACGAAAAGCGCGACGGGCTTGTGCTTCAGGAAAATTTTTCCAAGGATGAGGAGCGCCAGAGCGATTCCTCCAACGAGAAGCGACGTCGGGTTCGTCTCGTTCAGGTGCTTGAAGAAGAAGCCGGCGTTTCCCCAAAAGCTCCCATGCGCGCCGTGTAAACCGAAGAGTTTCGGCAATTGCGTGCTGGCAAGGAAAAGTGCTACACCGCACTTGAATCCGGTCATAACAGCTTCTGAAATGAAGTGCACCATGACTCCAGCCTTCGCGAGCCAGGCAATTAAGGCGATGAGTGAGACGAGCAGCGCTGTGCCGGCCGCGAGTGCGCCAAAGCGCATCGTGTTGCCGCCCGTTATTTCACTGAGCGACGTGCCAATGACCAGCGAGATGGCGGATGTGACGGAGACGGCGGTGTATCGCGAGCCGCAAAAAATCCAAAAGACAAGGCTGCCGAACAAGCAAGCGTAAAGACCAGCTTCTGGCGGCAAGTTAGCAAGAGAGGCATCGCCCAATGCGGCGGGAAGCAGATATGCCGCAAGCGTAATGCCGGCCGCAAAATCCAAGCGGAACCAACTGCGTTGATAACCGCGCAACCATGCAACGGCAGGAAGCGCCCTTTTCCACCATGTGCTGCCGCTCGCTGTCATGGCCTTGGTCTCAAGGAGGCGATGAAAAGCCATTGGCAGCCGACTACTTCTTCAACAGTTTGTCCTTTGCCGCAGTTTTCATGGTTTTTTAGGTGCGGATAAGCGGTCCGGATTTCCCAGAGCAAAAATTTACATTCGTGTCAAAGACGAAATTCGCATTCATTTGAGTTGAATCCCGGCTTCGGGGGGAGACATGGCAGCATGTGAAGTTAATTGTGTCCGGCGCGTGCGAATTCGACGCGCCATGTCGCCTAGCGCTTCAACATCGCGCAAAGTAATCATCTGCTCGATGTCTCGCGCGAAGAAAAGATCGAGCGTCCAGCCCACCATCACCCGCAACTCTGAGTCCGGCAAATCCGCCTCCGCAATGACGATACTGGTTTTCTTCATTCGCACTTTGCGTCTACGAACAATTGTTAATGCCGTACCCGTCCGCTAGCAGCCTACACTTGTGCGAAACCGCCATCGACAAACAATTCCGTTCCGGTGATGTAACTGCTGTCGTCGGATGCAAGGAACACCACAGCCTTGGCAATCTCATCGGGTGTGCCCAGTCTTCCGAGCGGACCGATGGTGCAAATCGCGGCTATACGTTGTCGGCCCGCCTCGGAGGAAGCCATTAGTTTACTCAGTCCCGGCGTGTCGATAGGCCCTGGGCTGATCGCGTTTACACGAATGCGGCGATCTTTTAGGTCAGTTGTCCAAGTCCGCGCGAACGAACGGACGGCGGCTTTTGTGGCGCTATAAACGCTATTCGACGATAACCCTTTGCTGGCGACAATCGACGCATTCAGGATGATCGAGGCGCCATCCGGTAAAAGTGGAAGCGCCTTCTGCACGGTGAAAAGGAGGCCCTTCACATTAATATTGAAGATCGAGTCATAATGATCCTCAGTTATCTCGCCGAAGGGCGCATGGGTTGCGACACCGGCATTCGCGAACACAATATCGAGCTTGCCCTTCTCCCGCTTGATTTGCGCGAAGAGACGATCGAGGTCGTCAAGGTTCGACACGTCCCCTCGGACAGCAGTTACGTTTTTTCCGATCTCCTTTACCGCCGCGGCCAACTCCGGTTCACGGCGCCCCGTGATAAAGACATAAGCGCCTTCGTTCACAAACTGCTTTGCCGTGGCAAGCCCAATGCCGCTATTGCCACCAGTAATGAGAGCGATTTTTCTTTCGAGCTTACTCATATAGATCCTTGTTATTCGTTATTTTTGGCGAGTCTGAACAGCTACAGCGAGCCGGAAGTGTTCACGAGCAGACTGGTGTGCAAAAGTAATTCATCTCCGCACTCATAACGGCGGCGGCAAACCTATTGTTGACAGCAAACTGTTATAGCGGGGGTCATGCTGCAAGCCGCGCAGTAGCGGGTCGATGAAAAAGCTTACCGTGCCGGTGTCGTGAGTATCCAGGGAGATTTGTAGCCACTCGAAAGCCTTGTCGTTTTCGCCGCGCCACGCATAGACCTCAGCGACCTGATAGGCCATAACATTTCTGTCCCTGGCGATCAGCTCGGCTAAAGCCGTGTCTGCCGCAGGGCTGTCCCCGCGCGTAAAGTGCGCGAGCGCGAGTTCGAAATGTCTGTAGCCATCGTTAGGTTCAAGGTGAGCTTCGCGCAGGGCCGCCTCACCATCGCCGCGCTGGATCGCCACGAATACCTGCCACCGATGGCTGCCCGCCGCGGCCGGCTGCAGTTCCGCCGCCTTGCGAGCTGCAGCTTCGGTCTCGTCGAGTTTTCCCTCGGTGAAAAGAACACGGGCCAGGCTGATTCGGGCTTGGTAGGCGAGGGGGTCGAGTTCAATTGATTGTCGGGCCAGCTTCTCAGCCTCTTCAAATTGGCCAAGATAAACCACCACCCGCGCCAGTAGATCACTGGCAGTCGGATTCCACGGCGAAAGCTGCTGCGCGCGCCTGAGTTCGGCCAGACCTTCGGCAAATTTCCATTCGATAAAAAAGCGAACCCAACCCAGCGCAGCGTGCGCTTGCGCGAGATTCGGATCGACCGCAACGGCTTTCTCGGCATCGCTCCCTGCGGCCTTCCAAGCCTCGTTCTTTTTCTCGCTACTTAAATCGCCGATCCAAGCCCAGGCTTCGGAACGCTCTGCATAGGCCAAAGCATAGTCGGAATCGAGGCGGATCGCTTGATCGAAGAAGCCGACTGCCTTGCGATAGTCTTCGAGATTGCGGCGCTCGAGGTAAAAATGGCCCTGGAGATAGGCATTGTGTGCTTCCATACTCTTGGTTGTGGTCTTCTTCGGCGACGTGTCCTCTGTCCCGAGCAACGTCAACTCCAGTGACGTAGCAACAGCCTCTGCAATTTCGGCCTGGACCGCAAAGATGTCTTTTAGTTCGCGGTCGAACGTTCGCGACCACACCTCGGTTCCGTCCGCGGTGTTAACCAGTTCGGCAACGATCCGCACCTGATCGCCCTGCCTGCGTACTGTCCCTTCCAGCAGCGTGCTTACACCCAGCTCTTCGCCAATGGTTTTGATGTCGGTCTTCTTGTCCTTGAAACGGAAAGAAGAGCTCCGGCCGATTACCTTGAGTCCTTTTATTTGAGCCAAAGCGGCAATTAATTCTTCTGACAATCCATCTGAAAAATACTCGTCGCCCGGATTGCCGCTTTCGTTAAGCAGCGGCAGAACCGCGATCGACTTTTCAGCGAGCGCTGAAGCCGCGCTGACCCGCGAGAGAAAGGCTGGTTTCTTCCGGAGAACGTGAACTAGCGGCACACCCGCTGCCAAGATCGCCACGCTCACAACCAGCGCCGCAAACTTCCGTGTGCTCCACCGGGGGACATATTCGTTAGGCGCGATGTCATTGGCACGTTTAAGGCCTGTTGGCGTCATTTCAAAAGCCCAGGCTATGATCAACGCCACTGGAAAACCAAGGACGCTAGCAGCCACGACGACCCTGACGACAAAATTCGAAACCTCAAAGAATGGAAAGACTTGAGTGGCAACCTGGATCAAGAGCCACGCGATGACTCCGTAAGCAATAGCGACCCTGTAGACGTGGCGTCTCTTCAGTTCGGCGAGAAAGTTGCGCGGCTTCATTCCTCCCCAATCCGAATGACGTTTTCCTTTAGCCTCATGAATCAGGGGCGGGGGAAGGTGCTTGTGAACAGTTTCATTCATGGTCTTTCGATTTCACCGGGCACCAATCCCCGAACCGAATTCTATAGTTGGCGGCGAGTTCGAAGACACCCCCGAACAGCAACCGCTAGTGGCTCGGTTAGAGCCGAACTAACGGAGGCCTCCAGCGATAAGCAGCGTTTCGCCGGTAATCCACCCTGAATCGGGTGATGCGAAGAACACCGCGGCAGGCGCGATGTCGTCTGTTTGTCCGACGCGGCCGAGCGGTGTCTGCGATTCAAACATTTTCCGCATATCTCCTTCAGTGTAACCGCCGGCTACGGCTCCTTCCGTTATTACCATGCCGGGGTTGATGGAATTGACGCGGATTTTTCGCGGTCCAAGCTCCTTCGCAAGAGTGCGCGTGATCGCATCCACCGCGCCCTTCGTGGCGTTGTAAACCACCGCAGTTGGCGGAGTCAGAGAGCTGGCAAGCGAACCGATGTTAATCACGCTGCCGCCTTCAGGACCAAAGTGCTTCAGCGCCTCCTGCGTTGCCAGCATCATACCGAGCACGTTCGTGTTAAACTCGCGATGAAATTCCTCTTCCGTTATTTCTTCCAGAGGTGTGAACTGGTAAACACCGGCGTTATTGACCAGAATGTCGATCTTGCCGAATGTTTTCTCCGTTGCGGCAAAGAGCTTTTCGACTTCCGCCTTCTTCGCCACGCTGCCCTGCACCGCGACGGCTTTCCCGCCACGCTTGGTGATTTCATCGACAACCTTGTCCGCGTCGGTTTTTGAAGACGCGTAGTTAACGACTACGCTCGCACCTTCAATTCCGAACTGTTTGGCGATGCCGGCGCCGATTCCTTTCGACGCTCCAGTTACTACCGCAACTTTTCCGTTTAGCTTTCCATTTTTCATTTGTGTTCCTTTCGTTTGTTTTACCAGGGGAGTGGTTGGCCGAGATGGAAGAACCCGCCGTTCGGGCCGTCGTCGGCGAGTGTGGCAAGTTGCGCACTCGTTTTTCCACCCTCGCTAACTTCCATCGGCGCGTTTGGACCGCCCATTTCGGTCTTGACCCAGCCGGGATGCGCGGAGTTCACTTTGATTTTGTTGTCGCGCAACTCGTAGGCGAGATGAATTGTAAACGAATTTAGCGCAGCTTTCGACGCGTCGTAAGCGAAAGTCTTGAACGCGTAGATCGGCGAGTTCGGATCGGAATGAAGCGTGAGAGAGCTCAGGATACTGGAAACATTCACAATTCGACCTGCCGGCGCTTTGCGTATAAGCGGCAACAGTTTTTGGGTTAGAGCAACAGGCGCAAAGAAATTTGTCTCGAAAGTTTCGCGCAACATTTCCGGAGATACCGCGCTGACAGGGTTTGGTCCCGAGCCGGTTGCTGAAATTTGGCTCTCCTTTAAAACGCCCGCGTTGTTAACCAGAATATCCAGTCGGCCGTACTTTTTCGCGAAGTAATCGTAAGCATTCTGATGATCCTGCGATTTGTTAACGTCAAAGCCCAGACTTTCTGCTGTAATGCCTTCGTCGCGAAGTTTCGCAGCTGCGGCTTCACCTTTTTTCGGATCACGCGACCCGAGAACGACAGTGATGCCTCCCTTGCCGAGCTCGCGCGCGGTCTCCAAGCCAAGGCCGCGATTGCCGCCAGTGATGAATGCAACTTTTCCATTCGGTTTTGTGTTACTCATTTGTTCCTTTCATATTTGTTTCCCAAAATTGAATCAGAGTTTTAAGACACCGAGTTGCTGCATCAGCGAAAAAAGATTCCCGACACCCCAGTGGTCGGTGATCTTGTCGTCGCGAACGCGCATCACATCGACGGTCTCAAAGTGAATCTTGCGGTGAGTTGGAGCGATGCCGAGAAGCGGCCCTTCATGCGTTCCGTAGTATGTCTTGTAAGTGATCACCCGGTCGCCGTCGGCAAGTTGCCAATGGATCTTTGGGTGAAAGTCGGGAAACGCCTCACGCATATAGCTGTATAGCTTGTGCACACCAGCTTTGTCGGGACTCATGTTAGGCTGAGGCGTGTGATCGACGAAGTCGTCGGCGAATAGTTCCTCAAATATGTCGAACCTACCCTTACCTTGAACTTCTTCGGTATTTCGACGCACAACGGCTTTCGCGGCATCCGATTCTGTCATGGCCGAGCTGTAGCCTCATTATTCATTAGGTCGCGGCGTGATGTGTCCAATTGTCGAAGCGGTTTTCGCTTAGCGAACAGCACGCTTAGCCATATGCTGATAGCGACAATGCCGACGAAGAAAGCAATCAATGTCAGATTGCCGCCGTTCGAAACCTTTCCGACCCGAAACAGGACATAGCCAACAATTAGATTAACCAGCGCCCAAACCACGTTCACCGTCGGCGAGGACAATCCTTTTCCTATAGCGTTAGCGAACGGGGTTGGAAATCGGTCGCCCGAAATACCATGGACGAAATGCGGCACGACGTTAGCGAGAAACATTCCGGCGAACAAACAAGCGAAGTAGTCATACCAGTTCATCGTGCGTTTTCCCTTCAGCCATTTTCGTTGTGTTTCTTTCAGTCTTGTTCATTTCCAGGGAATTTTTCCTTCTCAGTTGCCCTACATGGTCGTTCCCCGTCTCCGGTTTATCGCATTAATCAGGCAGCGGGGCGGTGTTCACTCTCGGAAGAAAGACCGAGCAGTTTTGCGAGGCGCGATTCGTAAGCCTGGCACATGGGACACTCGCCATTCGGTTCAACCCATTCGGGATGTTCCTTGCGCAAGGCTTCGTGTATCTGTTGCTGAAGTTGAACGTATGGTTCCACCGCATCAGGAACGATTGGATAACCGTTCGTCTTCATGCAAACAGCATCAGCCCCAACGAACGGCCAGCCATTGCGCGTGCGTAGGATTTTCCATTGCCACTCGCGAGGTGATTTATCCTCCCTCTTTCGAGATAGAGAATCTGCGAGAAAAGCGAGTGGAGCGCGTGTCGAGATCGATTGTGATCTTGCTAATCCAAATCGCCAGCGGAGATGATTCAGTTATGAAACTCTGGGCTTGGGACGACAAGAACCTTCCTTCGATCACACACGCCATTCGCACAGCCGGTGCTGCGACTGCGTCAGTCATCATCGCGCGGCTCGTGCAAATGCCCGAGGCCTACTGGGCAGGGATCGCGACCCTGGTTGTGATGCAATCAACCCTCGGCGCGACGGTAACGCTCTCGATCGAGCGAATCGCCGCAACCGCCGTGGGAGCGTCGGCTGGAGCATTGGAGGCAAATTACTTTAGAGCAAATCTGGTGGCGTACGCGGTTGCGATTTTTCTCGTCGGATTGTTATCATTCGCGTTTCGTTTGGAGAAGACCGCATACCGCTATGCGAGCATCACGCTTACCATCATCGTTCTAATTCCGCGCTCCGCAGCGCCGTGGGCGATCGCTTTGCATAGATTCATTGAAGTCTCAGTCGGAATCGTCGTTGCTCTCGCGGTCGTGGCGCTGTGGCCAGAACATCGACCGCCTTCATCCGTTCGCGCCGCCGAATAGCGCGGGGCTTTATAGAGCTGATATTTCACTCAGCGCCATACGCCTTTTCACTTCGACGTCCGCCTCTCTTTCGAGTGCCTTGAAAACGCGGAGGCGTGTTCTGCTGCGAAGCCAAGTGTAAGCGCCGACGCGAATTGATGAACCAGGCCGAGGATTCCAAATTTTAAGCTGAGCAAACTGGTTGCTCTCATGTGATTTGCATCCAGCAGCTTCCATTATTTGACGGCCAGAATGACCGCGCCTGTCAGCACAAGTCCGCCTCCAAGCCACTGATGCCACGTTAGTGTTTCGCGAAGAACAACGGCAGCGAAGAGAATTGCGAAAAGCACACTTAGTTTGTCCATGGGCGCAACACGTGAGGCTTCTCCCAGTTGCAATGCGCGAAAATAGCAGAGCCACGAAAGACCGGTCGCCAAACCCGACAATATGAGAAAGAGCCATGTGCGGAATGAAACGTTACCGAAAGACCAATGCACCCAGCTAAAGGAAGCGATCATCCAGGTAAAAAGAAGAACCACAGTGGTGCGAATTGCCGTGGCAAAATTCGAGTCGACACCAGCGACACCGATCTTCGCCAGAACTGCAGTGGCCCCTGCGAAAAGTGCCGAGAGCAGCGACCAGGCCAGCCAATTATTCATTTTACGGAGCGAGCCTTCACTTCGACGCCCGCTTCTTCTTCGAGCGCCTTGATCAAGGCGGAGGCGTTCTCTTGTCCGAAGCCAAGCGCGACGGCCGATTTAAGATTTTTTTGGACAACGCGCAGCGCCGGAGCGGGGGATTCCAGATTTTCACTGAATTTCCCGATGAGGTTCACGTCCTTGAGCATGAGCTTAAGTGCAAAGCTGGGAGAAAAATTGCGTTTCAAAATATTCTGGCCATTACTCACAAGGAGCGGTGAGCGAAAGTCGGCGACTTTTACGACTTCCATCACAGTGGTCAGGTCAAGCCCCGCTTTTTGCGCCAGAACCAAACCTTCCGCGAGCGCTTCCAATTCGAGCGCGACGATAAGATTCCCCACCAGCTTCATCGCCGTGGCGTTTCCGTTCTTGCCGAAATAATGAACAGTCTGCCCCAAATGTTCCAAAACTGGTTTCACTTTTTCGAAAACGGCTTTCTTGCCTGCGGCCATAATCCAAAGCTTGGCATCGGCGGATTCTTGTTTGCTGCCAAAGACAGGCCCATCGAGAAAATCAACTCCGCGCTTTGCATAGGCTTCCTGTTCTTGCAAACTCGTCTCGGGAAGAACCGTGCTCATGTCGATCGCGATCTGGCCTTCCCTGATTCCTCTTAAAATTCCTTTTGGGCCAAAGACAACTTCCTCCACAGCTTGATCGTTGCTCAAGCTGTACATTACCAGATCGACTTCGCGGACGGCAGCCGCGGGAGTATCGGCTACACGCGCGCCCTTCCTGGCGAAGGGTTCACATTTTTCAGCGCTGCGATTCCAGACAGCAAGTTTGTAGCCGGCTTTCAGAAGATTGGATGCCATGCCGCTGCCCATGGTGCCGAGACCGAGATAGGAGATTGTTTTTATCATGGTTGAGCTTTCGGTTCCTTTTCATTGTCGCCTGTCGCAAACTCGTAGATCGCCGAAAAATCCTCGGTTCCACGTCCGCCGCGCATCGCCAGGCGATAGATCTCCTTGGTTACGTTCGTTACAGGCATGGCCACGCCGGATTCGTACGCACTCACTGATGCAAGATGCAGATCCTTTTGCATCCAGCGCAACGGAAACTCAGGTTCGTAGTTCGCGCTTTCGATTTTCTCCCGCTTCTCCGCGAGAAATGGTGCGACCGCAGGCATGCCGAGCAATGAATCAAACAATACTTTGCGCGAGATTCCGAGGCCTTCGCCCAAAGCGATGCCTTCGGCGAACGCCGCCATGGCGTTACCTATTAACAGATTGATCACCATTTTCATTGAAGTTCCCATGCCGTGACCACCCACATGAACAATCTTGTTGCCCATGCAGAGCAAGAGAGAGCGAATCGCCTCTAAATCCGCATCTTCGCCGCCAATCCAGAAAACAAGTTTTCCCTGCTCAGCGACTGCTGCGGACCCGGTCACCGGCGCATCGACGAAATGAATCTGCTGCGCCGCCGCTGCGGCGGCCATCTTCTTCGAAAACGATGGGTTAACCGAACTACAATCGACCCAAAGCGCATTGGGTCGAAGATAATTCAGAAAACCGTTCGCACGTAAAGCCACCTCTTCGACTGCGTCCGGGTTAGCCAGCATCGTAAATAGGATATCCACTTGATCGGCAACTTTTGCCGGGGAATCAGAGAATGTTCCGCAAGGACCAAGCAACGCTTCTGCTTTAGCGCGCGTGCGGTTGAACACCACTAGTAAATGACCCTGCTTCTGCAGGTTCGCCGCCATGCGACTCCCCATGATTCCCAAACCAATAAATCCAATTTTCATCCTCGTTCCTTTCTTCGGGCCGCCGTGACTAAGTCTGGTTTGTAGATTCTCATACGTTGAACTTTTTGTAATTCATTATTGTTGATGTTTTCTCGCGAGAATGAGCCTTAGTTTCATGACCATCGGATATTGTAGTTCAACTCGCCGTTGCTTGGACCAGGCCAAGGGACTGGATCGTATCGGGCGATAAGCTCCCGGTTACGTTCAGGTGATTCGCGATTTGATACTTCGCCACCGCATCACGAGTGGTCGGGCCAAAAACGCCGTCAATAGAGCCATTGTAATAGCCCAAATCGAATAGCTGCGTCTGGACAGCTTGTACCGTGGCGCCATCACCTGAGCCCAGGTCATAAGTGGTCCCGTTGTAATCATTGGGATCAGTGTTCGTGTAGTAATCGTACGGGTAGTAGTCGTCTGGGTAATAGGGCAAGTAATCCCAGGGGAAGAAACCGTCATCTAATCCGCACCAAAACCCGCCGACAAACACAAAGAAGCGGCCATGGTCAAAATGAACATGCCGCCGGTCCCAGTCGTTGTGCCAGTTCGCATTATGCTGCGCGGCGATGTGTTTACTAAGGCTGGGAAAACGCTGAGCCAACTGCCTTGCCACCTCCGGGCGCGCACCTTGTTCGCGAGATGTGCCCGAAGCAAGACGATTCGGTTGTCGATCAGGCGCCGCCCGTGTCATGGATCGAGTGGGTCGTCCGTCGTATACAGGCTGTCTGGATGATGGTCCCCCGAATGATGAGAACCGGGATCCAGCGCCAGCAAAGTTCGGAACGCCATGCGAGGGGCGCATGGCCCCAAAGCCTACGCCACCGCCGCGCGTGCCAGCTCCGCCTGTGACCAGTCCGCCACCATGGAACCCACCTGCTTGGAAGCCGCCGCCGCCGTGGAAACCGCCACCGCCGAAGTGACCGCCGCCACCAAACCCACCGCCACCGAATCCGCCACCGCCGCCGTGGCCAGCCGCCCATGTTATGGGACTCAGCGCCACGGATGTGATACTGACTATTAAAGTAGTTAGCTGTTTGATTTTCATGGTTTCACGTTCCGTCGCGGCTTGCTTGGTAGCCATTGCGCGTCAGCGGGATTTTGCGGTGCTACTTACGAGTCTATCCTCACTCCCTCGTCCGAGACGGAGAACCGAGTGATTGTAGCAGCTCCCAACTAAATGATCTCGCCGCCCAGCTGTCCCCCGACAATTTCACGGCGCAGTATCTACAAAGGACTATTCCTTTTCGACGGAGACTTCGGTGGCCTTAATTATCGCAAAGACGGTGTCTCCCTCTTTGAGATTCATTCGCTTCACTGAGCCAGTTGTAATAATCGATGTTACGGTTCCGACTGCGGTTTGAATGACAACTTCTGATACAACTTTGTCGGAAACAATTTTCTCAATCTTGCCCGGTAAGCGGTTTCGAACACTTGTGCTCATGGTGATTGTGACTCCTGTTCAGGGCTGCTCGAAGGCCTAGCCTGCCGCAGCACCACCTGTGACGAATCCTTTATGTCGGTAACAATCAAAAATCGTTGCGACGTGGACGAGTTTGGATCGTTGCCTGCGAGCGCCTTCAGCGGTCCGATCGCTTGAACGATGCCTGCACCATCGGGATTTGTCTTCAGAACGGCGAGGGGTTCGAGTTTACCGAATGGCGACTGATCAGCTTCCGCCAAATAAACCTGATATTGCGCCTGGGGAGGAAGCCCCCTCGCCGCAATCTGAACAAGGTCCAGTAGACCGAGTGAATTTACTGCCACGGATGCCTCAGCTTCCGGCAGCGTAGTTCCACCTGCTTCTAAGCGCAACCGCGCTGTGTTCGCAGCGGCGCCCAGCGGCATGAGATTTTCTGCGCCGGAACCGCTAGGAACGGCGTTGGGCACATACACCAAAGCCTGCGTCGTTTGTCCGATCGGAATATTGGCGATGACTTTGTTAGTTACGGTATCGATGGCAACGCAATGTTCACCGTTTTCTAATGCGACATAAACCCGTGAACCATCGCCCGAAGGCCAGATTCCATGCGGGAGTTCTCCCGTCGGGATTGTTGCAACCAATTCCGGTGTATCGCCTCTTCGGAACACCTTCACTTCGTTTGCCCCGCCAATAGTCACGTATGCGAATTTTCCGTTACGGTTGTTTGCGAAGTTCAAGTGATTCGTGATCGGCCCGGTATCCAACACTGCCTTTTGAGCAAAGGGCGGCTTCGCGCTGTAGATTTGCACCTTACCGACGTCTTTCAACGTGATCCAGACTTCGTCATTTTCCGGAGTGACAGCTATAAGTGGTGAAAACGGACTCACTTGCGGCATTCGCTTGATGATTTTATGCGATGCCACATCGATGACCGCCAGTTCCGGAGTGAAGCTGGAACACACAAACGCATATTTGCCATCCGGCCCGAACATGGTCATACCCGGACCGTTTGCCAGTTCGATGCGCCGTATTTCTTTCATTTTCTGGGGATCAATTACTGAGACGTAATTCTCGCCGCGCACAGTCACCCACAACTCGCGTCCATTCGGGGTGAAGAAGGCTTCATGCGGCGACCGGCCCACGTAAACCACGCCTTTAACTTTGTTTGTCGCGGTATCGATCAAGGTAACGGAGTTCGATCCAACCGAGACGACAGCCAGCGTCTTGCTATCGGGTGAATAACCCATTCCGTGAACCAGAAGTTGCCCTTTGTACAGCGGACTCAGCGCGCCCGGCACCGGATCGCCGAGCCTGATCACGCCAAGCAATTTATTTTCCGCAGGATCAATTACCGAAACCGTATTTGAAGTCTGATCGGCCGCATAAACGCGATCGTGGCTGGAGATGGGAATGTCTGGCCGTGCCCAGGGCGCTTGCTGTGCGAACGCGCAGGGCAGTAAACAGAGAAATAGTAACCAACGCATCATTTTCATGTTTAGTTTTCCTTTCCGGACTTAGGAGCAGGGGTCTGATTTCCTGTCGGCTGAGCAGGCTTTCGCTGTTTCAGCCAACGCTGCATCAACTCAATTTCTGATTGCTGGTCGGTGATAATTTCCTGGGCGAGTCTGCGCATTTGCGCATCTTTGCCGTACAGAAGTTGTGTCTTCGCCATATCGATTGCAGCCTGGTGATGTGGTAGCATCAATCTGACAAAATCGACATCGCTGTTGCCGGATCGTTTTACTGCTTCCATAGCCATGTGCATTTTGTCCATGCTCGCAATGAGCTCCGACCAATCGGAATCGGCGGTTAGCTGACTGCCATGGGGTTGGGTCTCCGCCTGAGTACCCGCGTGGATCAATCCAACGCCGAGGATCAGCGCGGAAATCCCTAAGATCATGGCAACTCCATAGACGAACCGAATCGGGCCATTCGGCCGCTCGGTAAGAAATAGCCCGGCTAGGTGTACAATTCCTGTTTTGGTAACCATACGTGCTCCTTGTTAGTCAGCGTCCGCCGCCTTTCTCAAAATCGCGTTGAGTAGATCGGCCATCTTATTTACAACCGGTTCTGCGTTAACTACACCATGTCGCTGTGCGATCCACGCAGGTTCGTTGTACGAAATCCAAGTTTTGCCCGCCGCATCTTCCCAGACGAGTAATTTCAACGGCAGATCGATTCCGACGGTCTGGACTGATTGCATCAGCGGTGTCCCGCCGCGCGCGTTACCAAAAATAATTAGTTCCGTTGGACGCAACGTCAGTCCTGCTTCCGCCGCGCCCGCAGCATGGTCGATCCGCGCAAATACTTTCATTCCTCTTTCACCTATCTCAGTCTCCAGGTGGTCCATTGTTTCCTTTGGAGCGAAATGGCTTGGAACAGTCGTTAGGCCTTCCACAATAGTGAACGAATCAGATGGAGGCATAAACGAGCTTGTAGATAAGTTTAGTATGTCTGATTGGTCGAAAATGTAATTACCTGTTTTGTGTTTGTTTTACCAGTGACAAGTCGTTCATAAGCTTGAATCGCGTTTTCGAACGGCACTGTTTCAACAGCCGGTGGTTTAAGCGCACCTGCTTCGAAGCCCGAACACAATTTCTGCGCGATTGCCGCGACATCGCGCGGCGTCAACTTCATCGTGTCGACGCCGACCAACCTTGAGAGGTTGTGATAGAAATCAATAAGGTTAAAACAGACGCGCCGTTCGCCTGTGCTTGTGATTGCGATTTGGCGGCCACCGACTCGCAAACAACGCAGAGAGGGCTCAAACATCGCCCCGCCGACTGTGTCGAAGACTGCATCAGCACCTTTGTTGTCGGTTAGTTCAAAAACGTGGGCGCGCAAATCTTCCGTCCTAGTGTTAATCACGGCAGCAGCCCCGGGAACAGGATTGGAGGAGCGAACCGCTGCGAGTACGCGCGCCTTTTGCCAGTTGGCAATTTGCGTAGCCGCCTGGCCCACCGCGCCGGTAGCCCCAACAATCAAGATTGTTTCTCCCGGATCAAGCTGTGCGGCATCGACCACCGCGCACCATGCGGTAATAAACGGAATGCCGATGGCTGCCGCTTGTTCGAAGCTCAAGGTACGTGGTTTGGGAGAAACGGCTTCCTCGGACACCACAACATATTCAGCCTGCGCGCCATCGCGCGTGGTGCCAAGACCCGGACCGCTGCCCCAGACCTCTTCGCCTTCATATTTCTTCCCTGTAACCACAATTCCCGCGAAATCACGGCCGGGAGTTCGCGGCAAAGTTGTCGCCGGGAAATAACCGGACACGTTTTTTACGTCGCTCGGATTTATTGCCGCCGCTTGGACCTGAACGAATGCTTCTCCACCGTGCGGCTCGGGCCGCGGAACTTCTTCAATCGCGAGAACCGAAGGCAGACCAAATTTGTGAAATCGCAACGCCTTCATGTGCTCTCGGTTTGCTGCCCTAGGATTTGATGAACGCGAGCAGGTCGGCATTGATGACGTCGGCTTGCGTCGTGATCATGCCGTGCGGGTAGTCCTTGTACGTCTTCAGCGTGCCGTTCTTGAGGAGCTTGGCTGAGAGTGGGCCGGCGGCCTGATAAGGCACGATCTGG